>CBINHE010000028.1:0-44630 GCA_966250375.1 uncultured Oxalobacteraceae bacterium
TGGATGAATTTGCAAAACCCTCTTGACATGAATCATAGAAGGAGCGGGCCTTGCCGCGATAGCTTGCATGTGCTGACACCTATCGCAGGCAAGGCCCGCTCCTACAAAAAATACCGCATAGAAATCACAATTGATTTTGCTCGGTTACTTAAGTGTGCCGATTACGCGAACCTTAATTGTGCGGCTCATCTCAGGACCATAGGATTGATGCGCACCATTGCCGAATTGCAAGGTCAATGTGTAATCGCCGGGAGGGAGTTTTAGCTCGGTTTCTGTTTGTCCCTTGCCGAAATGCAGATTGGTTTCGTTGACCGGAACCGACTCGCCTTTTGTCAGCGCCTTGCCATTGATGATCAGATGGTGGTGCCCGGTACCTGGCGTCATATCGCCAAGCGGCGCGATCTTCATTCCTTCCAAACCAAAACGCACTTTAAAAGGGCTCGACACTTCTTGGCCGTCGGCCGGTTCCAAGAAAAGCACTTGTTCACTGGCAAATGCATGACTGGCGAAGGATAAGGCGAGAGTGGAAAGTAGTGCGGTGATTTTCATGTGTAGGCCCCCTGTAGAAATCAAAATAAGTGAATCATTGTGGAAAAAGAAATGAAATGGATTTTGTGAAGGGAAAAATCGCGCGGCGATTATAAATGCTTACAAAGGCGCTGCCTCAGTCTCTGGTATTGGTATTGATCGAAATGCGAATGAGCAGTCCGCCGCCTGGGCGATTTTCCAGCTTTAATGTTCCGTGGTGCTTTTTGATTACGCGATCCACGATGGCCAGTCCCAAGCCTGCACCATTTGCTTGCCCGCGTGCGCTGTCCAATCGGGTGAAAGGTCTTAACAGGCGCTCCATATCGGCTTGTGGAATGCCGCAGCCATGGTCCGCGATTTCAATGATCGCTTGATGGGCCTCACGCCGGCAGTGGATGTCGACATCCACTGCGCCGGTATCGCCGCTTTTACCGTAACGGCGTGCATTTTCAATCAAATTGGTAACGACGCGTCTGAGTTCGACCGCGTTACCGACGACTTCAATGCCATCGGCAATGTTCGTTACGAGCCGCACGTCTGGCAAGCGGGCTGCTTCGCGAGCAGCATCGGTCAACAAGGCTGACAAATCCACCGGCGCAAAATTGGTGGCTTCAGTCGGTTTTGCATAGTCGAGAAATTGTCCAATGATGGCGTCCATTTGCCCCAGGTCCGAATGCATGCCTTGTCGTGCGTCGGCGGACAGTTGTGCCATTTCGACTTCCAGCAGCATGCGTGTAATCGGCGTACGCAGATCGTGCGAGATGCCGGCAAGAATGAGTGCGCGGTCGGATTCTATGCGGTTGAGGTCATCCGTCATTTGATTGAAGCTGCGGTTGGCCTCTTTGATTTCGGTTGGTCCATGTTCAGGCAGCGGATCGGGTCTTTGCCCCTTTGCGATGGCACGCGCAGCGGCGGTCAGATGCGCCAGCGGCTGGTTGATGAGGCGGGAAATGAAGACCGCACCCAGCAGCGACAACAAGAGCGTGACCGTGGCCCATCCTATCCATTGAATGCCGGAGGTGCGCTCGATGCGTTCGCGGTCCAGCATCAACCAGTATTCATCATCGGCAATATTGAAGCTGACCCAGAAGCCGGCCACATCATTGACCATACTGGCGAATTTTGTGTTCTTGCCTAGCTTATCCTTGACGTTTGCTTCAATTACCGGCATGAGAGAATTGCCTTTCGGCTCTTTGACACGATCGGTGGCCTCCAGCGGATAGATGCGGATGCCTTCATTGCTGGCCAGATCGAACAGCAGTTCACGTCGCAAATCTGGAGCGGAGTGGGTAAGTGCGGCGCGGGTAATCGTGACGATAGAGACAACTTGCCCCGCTATCTGATTTGCGCGCGGCGTGCGCTCAACAATGCGGAAGCTGGCGGCCCATGCCACCATGCTGGCGGCAATGAGAAAAGCGAGCAGGAAAAAGGTTCTCCAGAGGAGGCCGCTTTTCAGCCACGCTAACCGATTGGAGGCGGTAAGCATCCGTGCAGGCAGGTCCTGTTTTTCAGTATGGAGGGATGGATCAACGGGGCTGGCCTTCGGGGATGAATACGTATCCCAAGCCCCAGACGGTCTGAATATAAAGCGGATTGGAAGGATCGGGTTCGATCAGTTTGCGCAAACGCGATATCTGTACGTCCAGGCTGCGATCAAATACTTCGTACTCACGGCCGCGTGCCAGTTCCATCAACTTCTCGCGTGATAGCGGCTGGCGCGCATGGCGTGCAAATACTTTCAGCACTGAAAATTCGCCGGTGGTGAGCGAAATTGTTTCGCCATTCTTTTTCAGCGTACGGGTACCGAGGTCGAGCAGGAAACCGCCGAACTCGAACAATTGCGGCGTCTCGGACGGCGCGCCGGGGAGTTCTTCCGGTCCCACGCGGCGCAACACGGCGCTGATACGTGCCACCAGTTCGCGTGGATTGAAAGGTTTGGGCAGATAATCGTCCGCACCCATTTCGAGGCCGACGATGCGGTCGACATCCTCACCCTTGGCGGTCAGCATGATAATAGGGGTCTGGTCGCCGGCCCCGCGCAGACGCCGGCAAATCGACAGCCCATCCTCACCTGGCAGCATCAAGTCCAATACCAGCAAGTCATAGCGTTCGCGCAGCCAGAGCTTGTTCATGGCTTGGGCATTCTCGGCAGTGACGACATTGAAACCCTGTTCCGCCAAGTAGCGGCGCAGCAGATCGCGCAGGCGGATATCGTCGTCCACCACCAAAATTTTTGCCTGGTGAGCGTCAGTTGAATGGGGCGCGAAATTTGCTGGAGTTGGTGTATTCATGGCTCTATGGTAACTTCAGAAAGGTGGCTCGAGAATATCTATGGCAAAGGCATTACAAACTGTTACAAACTTTACTCAAATCCGGTTATGCCGCTTTTCAAAGCGGCATACACTGGTTTCAATCGGTAGTGCTTGGCCGTTACCGAGTGTCGTGGAGAAACTGTTATGAAAATTGCGTTCAAAATATTGGGTATCTTATTCCTGTTAATGGCAGGCATGGTGAATGTGTACGCTAATCCTGGTCAACGCCAGGAATGGCGTGATGAAATGCGCACAATCCAGATTCAACAGGCGCAGAGAAATGACGAGCAAGCGCAGAAAGAAGAGCGCCGTCGGGCAAAGGAGTCCAGCGGCTTCGGTGCAGGCGGACCGGCGCAGGGAAACACGGCTCCGGAAGAGTCGCGCAGGCCCGGACGAATGACGCCGGAAGAGCGTCGCGCGTTGCGCCGTCAAATCAATGAGGCAGGCCGGGATATCTACGCGCCAGGACGCTAATCTCAATTCGGTCAGTATCGGTTTTGGGCTGTGCTATTGCGTGCTTGAATCACGTATGCCAATTTCAGTCGGTCACTTTTCCTCGTAATGCCTTGACTTGTCCACGTGTGTTTTTGCCATCAAGGCGTTTTTTCTGCGAATTGCGCGTCGGTTTGGTTGGCCTGCGGGCTTTAGGCAAAATCAATACGCTCTGAATCAGTTCCTGCAGTCGCTTCAATGCCTCCGCCTTGCTTTTGTCCTGGCTGCGGCCTTGTTGTGCCTTGATGATGATGACGCCTTCCTTGGTAAGGCGCTGATCATTGAGCATTAACAGTCGCTCTTTAACGATCTCGGGCAGAGACGAGGTCGGAATGTCGAAACGCAGGTGGATCGCGGTTGCTACTTTATTGACATTCTGGCCGCCGGGTCCCTGTGCCTTGATTGCACTGATCTCAATTTCCCGGCTAGCGAGAACAATATCGTTGGAGATGAAGAGCATTTTTTATCCTCGGCGGAAGTTGAAATGGTGCAGGAAAATGACAATAAACAAGGTGGTTACGGATTTCTGGTTCCACCGCTACTGACGTGACCGCTCGATTTGCCGAGCAATCGAGCGCAAAAATTTTGTATTTCCTGCCGCCCAAGGGCTATCAAGCTATTGCGCTTCACCCGCTATTTTTTCCGTACGACGCTTTGGCCTTGAGATTGCAGTTCTGCCGCAAGTGTAAATGCCAGTTGTTCGGTGTGGCCGGACCGGGAAAAATATACAAGTAAAATTTGCATGGAGGCGCTTGGTCTTTCAGTTATATTGGCATTCATGAAAAGGCGTTCAAAACGACTATTGCCGTCTTCTCAGCGCCACGTTAGCCATGCTTTTGCATGCGCCATTCCGATTCCAGCAATGAGTAGCAATTCAGATCATGAAAACAATCGAGCCAGAATGCTTGTTCGCGATGGACGCCTTCAAAGCGGAAGCCGAGACGAGTCGCAAGACCAATCGATGCCCTATTGTCGGGATGCACCTCCGCCTGAACGCGATGTAACCTCATTTCGCTGAATCCATATTCGAGAATGATGGCGAGCGCTTCACGCATATAACCTTGCCGCTGGCAGTCGCGCGCCAATTCATAGCCTGTCACACAGTTGCGCCAGCTTTTGTTCCAGCGGAAAAATCCGCAGGTTCCGATCAATCTTCTGTCTTCACGCCGTTCCAAGGCCCAGCGAAAACCCGTACCGGCCGCGAACCAGGAAGCAAACATTTCGGCGAGGCTGACAGCTTCGGCGTGCTCGGTAATTGGATCGACACCATACCAACACATTGCTTCAGCGTCCGAATGGATGGCAAACAGAGCGTCGGCATCGGCAGATACGATTTCGCGCAATAGCAGGCGCGGCGTAATGAATCTCGGGAAAAGGCGACGCATTTTTATACAAGGCAGGCGTGAATGCCGCAGTGATTCGCATAACGAAGAATACGACGCAGTACATTGATCATTTAAAAATGGTAGCCGATTTGTCCCAGCGTGTAACGATAAGTTGAGCACAACTGTGTATTGGTGGAATGCACGCTGCCGCTTTGTTTTTCCCGCGTTGCAGCAGTTCGTACACTGCCATGCCTGCCAGCATCACAACAATGAAAATAATGCCTTGATCTGGCCAGCGCCGCTCGGTATCTGCAGGGCCGGGGCAAAAAACTGTCAATCCTTAACCTGCGCTCAAGATGAGACTGCCGATAACCAATCGCCGACAATGTGATGTGGGGCAGGTCGAAAAATGGGTGCATCAAGCAAAGAATGCGTACGCTTGCCAGGCACAAAAAATGCGGTGATGCTGACCGCAATCGCCGTAGGTAACATCAGTTTATAAATACAATATTTTTGCGCCAAAGGTACGAATGACGAATGCATTGGAGCAATCAATGGTTCCGAAAATTGAAGCATTTTTTGACGACGCGACTTGCACTGTCACCTATGTTGTCTATGACGAAGATCGCGGCTATGCAGCCGTCATCGATCCGGTTCTCGATTACGATCCGAAATCCGGGCGTACTGCGACCACGGGGGCAGATAAGGTAATCGCATTCATTCGTGTGAAGTCCCTGACGCTGGACTGGATTTTGGAAACGCACGCGCATGCAGACCATCTCTCATCCGCCTGTTACATCAAGCAGCATGCCACGGGCAGGATCGCGATCGGCGAGAACATTCGCACGGTGCAAGGCGTGTTCAAACGAATCTTCAATCTGGAACCGGAATTCGCGCTGGACGGATCGCAGTTTGATCATCTGTTTGCAGAGGATGAGGTCTTCCGCTTCGGCAAGCTGGAAGTCAAAGCCTTGTTCGTCCCGGGGCATACGCCGGCCGATATGGCTTATCAGATCGGCGATGCAGTGTTCGTCGGCGATACGATATTCATGCCGGATGTCGGTAGCGCACGCTGCGATTTTCCGGGTGGAGATGCGCACATGCTGTACCGTTCTATGAGAAAGCTATTGGCATTGCCTGCGCAAACACGCTTGTTCATGTGTCACGACTACCCGCCTGCAGGACGCGGGCCGCAGTGGGAAACGACGGTACGGCAGCAGCGTGACAGCAATATCCATATCTGCGATAGCGTGAGCGAAGGCGACTTTGTCAACATGCGAACCGCACGCGACAAGACGCTGGAAATGCCGGTATTGATGCTGCCGTCGATTCAGGTCAACATCCGCGCGGGTGCTCTGCCACCCGCTGAAAATAACGGAATCAGTTATTTGAAGATTCCGATAAATGCGCTTTGACGAGGAGTAAAGAGTGGGTGAGCCGAACTTTGGAGAGGGTGTTTTCAAGTTCAAGCTTCTGGTTTATGGCGGCGAGCGGCAAGCTCCACAGTTAACTTTGCAAATTGCTCATATAGATCGCCGTATGCTTGATCCCAGCCGGAGACCGCAATTTGCTGCTTTTCGACGGTCGCCGTGTCACCGCGTGCGATTGGACCGCTCAATGCGTTTGCCGGACCGAGGCGAAAAATATTATCAACGGATTCCCGTACCAGTTGCTCCATCAATTTAAGCGCCACATCGCCGGGAATCCCGGACTTCACGTAAGCCGCCTGTGCGACATCGATCAAGGTCGTCAAATAATTAGAGGCAAAAACAGCAGCCGAATGGTAGAGCACTTTGGAATCCGCATCGATTGGAACAAGCTGCGCGCCGATCGCGGAAAACGCATTACCGAGGATGTCGAGCGCGCGCTGATCGCCTTCAACGCCGCAATACGTTCCGGCGAAATCTTTCGCCACTTGTTCCAGCACTGCAAAGCTTCGGATCGGGTGAATGCTGGCAACGGATGCGCCGAGCCGTATTGCGGATTGCAGCTCTGTGGAACGCAATGCGCCACTGCAATGGAATACCACATTGTTGTCCGATAATTTTCCTGCACGCGTCAATGCATCACAACATTGTGCGATCTGATCGTCGGGCGTGGCAATCAGATAGACGTCAGCTGGCCGAAGGCCTGGATAGTCGGCAATGGCGTTACCAGCACCTATGAATGAAACGGCACGTTGCGCGCTTTCGAGTGTGCGCGTCAGCACATCCTGAAGTATGAACGTCCGGTTCGATACCCATAGCCGACCGAGTGTCTTGCCGACGTTTCCACATCCGATGATGGCGAGCGTTCTGCGCAAACGAATACTCTTTCTATAGCATTTTGCGAATCAATGTAGCTGCGGTGCATCACCGAACGTCCCGGTGTTCGGGGTCCCCTAAGTCATCGGTAATCGCGCAGAAAATCCGCGAAAACGCCCGACTACTATGCTGCGATTTGCTCCAGAGCTTCCTGCTGTTCGAGCCATTCCGCTTCCAGCTGTTCAAGCTCTTTCGCATAATAAGCTTGGTCGCCAAGCAGCGTCGTCAGCTCTTTCTTTTTAGCGACATCGTACATTTCCGGATCGGCCAGACGCGCATCCACCGTTGCTTTTTGCGCATTGCGTTTCGCGATTTGTTCTTCGAGTCGTTTAATGCGCATTTCTATCGGTTTCTTGAGGGAAGCCAGACGCTGGCGCTCTTCCGCTTCCGCGCGCTTTTGTTCGCGACGGTCAATGTTCGATGCGGCAACCGGCGCAACGGGGGATGACGCTTTCGATTTGGCTGCAGTTGCGGGCAACGGCGTGGCGATTGCATTGTTCTTGCTTGCAAGCTTGGTCTTGAATAGCCAGTCGCGATAATCATCCAGATCACCGTCAAACGGCTGCAGCTTGCCATCGGCGACAATGATGAATTGATCGGTTGTGGCGCGCAGCAAGTGACGATCATGTGACACCACTACCAGTGTGCCCTCGAATTGCGCTAGCGCCATGGTCAACGCTTCGCGTGTTTCCAGATCCAAATGGTTGGTTGGTTCATCGAGCAGCAGCAGGTTGGGGCGCTGCCAGACAATCAGCGCAAGCGCCAAGCGCGCTTTTTCGCCGCCGGAAAAGGGGGCTATTTTGCTGGTAACCATGTCGCCGGGAAAATTGAAGCCGCCCAAGAAGTTTCGCAATTCCTGTTCGCGCGTAGTTGGCGCCATTTTCACCAGATGCCACAGCGGCGATTCGTCGTGGCGCAGCATTTCGACTTGATGCTGTGCGAAGTAACCGATCGTCAAGCCTTTGCCGGTGTGCGCTTCGCCGGTCAGCGGCCCCAGTTCGCCGGCAATCGTTTTGATCAGCGTCGATTTACCGGCGCCATTAACACCCAAGAGGCCGATGCGCTGGCCGATTTGCAGCGAAAAATTGATGCCGGAGACGATCGTTTTTTTCGTGACGCTATAGTCGGTTTCATTTTCAATCCTGTAACCCGCATTGACGTCTTCCAACACCAGCAGCGGGTTTGGCGCGCTTAACGGCTCGCGAAATTCGAATGAGAATTCGGCTGCTGCGCGTAACGGGGCCAGCTCTTCCATCTTGGATAGCGCTTTCATGCGGCTTTGCGCCTGCCTGGCCTTGCTGGCTTTGGCCTTGAAGCGGTCGATGAATGATTGCAGATGCGCGCGCGCACGCATCTGCTTTTCCAAGGTGCCTTGCGCCAGGATCATCTGTGCGGCACGCTGGCGTTCGAACGACGAGTAATTGCCGGAATAGCGCTTCAGCTTGCGTTCGTCAATATGCACGACCACGTTGACCACGCCGTCGAGGAAGTCGCGATCATGCGAAATGATAATCAGTGTGCCGGCATAGCGCTTTAACCAGTCTTCGAGCCAGATGATCGCATCCAGATCCAGATGGTTGGTCGGTTCGTCGAGCAGCAACAGGTCGGACGGGCACATCAGTGCTTGCGCCAGATTCAGGCGCATGCGCCAGCCGCCGGAAAAACTTGCAACTGGCTGGTTCATTTGTTCCAGCGTGAAACCGAGGCCAGTCAGCAATTGTTCTGCGCGCGAGCGCACTGTATATGCATCGGCGTCAGCCAGCGCGCCGTACAGTTCTGCGATCAACGTGCCATTGGCAGCGCTTTCCGGTTCGCTTTCGAGAAACGCCAATTCTTCTTCCAGTCGGCGTAGCGTGACGTCGCCATCGATCGCATATTCAATGGCAGCACGATCGAGGGCAGGCGTCTCCTGCGCGACATATGCCATGCGCCATTTCGCCGGGAAATCGATCTCGCCCTGGTCTGCATGCAACTCGCCGCGCAGCATCGCAAACAGGCTTGATTTTCCGGCGCCGTTGGCACCGATCAAGCCGATCTTGTCGCCGGGATTGAGCGTGACGTCGACCGCATCAAGCAGTGGCTTGATGCCGCGGGCGAGGGTGACTTGCTGGAAACGTATCATTGTTGCTTTACTTTGCTTTCGTCTTATTGACGTAAAAATGTGTTATTTCAGGACTTGCACAATACCGGAAGGAAGTCGGGTGCGCCACGCGCGCCAATGCCGCTTCAGCCAGTGATGGTGCATATAGCACAGCCTATTTCTTCTAATGCTCTTCTAATGCAGATCGCGGAGTTACTTCAATTGATCTGCGGTAAGCAGAAAAACCATATCGTCGCCTGCGCTGGTGGTCAGCCAAGTCAACTCAAGCTTGGGAAACGCCGCGTCCGCATAGGTGCGTTCGTTGCCGATCTCGACCATCAAGATGCCTCGATTGGTTAGACGTTGCGCGGCGCCCGCTACGATCTTGCGTACCAGATCCATGCCATCGGCGCCACCGGCCAATGCGATTTGCGGTTCGCAACGGTATTCCTGCGGCAGCTTGCCCATCGAGTCGGTATTCACATAAGGTGGATTGGTAATGATGAGATCGTATTTTTTCTCCGGCACCTTGGTATACAAATCCGACTCGATCAAGGTGATGCGGTCTTGCAATTCGTAATCGTCGACATTACGTCGCGCGACTGCCAACGCATCGGTCGAAATGTCGACTGTGTCGATGTGCGCATTCGGGAAGGCGTCGGCCAGCATGATCGGCAGGCAGCCTGAACCGGTGCACAATTCGAGTATGTTTGTAACGGACTCGGGATCTTCGACCCATGGCGAAAATTGCTCAGGAATCAATTCCGCAATGAACGAGCGCGGCACGATGACACGTTCATCGACGTAAAAGCGGTAGCCGCTCAGCCATGCTTCGTTGGTAATGTAAGCGGCGGGTAGCCGATCCATCGCGCGGCGATCGATTACTTTCAACACCGCATCGACTTCTTCTGGTAACAGCTCCGCATCGAAGAATGGGTCAAGTTTGTCGAGTGGCAGCTTCAGCGTATGGAGAATCAAATAAGCCGCTTCGTCGAGCGCATTGCTGCTGCCGTGGCCGAAAAACAGCTTGGCCGTATTGAAACGGGTGACTGCATAGCGTAGCAGATCGCGGATGGTGGAAAAGTTATGTGGCGTCATGGCGGTTCAAAACAAAAAGAAATCGCGGCGAACGCGGTAGTCAAACCAAAATTGTGTTTCGGCTTGACAGCCGCGTTCGCCGTTGTGAATGGGTATTGGTGTAAGTCTACAGCAGCAGATTTTCCATCGTACGCCGGTAAATATTCTTTAACGGGTCGATATAACGCACTTCGATATGTTCATCGATTTTATGGATACTGCCGTTGGGTGGCCCGAATTCGACGATTTGCGGGCAAATCCGTGCGATGAAGCGGCCATCCGATGTCCCGCCTGTAGTGGACAGTTCGGCATCCAGGCCGGTTTCCGCCTTGATCGCCGCGGAAACCGCATCGCTCAATGCGCCGCGCGGCGTCAGGAAAGGTAAACCACTGACGGTCCATTTCAATTCGTATTCAAGCGCATGTTTGTTGAGAATGGCATGCACGCGCTGCTGCAAGTCCTCCACCGTGCTGGCGGTGGAAAAACGGAAATTGAAATCGATTACCACTTCGCCCGGGATCACGTTTGATGCCCCAGTGCCGCCGTGGATATTGGACATCTGCCATGAAGTCGGCAGATAGTATT
Organism: uncultured Oxalobacteraceae bacterium; assembly: GCA_966250375.1. GTDB lineage: Bacteria > Pseudomonadota > Gammaproteobacteria > Burkholderiales > Burkholderiaceae_D > CAMLDH01. Next base: position 10,703 of record CBINHE010000028.1, read on the forward strand.
CGTTGCCTTCATCCCATCGTTCGGCGGCGAGTTCCGCCAATGCCGGCGCGGCAAGATGGATCGGATTTTTCGCCAGCTGCGGATAAGCGATATGGCCTTGCACGCCCTTGATGGCGAGTCGGCCCGACATCGATCCGCGGCGGCCATTCTTGATGACGTCGCCTAGCTCGTGCGACGAGGTCGGTTCGCCCACCACACAGTAGTCGAGTTGCTCGCCGCGTGCTTTCAGCATGTTGCAGACAATGACGGTGCCGTCCGTGGCCGGACCTTCTTCGTCGCTGGTGATGAGGAAGCCGATCGAACCTTTGTGGTTCGGATGGGCGGCAATAAATTCCTCGGCCGCCACCACCATGGCGGCGATCGAGGTTTTCATGTCGGCGGCGCCACGGCCGTACAGCATGCCATCACGATGGGTCGGAATGAATGGATTGGAATGCCATTGATCGAGCGGCCCGGTCGGCACCACATCGGTGTGTCCGGCGAACACCAGCAATGGTTGCGCAGATCCCTTGCGTGCCCACAAATTGGTGACGCCGCCGGACTGTACCGGCTCGCAGTGAAAGCCGAGCGGCGACAGCAGATCGATCAGTCGCTGCTGGCAACCATTGTCGTTGGGCGTGACGGAAGAGAGTGAGATCAGTTCTTCGGTGAGTGCAAGTGTTTTGCTCATAAAATTTTTAAGATTGGGAAAAGAGCGGGCAGTGCAGGCTTATATGTAGTACGTAGCGGTAGCCTACGCAGCCTGTTCTATTCCCAATGAATTAAAGGCTGAAAATTTGTTGATAAAGTTCTTCAGAAAAGCCCACGTGGGTACTATTGGCGTTGGATAAAACGGGCCGCTTGATGATGGAGGGCGATTCGAGCATCAGTTCCATTGCACTCTTCGCATCGATGATGGCGGCCTTGCGTTCATCCGGCAGCGTGCGCCATGTGGTGCCCTTGCGGTTGATCAAAACATCCCATGCAATGTCCTTGAGCCAGGTGTCGATCAGATTCGGATGGATGCCGGACTTCTTGAAATCATGAAAAACATAGGCGACAGCATGGGCATCAAGCCAGGTACGCGCTTTTTTTATCTGGTCGCAATTGGGAATGCCATAAAGAATTGTCGTCATGCGTTTGCGGTCATAGGTTATACGTTAAGCGTAAATTCGGTAAAGGAGGCTCCGCCTTCGTCTTTGGCGGGATCGGGTTTCTTCGGCATCGTTTTGTCGGATTGTTCATTGTTAAGCAGCCAGAATAGATTGCTTACCGAATCTGCATGTGCCAACGCTTCCTCCTGCGTGATCACGCCGTCTTTGATTAACTGCAGCAATGCCTGTTCGAAGGTCTGCGAACCGGGTGCCATGCTTTTTTCAATCGCTTCCTTGATTTGGCTTATTTCACCCTGCTCGATCAACTCCGATACATGCTTTGTATTGAGCATGACTTCGACCGCTACTCTCCGTCCGCGGTCGATCGCATTGATCAGACGCTGCGAAATGATGCCCTTGAGCGTCGCTGCCAAGTCAGGCAATAGCGATTGGCGATTTTCAATCGGATAAAAGTTGATGATGCGGTTCAGTGCCTGATAGCTATTATTTGCGTGCAGTGTTGCCACCACCAAGTGGCCCGACTGTGCGTAGGCAAGCGCGGCTTCCATCGTCTCCTTGTCGCGAATTTCACCGATCAGAATGCAATCGGGCGCTTGCCGCAACGCGTTTCTGAGCGCCGCCCCCAAGGAGGCGGAGTCGGTACCGATTTCACGCTGATTCACGATGGATTTTTTGTTGCGAAACAGAAATTCGATGGGGTCTTCCAGTGTCAGGATATGTCCCGTCTTCACTTCGTTGCGATAGTCCAGCATTGATGCGATGGTGGTCGATTTTCCCGATCCGGTCGCCCCCACGACCAACAGTAGTCCACGCTTTGCCATGATCAGCTCGTTGAGTACCGGTGGTACATGCAAGGTGCTCAACGCAGGGATATCGGCCGGAATGTAGCGCAGGACGGCAGAAATGCTGCCGCGCTGCCGGAATGCCGACAACCGGAAACTCCCCACGCCTGCCACCGGAATCCCGATGTTAAGGTCGTTGTCCCTCTCCAGTTCTTGTAAATGTGAAGCGCTGATCACTTCCGCCAGCAAGGACAGAATGATGTTGTTATCCATCTTCTGCTGGTTGATGGGTATCAGATGGCCGTTCACCTTCAGATATATTGGCGAATTGACCGCCATGAACATGTCCGAGGCTTTCTTTTCCTTCATTAGCAGAAACAAGCGATCCATCGTCATGCTGTTCTCCTCCATTCAACGGCCAAATCGAGACTGAAAAACTGCAAGGTATCAGGCTTCGCGCAACAGCTCGTTAATGCCCGTCTTTGCTCGTGTCTTCGCATCCACACGTTTGACGATCACGGCGCAATACAAGCTGTACTTGCCATCGGCGGACGGCAGGTTGCCGGATACGACGACAGACCCGGCGGGGATGCGGCCATAGCTGACTTCGCCGGTCGCGCGATCGTAAATCTTGGTCGATTGGCCGATATACACGCCCATCGAAATGACGGAATTTTCTTCGACGATCACACCTTCGACGACTTCGGAGCGGGCACCGATAAAGCAGTTGTCTTCGATGATGGTCGGGTTGGCTTGCATCGGCTCCAATACGCCGCCGATACCGACGCCGCCGGACAGATGCACGTTCTTGCCGATTTGCGCGCAGGAGCCCACGGTTGCCCATGTATCGACCATTGCACCTTCATCGACATATGCGCCGATATTGACGTAAGACGGCATTAACACCACATTCTTGCCGATGAAACTGCCGCGGCGCGCAACTGCCGGAGGCACAACGCGGAAACCGCCTTTAGCGAAATCTTCAGCTGTGTAATTGGCAAACTTGGTCGGCACCTTGTCGTAAAACTGCATGTTGGCGCCAGCCGGCATCGGCATGTTGTCTTCCAGGCGGAACGACAGCAATACCGCTTTCTTGATCCATTGATTAACAACCCAGTTCCCGCTGTCCTTTTGCGCCACGCGCAACGCCCCCTGGTCCAGTTGCTCGAGCACGTGCGCCACCGCATCGCGTACTTCCGCCGGAGCGGCTTTAGGTGAAATAGTGGCGCGGTCTTCCCACGCTTGATCGATGATTTGTTGCAGTTGTTGAGTCATGGTAGGGTGGTTTGAAAGTGAATGGAATTATTGTTTCAAAAGGTTCTGTGTAAATGCAACGATGCGACGTGCCGCTTCCAGGCATTCGTCGACTTCGGCGACCAGCGCCATGCGGATGCGATTTTGGCCCGGATTGATGCCATGCGCGTCGCGCGCGAGATAGCTGCCTGGCAACACTGTCACATTATATTCGGCATACAGGCGCTTGGCGTATTCCATATCCGATATTGCAATACGCTTGTCGACCTTGGCCCACAGGTAAAAACCGGCGTCGGGTAGCTGAACATCGAGTACTTCCTGCAACAATGGAGTCACTTGTTTGAATTTTGCGATGTATTTGGCGCGATTTTCGATCACGTGTTGCTCGTCATTCCATGCGGCGATCGATGCATTCTGGATAGCCGGGCTCATTGCGCTGCCATGGTAAGTGCGGTACAGCAGGAATTTTTTGATGATTTCAGCATCCCCCGCCACAAAGCCTGAACGCATACCCGGCACATTCGAGCGCTTGGACAGGCTGGAAAACGCGATCAGGCGCGGATAGCTGGTGCGTCCCAGCTTGTGCGCCGCTTCCAAGCCGCCCAATGGGGTTTCAGTCTTGAAGTAGATTTCGGAATAGCATTCATCGGCCGCAATGACGAACCCATAGCGGTCGGACAGGTCAAATAGTTCTTTCCAATCTTGCAGGGATAGCACCGCGCCCGTTGGATTGCCGGGCGAACACAAGTAGAGTAATTGCACGCGCGGCCATACTTCGGCCGGAACGCTTTTGTAATCCGGCGCAAAATTGCGCGTCGGGTCGGAATTGACGAAATAGGGCGTAGCGCCTGCCAGATAGGCTGCACCTTCATAGATTTGGTAAAACGGATTGGGGCACATCACCAATGCACCCGGGATGGGGTTGATAATGGTTTGCGCTAGTGCAAAAAGCGCTTCCCGAGACCCGTTGACCGGCAAAATCTGGGTCACTGGATCAAATTTCGGCAAGGCATAGCGTCGTTCCAACCAGTTGGCGATCGCCGCGCGCAACGCGTCGGAACCCGCCGTTGTCGGGTAACTCGCCAAACCGTTCAAGTTATCGGTGACCGCTTTCTGGATGAATTCTGGTGTAGGGTGTTTTGGTTCGCCTATTCCCAAGCTGATTGGCTTGAAGTCGGCATTCGGGGTAATGCCTGAAAAAAGTTGTTTTAACTTTTCAAAAGGATAGGGTTGCAGTTTGTCGAGGAGTGGATTCACGGGGATGGAAGGATGCGAAAACGGTCAGAAAGGGAAAAACAAGGAGGCAACATTATACCGCCCAGTATTGCAATTCGCCCTGCGATTGCCGGGGCGGAAAAATGATGATCGGGAGAGGTGAAATGATATGATGAACCTCTTTCGCGATGCCCTTTTCGCGTCGGTTTGCCAATCTCTCTTGCGGATTCGCATTGTTTTTTTGCCTCCTTACGCCAAGAAAAGTCGATAACGTGCGCTTAACTTCCATTAAATTATCGGGGTTCAAATCTTTCGTTGATCCCACCAATTTCCAGGTTCCGGGCCAGTTGGTGGGCGTGGTTGGTCCTAACGGTTGCGGCAAATCCAACATCATCGACGCCGTGCGCTGGGTTTTGGGGGAATCCAAGGCGTCCGAGCTGCGCGGCGAGTCGATGCAGGACGTGATTTTCAACGGCAGCACGCACCGCAAACCGGCGGGGCGTTCGTCGGTCGAACTGATATTCGATAATGCTGACGGAAAAGCTTCCGGCCAGTGGAGTCAATACGCCGAAATCGCAGTCAAGCGCACGCTGACCCGCGACGGCACTTCTACTTATTACATCAATAACCAATCGGTGCGCCGCCGCGATATCCAGGATATTTTCCTGGGCACGGGCCTAGGCCCGCGCGCTTACGCGATCATCGGTCAAGGCATGATCTCGCGCATCATTGAAGCGCGACCGGAAGAATTGCGGATTTTTCTGGAAGAAGCCGCTGGCGTGTCGAAGTATAAAGAGCGCCGCCGTGAAACCGAAAATCGATTGCAGGATACGCGCGAGAATCTGGTGCGTGTCGAAGATATTTTGCGCGAATTGAATACCAATCTTGAAAAATTAGAGGCGCAAGCGGCAGTGGCCAACAAGTTCCGCGAGTTGCAATCGGATCAGGATGAGAAACAGAAACTGCTATGGTTATTGCGCAAGAATGAAGCCAAAGCCGAGCAGGAAAAATTCTTCCGTGATATCGAAAAGGCGCAAACTGACCTCGAAGAACATACCGCCAAGTTGCGCCACGTCGAAACCGAACTGGAGCATATGCGCCAGGCACATTACGCGGCTGGCGACCGCATGCATCAGGCGCAAGGTCATCTGTACCAGACCAATTCTGAAATCGGTAGCCTGGAAGCACAGATCAAGTTCGTCATCGAATCGCGCAGCCGCCTGCAATCGCAACTCAATTCCTTGACTGCACAACGCGACCAATGGCAACGTCAAGGCCAGCAGCATCAGGACGATTTGGTGGAAGCTGAAATGCATCTTGAGGAAGTCGCGATGCGGGTTGAACAATCGCAGGAAGCCGCACACCAGCAGCACGACAATCTGCCGGCGTTGGAGCAGGCATGGCGCGAATCGCAATTAAAGACCACCGAGTCGCGCGCCAGGATCATGCAGGCGCAGCAACAAATCGAACTGGAATCAGCACATCAGCGTAATGCATCCAATATTCTGTCGGGCCTGACTGTGCGCCGCGAGCGTTTGACGCAAGAGAAAAGCGGCTTGAACATGCCGGACAATACGCATCTTTCCAATCTCAAAATGCAATTGGAAGAAAAGCAGGTGGCATTGGAGGAGGCGCAGCAGCAACTCGAAGAAGCGCAGGAGCAGCAACCGCGACTGGAGGAAGAACGCCGTACCGCGCAACAGCAAGTCAATACCGAAACCGCGAACAATGCGCAACTGGAAGCACGCCTGACAGCATTGAAGCAATTACAGGAAAACGTGCAAACGCAAGGCAAGGTCCAGCCTTGGCTGAAAAAGCATGAATTGGGTGAATTGCCGCGCCTGTGGCAAAAGCTGCATATCGATCAGGGCTGGGAAACCGCGCTGGAGTCGGTGCTACGCGAGCGTACATCCGCGCTGGAAATGTCGAATCTGGATTGGGCCAAATCCTTCTTCAGCGACTCGCCGCCGGCGAAACTGGCATTATTCACGCCGAATGTCACCCCTGGTTCCGTCACTGGTCCGGATGCGCTTACAGGATTAAAACCTTTCCTGAATTTACTGCAATTGAATGATCCGGGCCTGCGTGTCTTGATGCAGGACTGGTTGCACAATGTATTCGTCGCAGAAGATACCAACGCGGCCTTTGTCGATCGTGCCAAGCTGCCGGTCGGCGGCTATTTTGTCACTAGGCAAGGTCATGTGATCAGCAAGTCGAGCGTACGCTTTTATGCCTCCGATTCCGAGCAGGACGGCATGCTGGCGCGCCAGCAGGAAATCGAAAACATCACCAAGCAATTGCGGGCGCAGCAGATGCTGGCCGACGAAGCCAAATCGCGTTCAGTGCGTGCCGAAGCGGCGTTGTCGCAATCGATACAGCGCTTGCAGGAAATTCGCCAGCGCGTCAACCTGTTGACGCAAACAGTGCACGGCTTGCAAATCGACGTCATGAAGCTGTCGGAAGTGCAGGAGCGTTTCAATCAGCGCAGCGCGCAAATCAGCGCCGACCTTTCCGAGATCGCTGGGCAAGAGGCGGAGCAGCAGCAGATCAAGGTCGAATCCGAGGCGAAATTCGAGCAATTGGATATTGAATTGGCGGAATTGCAAGAAATGCATGAAGCCGGCCAAACCGATTATCTAGCGAAGGAACAGCAGCTCAACGATGCGCGACAGCGTCTGCGTGAATTGGAGCGTGCCGCGCAGGAAGCGGAGTTTGCCGAAAAGTCGCATCGTAACAAGATCGATGAATTGAAGCGCAGCATTGCGACCGCATCGGAGCAAGCAGCCCAATTGTTTGCCAGTATGCAGCAGGGTCATCTGGAATTGGAAAGCCTGAATGACCAGGCGGCGCAAGCGGGCTTGCAATCATTGCTGGACAAGCGCACTGACCAGGAGCGCGCATTGGCCGATACGCGCCAAGAACTCGATCAATTGACGCAGAAGCTGCGCCAGCATGAAGAAACGCGCATGCAATGCGAGCGCAGCCTGCAGCCGCAGCGCGACCGGATCACGGAACTCCAGTTGAAGGAACAGGCCGCGCGCTTGAACCAGGAACAATATGCGCAGCACCTGCTCGAAGCGGAAGCGGATGAGGCCGCGCTGACCGAGAAGCTCAACAGTGATATCAGGCCGTCGTATTTACAAGGCGAAGTAACCCGCTTGACCAATGCAATCGCGGCATTGGGCGCAGTGAACCTGGCCGCACTGGATGAATTGGCGCAGGCATCCGAGCGCAAGAACTTCCTCGATGCACAGAATGCGGACCTGACGGAAGCGATTAACACGTTGCAAGACGCGATTCACAAGATCGACAAGGAAACGCGCGATCTGTTGCAAGATACCTTCGACAAGGTCAATCACCATTTTGGCGAATTGTTCCCGATTTTATTCGGCGGCGGTCAAGCGAAACTGATGATGACCGGCGAAGAAATCCTCGATTCAGGTGTGCAGGTGATGGCGCAACCACCGGGCAAGAAGAATGCAACCATCCATTTGTTGTCGGGTGGCGAAAAGGCATTGACCGCGACTGCGTTGGTGTTTTCGATGTTCCAGCTCAATCCGGCGCCGTTCTGCTTGCTCGATGAGGTCGATGCACCGCTTGATGATGCCAATACTGAACGCTTCTGCAATATGGTCAAGCGCATGTCGTCGCATACCCAGTTCCTGTTTATTTCGCATAACAAGATCGCGATGGAAATGGCGCAGCAATTGATCGGCGTGACGATGCAGGAGCAAGGTGTGTCGCGCATCGTCGCCGTGGATATGGAGTCGGCCGCAAATTTTGCATCTGAAGCGCAGGCAGCATGAAACCAGGCAGCATAAAACGCTAGTAATGTAGTGCGGATCGCACCAATGCCGCGCGCTTTTGGTAGTAGGCGACGTTCATTTGCGCTTCCCGCGCACGTTGTTCTTCCACATCCGCGCAGATCAAATAATGCCGCTCGGCGCGTTGCAGCCACCAACGATGAATAATACGGAAAAGCGACATAATCGAAAACATGGTGGTGCGTTCCTGCAGTCTGAAATCCTTTGTACGAGAGGCGCCGTCTTTCTTACTTGCGCTAGTATTCAAGGCAGAAGCTGAGACGCTATTGTTCCCCTGCGTTGTCGTTTCATTCTCCTTCGCAGGGCGAGTGTCTGAAAATGAAAGTTGATCAGAGAGACTATTCATGGCAGTACACGCATTGTGAGAAATGCTCTCTATGATTGGGTCTCATGCAGTTCTCCGTGTTGGAAATGGGATTTTGAACGAGGGCATCCAAGGCGACCTGGTTAAAGATTCCGAGTGGAAAATTTTTGTTTTAATAGCATGTACTGCCTATGGCCTGAAATGATTTCATTAATTGCAATTTTATTACCGCGATGGCAGGGGGCATCTTGAGAACTGTCAATCTTGGTCTCACGATTCGTTTTTGGTCGTTTGCCAGCGAAATGTATATTCCTCGAATACAATACGATTCGCGTTTCACGCGTCCGATAAACTGTCCGGCTTGACAACTTTGCTTGGTAACACTTACCCTAACTGCCTTGCTAGGCGCCGCATGCTGGCGTCTTTATCTGCACGAGCATTTCAGCGGTCTCGATCGGAATTCACACATTCGCCTTCCCAATTTCTGGATTTCGTCAATGACCCGATTTATTTTCCCAATTTTGAATATCGCCGCCGTGCGCGCCAACGACATGCGGTCTGCGGCGGATTTCGGCTATGAGGCGTTAGCGGCATGACTGATTTACAAACAAGTTTGATGGCAATAGGCGGCACCATCCTGATCGGCGTCATTACCTACAACAAATGGCAGGAGTACAAAGCCAAAAAAAGTGTAGAGCGGGCGTTCTCTTCCACGCATGATGATGTGTTGATGACGCTGGACACGGCAGTGACTGCGAATCCGCATACGCGGCATGAGCCGATTTTTGTGCCGGCCCATGGCGAAGAATATGTCGGGATAGATTCAACAGGCGATGCAGTTAGCCAGACGAACGATACATCGGCGTCGTTCATCGCACCACCTCAACAAAAAGAGTTGCCGGTGGACGAGTTGGTGGATTGCATCATTCCTCTTGTTCTAGAAATCCCTGTGCGAGGAGAAAAGGCCATTGCGCCGATTCAATCTCTACGCCATGTCGGTAACAAACCGGTTCACTTTATCGGGCAGCGCGAGGATGGCGGCTGGGAGCCGATTATGCATGGCAGCATCTACACCACTCTGTACGCCGGCGTGCAACTGGCAAATCGCCATAATGCATTAAATGAAATCGAATATTCCGAATTAGTCATGCGCCTGCGTCAGGTCGCCGATCAACTTGATGCAGAGCCCGATGTACCCGATATGACTGGCGTCATGCAGAGGGCACGTGAGCTGCATCAATTCGTGAGCGAGTACGATGCAAAGCTCAGCGTGAATGTCCTTTCCAAAGGTGCGCCATGGGCAATCAATACTCTGCTGGCTGCGTTGGAAAGGCAAGGCTTTGATTTACGGCCCGACGGTCGGCTTGTCATGCCTGATGGAGATGGTGGAATTTTGTTTTCGCTGTCGACCAACGTAACATTGGCGGCCGAAGCCACTTCACGCTTGACGCTGTTGCTCGATGTGCCGTGCGTGGCGCCGTTAAGGGATGGGTTTGGCGCCATGACCGCGTGTGCGAGAGTGCTTGCAGGACGATTGGATGGCACGGTGGTCGATGACGGCAATCAGCTTCTTTCGGATGCTGCGCTTGGTGAAATTGCAGAACAAGTCAGCATGTTTTACACCCACATGGAAGAGGCTGCGATCCCGGCGGGGTCGACCCGGGCCTTGCGCTTATTCAGTTGATGATGCTGCCGAATTTGTTCGCCAATGCAACTCAGACTGCGAATGCAGCCGCGATACCAGCCCCAGCCGCAGAAGATTGGCCAGCACGCGCCGTCTGGCTTAGAACTGAATTGAATCGGCACAGTCATGCGTATTATGTGCTCGACAATCCTACTATTCCCGATGCGGAATACGACAAGCTGTTTCTCGAGTTGCAGGAATTGGAAGCCGCCCATCCTGACCTGATTCGTCCGGATTCGCCGACTCAGCGTGTGGGCGGCGCACCGCTGCCGCAATTCGCACAAGTACGTCACTCGGTACCGATGCTTTCTCTCGGCAACGGTTTTGACGAAAGCGACATCATTGCATTCGATCGCCGCGTAAAAGAAGGTTTGCAGGCTGACGAAGAGGTCGAATATGCGACCGACTTGAAGTTCGATGGTCTCGCGATCAATTTGCGTTACGAGGACGGCATTCTGGTCGAGGCAGCCACCCGCGGCGACGGTGCGACGGGTGAAAATGTGACCGCCAATATTCGCACCGTGCGCGCCATCCCGTTGCGTCTGCGTACCGACAACCCGCCCAAGGTGATTGACGTTCGTGGCGAGGTAATGATGTTCAAATCGGATTTGGACAAGCTCAACGAACGACAACGCAAAGCGGGATTGAAGGAATTTGCGAACCCGCGCAATGCGGCGGCCGGCAGCTTGCGGCAATTGGATCCACGCATTACCGCGCAACGTGCGCTGCGTTTTTTTTCCTACGGCATCGGGCTGCTGGAAGGCGCCCAAATGCCATCCACGCATAGCGGCTTGCTCGACTGGTATCTTGAGATCGGCATGCCGGTATGTAGTGAGCGTGCGGTCGTCAAAGGCGCGAGTGGGCTGCTTGAATTTTTCCATCGTATCGGCGCTGCGCGCGAACACCTGCCTTACGAAATCGATGGTGTCGTGTACAAGGTCAATCGCGTCGCCCAGCAGCAAAAACTCGGTTTTGTGTCGCGTGCGCCACGCTTCGCGATAGCACATAAATTTCCAGCGGAAGAGGCGCTCACCGTGGTGCAGGATATTGAAGTGCAGGTCGGCCGCACCGGCGCCATTACGCCTGTTGCCCGGCTGACGCCGGTATCCGTTGGCGGTGTCACCGTCACGAATGCGACGCTGCATAACGAAGATGAAATTCACCGCAAGGATATTCAGATCGGCGATACGGTGATCGTGCGCCGTGCCGGCGATGTGATTCCTGAAGTGGTCGCATTCGTTCCTGAGATGCGGCCGATAAATGCACGAAAATTCGTAATGCCATCGGCCTGTCCGGTGTGTGGCTCGCCCATTATCCGGCTGGAAGAGGAATCAATTGCGCGTTGCTCGGGTGGTTGGGTCAAATGCGCGGCGCAGCGCAAGGGCGGCTTGCTGCATTTTGTATCACGCAGAGCGATGGATATTGAAGGCCTCGGCGATCAACTGGTTGAGCAACTGGTCGACAAGCACGTGATTACGACTGCTGCAGACCTGTATAAACTGGGATTCACTTCACTTGCTGCTCTGAATCGGATGGCGGATAAGTCGGCGCAAAATGTTCTTAATGCTCTGGAAAAATCGAAGTCGACCACGTTGCCACGTTTCATTTATGCGCTCGGCATTCGCCATGTCGGCGAGGCAACGGCAAAGGAATTTGCGCGTCATTTCGGCAGCCTCGATGGACTGATGCACGCATCTGAAGAGCAATTGCTCGAAGTGGCGGATGTCGGCCCTGTTGTCGCACGTTCGATCAGGGCGTTTTTTTCTGATCCGCTCAACATTGAATTAATTGAGCAACTGCGCGCGGCGGGTATAAGCTGGTCTGAGAGTGCATCCGAAAGCGCGCCGAAGCCTTTGTTGGGAAAAACCTTCGTTCTTACCGGAACCCTGCCTGTGCTTACCCGGGATAAGGCAGCGGAAATGATCGAAGCTGCTGGCGGCAAAGTTGCTGGCTCGGTCTCTAAAAAGACCAGTTATGTCGTTGCAGGCGAGGATGCGGGCAGTAAACTGGCAAAGGCGCAGGAGCTTGATATCCCGATTCTCGACGAGGCAGGGTTACTTCAATTGCTGGATCAAAAATGACAAAGATTAGAAAAGCAGTGTTCCCGGTCGCAGGTTTGGGTAGCCGATTTTTGCCGGCAACCAAAGCGCAACCGAAAGAAATGCTTCCGGTAGTTGATAAACCGTTAATTCAATATGCAGTTGAAGAAGCAGTAGCAGCGGGTATTACGGAAATGGTTTTCATTACTGGGCGCAATAAGCGCGCCATTGAAGATCATTTCGATAAAGCATACGAACTAGAGGCGGAACTCGAGGCCGCGCAAAAGACTGCGTTACTTGAGGTTATCCAAAACGTTATTCCGAAGCACGTTACCTGCATTTATATTCGCCAATCATTGCCGTTGGGCTTGGGACATGCAGTGTTGTGTGCACGTCCTGTGATCGGCAACGAACCATTTGCGGTGTTACTGGCAGATGATTTCATGGATGTAGAGTCCGGCCAGCTTCCCGTCATGGCGCAGATGACTGAAATATTTTCCAAAGAGGGTGCTAGCATGCTGGCAGTGCAGGATGTTCCGCGCATCGATACCCGGCAATATGGCATTGTCAGTGTGTCGCCCTTTCAGCCCAATCTGGAAAGCGTCAACAGCATCGTGGAAAAGCCCTCGCCAGAGAGCGCCCCATCGACGCTGGCGGTCGTGGGGCGATACGTGCTGAGCAATAAAATCTTCGATTGCCTAGAGGGCCTCGGCAAGGGCGCAGGCGGTGAAATTCAACTGACCGACGGCATCGCCGCATTGATGAAATCGGAGCGCGTGCTGGCATATCGATATGCCGGGCAGCGTTATGATTGCGGATCTAAATTGGGATACCTGAAAGCGACGCTTGCGATGGGGTTAAAACATCCGGAAACCGGCAAGGAACTTTCAGAATATCTTCGCCGACACGATGGTAAGGGCCTTTAAAGAAAAATCATGAGCATACGAGACATTCTTAAAATGGGCGACCCCCGGCTCTTGCGTCAAGCGCAGCCGGTAATGCAACTCGGCACGCCTGAACTGGACACGTTAATCCAAGATATGTTCGATACGATGCGTGCCGCCAATGGCGCGGGATTGGCGGCGCCGCAAATCGGCGAGGATTTGCAAATCCTTATCTTCGGTTTCAAGCACAACGCCCGTTACCCGGATGCGCCCGCGATTCCGGAAACGGTATTGATCAATCCTGTCGTAAAGCCCCTTGCGGAGGAAATGGAAGAAGATTGGGAAGGATGCCTTTCGGTACCCGGCCTGCGTGGCATGGTGCCGCGCTGGACCCGATTGCATTACGAAGGACTGGATCAATACGGCAATCTGATCAGTCGCGATGTGGAAGGATTCCATGCGCGCGTAGTGCAGCATGAATGCGATCATCTAGCGGGTATCCTTTATCCAATGCGGATCAAGGATTTTTCACGCTTTGGTTTTGTGGACGTGCTGTTTCCCGGACTGGATGCCGGTGATGACGACTGATTAAAATTGTTCGTCTGGACGCAGGTAGCGCCATTGTCCGGTAGGCAAATCCCCTAGTGTGATGCGGCCGATCCGAACACGTTTGAGGCCTAAAACCTTGAGGTCGACAGCTTCACACATTCGTCTAATCTGGCGCTTCTTTCCTTCGCGTAAAACAAAGCTCAATTGATCGCCATTTTGCCAGCGCACTTTTGCCGGCAACAGCTTTTTGCCATCCAGCGACAAGCCGTGGTTGAGTCGCTTCAATTCGGCATCGGGCAGTTTGCCGGGCTTCGTATATTGGACGCGAACCAAGTATTCCTTTTCCACAGCAGTGTCTTGCCCGATCAATTGTTTGGCTATGCGTCCGTCTTGTGTCAGCACCAAAAGGCCTACGGAGTCGATATCAAGTCTTCCAGCCGGCACAAGGCTGCGCAACTGGCTCGGGTGGAACTGCATCGCAGCCTTGTCCTCGTTCCACCGGCTCTCGGCATTAACGAGCACGACCGCAGGCTGATAGCCGTCTTCGGCTTGGCCGCTGACATACCCCATTGGCTTGTTGATTAGAATCGTGACGCGCCGCGCTTGCTGTGCACTGGCTTGGCGTTCTACCGTGATGCGCTGAGTCGGCAAGACCTTGCTGCCTAGTTCTGCCACGACAGCACCATCAACGCGCACCCAACCTCGCTCGATCCACTCATCGGCTTCGCGCCGCGAGCACAAGCCAAGTTCAGACATACGTTTGGAAAGGCGAAGAGGTTCGGTCATATTAAGGATTTTCGATAAATAATTATTCATGTGAGCTGCACTGCTGGGCGCGTTGTCCCTCGCTCGTGTGGCTCGCCGCACGGCGCTCAGGACGCCTTGCTTTGTATTTCGGCAACGCTACCCCAAACGGACAATTTTTTCATTGAAGTCCATTAAAGCAGCATTACGTGGTGCGTAATTGACTCAGACATGAAGCGCTTCCAGCAAATCCGTCTCAAGCTGGATCTGACTGCGGGCGTTGTTCAATACCGGACCGTCGACCAGAAATACGTCTTCGACCCGCTCGCCCAACGTCATGATCTTTGCCGTATGTAAATTGACTTTGTATTTGGCCAGCACGTTGGCAATCGAATACAGCAGGCCGTTGCGGTCGTTGGCGGACAGGGACAGCAAATAATATTGGCCGCGTTCATCGGGCCGCAGATCAACGGTCGGTGTGATCGGAAAAGTCCGCGACAGTCGGGATAACCGCCCCTTGCGGGGGGGCGGCAACGCATCTTGCGAATGAAGGAGCTGGGTCAACTCGTGTTCGATCAGGTTGATGATGTCGCGGTAGCTGTTTGCGAATGTCGGCTCCGTGACCAAGAAGGTATCCAATGCATAACCATGCTTGGTGGTATGAATTTTCGCATCAAGAATACTGAAATTCTTGCGGTCGAAATAGCTGCAGATGCGTGCGAATAAATCGGGCTGGTCTTTGGTGTACACCGTCACTTGCAGACCTTCACCAATCGGTGCCAGCCGGCATTTGACGACCGGACTATCGCTATCGACCTTGTTGGACAACGTACGCGTCTGCCAGGCAATATCGGACGCGTCATGACGCAGGAAATATGCAACGTCAAGCTGCCGCCAAAGCCGCTCATGTGCATTTTCCGTCAAACCATAGAGGCGCAAGGTCTTGATCGCTTCATCCTGGCGATTTTTCAACTCATGATCGGCCGAGGGCGTTTCGCCGCCCAACACCCGCAGCGTCATTCGATATAAGTCTTCCAGCAGTTTGCCTTTCCATGCATTCCAGACTTTAGGGCTGGTGCCACGGATATCCGCCACGGTTAACAAATATAGCGCAGTGAGATGCCGTTCATCTTTTACAAGATGCGCAAATGAACGAATCACATCCATATCGGACAAGTCGTTTTTCTGTGCAACATGCGACATCGTCAAATGATGTTCGACCAAGAAAACAACCAGCTTTGTGTCCTCCTTGGACAGGCCATGTTCGCGGCAAAATCGGCGTGCGTCAGCCATGCCCAGTTTGGAGTGATCGCCGCCACGCCCTTTGGCAATATCGTGAAACAGCGCTGCTATGTACAGTAGCCAATGTTTCGAAAAATTTGCCATCAGCTGACTGCAAAACGGATATTCATGTGCATGTTCCGTCATCGTGAAGCGACGTACGTTGCGCACCACCATCAGGATGTGCTGATCAACGGTGTAGACGTGAAACAGATCATGCTGCATCTGTCCAATGATGTGGCGAAAATTAGGCAGATATCGACCGAGAATGCTGGTCTGATTCATGCCGCGTAATGCATGTGTAATGCCTTGCGGCGCCTTGATGATCTGCAAAAACAGTGCACGATTAGCGGGATCCGTGCGGAAATTTTTGTCAATCTTGAAACGGGCATGCCATAGCGCACGCAAGGTGCGCGCTGTCATGCCCTTTAATTCCGTATGTTGCGCCTTCAATAGGAATACTTCCAGCATCGTCGATGGCGTAGATTCAAAGGTGTCATCAGAAGCGATGTCGATCAAGCCGTTGATTTCGTTAAAGTGTTCGTTGATTTTTTGCGGTGAACCTGGTTGCGGGAAAAGTTGCGCCTCGATGTTCTGCAGCAAAATCGTATT
Source organism: uncultured Oxalobacteraceae bacterium (assembly GCA_966250375.1). GTDB lineage: Bacteria > Pseudomonadota > Gammaproteobacteria > Burkholderiales > Burkholderiaceae_D > CAMLDH01. Next base: position 26,969 of record CBINHE010000028.1, read on the forward strand.
GAGCTGTGTGACCGCCTTGGCGCCCCAGTAATAATGCTGCATCAGGTATTCACTGGCGCGGCGCGTTTCAGTAGTCTTGAAACCGAATGTTTCCGCAATAGGCGTCTGCACGTCAAACACCAAGCGATCCTCGCGCCGCTTGGCATGGATATGCAAGCGAATCCGAATATTCTTGAATGCGCGTTCTTTTTGGGTAAGCTGACGCGCTTCTGTCGTGGTAATCAAGCCGCGGTCCGCCAGTTTGCGCCACGAGTCACCCAAACCCGCTGCCTTGGCCACCCACAAAATGACCTGCAAATCGCGCAACCCTCCCGGACTTTCCTTGCAATTGGGTTCAAGGCTGTAGGGGGTGTCTTCATATTTCACATGCCGTTGTCGCATTTCCAGCGTTTTGGCTTGGAAAAAGGCTTGCGGGTCCATTGCCGCTTTGCACCGGTCCTGTAAAAATAAGAAAAGCTTGCGGCTGCCGGTTACGAGCCGCGCTTCCAGTAGACAGGTTTGCACGGTAATGTCGGCCGCTGCTTCGCTCAGACATTCATCAATGGTGCGAATACTGTGACCGATTTCGAGGCCGATATCCCAAAATAGCTGGACCAGTTCTTCGAGCTTGGCCTGCATGCCAGCATCAGGCGCCGCCTCCAGCAGAATCAATACATCGACGTCGGAATGCGGGAACAATTCGCCTCTGCCATAACCACCTACCGCGACCAGCGCGGCGCTGGACGGCAGCCTAAAGGCTTGCCACGCCTGTGTCAGCGCGGCATCGACACTCTGCCTTAATTTTGCGAGGATTTTTTCGGGCTTGCAATCTGCTTCAAATGCAGCGATTACCTGTTGCCGCTCTGCTTTCAGTTGCTCTTTGAGCCTCAGCGCAAGAGACGCCATCGTTACGCTTCGACGGGATGACTTGGCTGAATGAATGCAGGTGGAGCGGGCATGCCGGGAGAGACCGTCAATACTTCATAGCCTGTTTCGGTAACCAGCACCGTATGTTCCCACTGCGCGGAAAGACTTCTATCTTTGGTCTTGATGGTCCAGCCGTCACCCATTTCGCGAATTTCGCGCTTTCCGGCATTAATCATCGGCTCGACGGTAAAAATCATGCCTGGGGAGAGTTTTTCCAGAGTGCCTGGGCGACCGTAATGCAAAACCTGCGGCTCTTCGTGGAACACCTTGCCAATGCCATGGCCGCAAAATTCACGGACTACGCTGTAGCCGGCCTTTTCTGCATGTTGCTGGATCACGAAACCAATATCGCCCAAGTGTGCACCCGGTTTGATTTTCGAAATGCCGAGCCACATGCATTCGAACGTGATTTCAGCCAGTCTCTTGGCAAGGATGGACGGTTCGCCGACAAAAAACATGCGGCTGGTATCGCCATGATAACCATCTTTGATGACGGTAATATCCAAATTGACAGCGTCGCCGTTCTTTAGCATTTTGTCGCCCGGAATGCCATGGCACACAACATCGTTGACCGACGTGCAAATTGCTTTCGGATAAGGAGTGTAACCGGGGGGGCAGTAGTTTAGGGGCGCGGGAATTGTATTCTGGACATTAACCATGTACTCATGGCAAAGGCGGTCAAGTTCGCCGGTGGTAATGCCTGCCTTGACATGGGGTGCGATGAAGTCGAGCACTTCGGCGGCCAATTTGCCGGCAATGCGCATGCCTTTGATATCGTCTGCGGATTTGATGGAAATAGAAGACATAGGGAACCGGAAATTGCTGAAGGCCAGCGTAAGTAAAATAGAAATCAAATTATAGACGAGCGGTTTAACATGCGCTCGCCCTAAACTTGATGACGAGCTTGAAAGAATTCCTGATTTTGGGTTAGAATCTTGGGTTAGCTTGAAACAACTTTCAAGTGAAACTTTATGTAAATCGCGAATCCGTTCGAAAAGGGTGCCCGAATCAATCTTGATTCGGGTAACTGAGCGAATTCCAGACCTAACCCTGGAGATATTATGTCCGTTACTATGCGTGAAATGCTGGAAGCTGGTGTCCATTTTGGTCACCAAACCCGCTTCTGGAATCCTAAAATGGCCCCGTTCATCTTTGGCCATCGCAACAAAATTCATATCGTCAATCTGGAAAAAACCTTGGGCATGTACCAAGAGGCGATGAAGTACATCCGCCAATTGGCATCCAATCGTGGCACCATCCTGATGGTTGGTACCAAGCGTCAGGCACGCGAAATCATGGCAACTGAGGCGCAACGCGCAGGCATGCCGTATGTCGACCAACGCTGGCTGGGCGGTATGTTGACCAACTTCAAAACCATCAAAACTTCGATCAAGCGTCTGAAAGACATGGAGGCGTCGATTGCAGACGGTTCGGTTGAGAATCTGAGCAAAAAAGAGGCGTTGATGTTCCAACGCGAAATGATCAAGCTGCAAAAATCCATTGGCGGCATCAAGGATATGGGCGGCGTTCCAGACGCAATTTTCGTGGTCGACGTCGGCTATCACAAAGGCACGATTACCGAAGCTGCCAAGCTCGGCATTCCGGTTATCGGCGTGGTTGATACCAACCATTCACCTGAAGGCGTGACTTATGTCATCCCCGGTAATGATGACTCCTCCAAGGCAATCACGCTGTATGCGCGCGGTGTAGCCGATGCCATCCTGGAAGGTCGTGCAAACGCCATGAATGACGTAGTTGAAGCTATCAAAGGTGCGTCTGACGAGTTCGTCGAGGTCAGCGAGCAGGCGTAAGCCTCGGCCTCTGACGTGTCAAGCTTCAGAGGTTCGGAAAAAATGGGGCAACAGCGGTTCGCCCCTTTTTTTCGAGCGAATTTTGAACATATTTTGAATGATGGCGTCCGACAAGGCGTCAATTTTATGAATTGCGGGACAGCGCGGGCCGCACAGGCGAAGCGATAATTTGGTTGGGTCCCTTCTGTCCCCAACTGGAAGGAGAGAATAAAATGGCGGCAATTACTGCAGCGATGGTAGGCGAACTGCGCGCGAAGACTGACGCGCCGATGATGGAATGCAAAAAGGCATTGACCGAAGCCGACGGCGACTTGGAAAAGGCCGAAGAGATTTTGCGCGTCAAATTGGGTAGCAAGGCTTCCAAGGCGGCCTCCCGTATTACAGCCGAAGGCGTCGTCGCAGCCTATATTTCCGGTGGCGTCGGAGCCCTGATCGAAGTCAATTGCGAAACCGACTTCGTTACAAAAAATGATGATTTCCTCACGCTAGCCAATGCCTGCGCCAAACTGGTCGCCGAAAAAAATCCGGCTGACGTCGCTGCATTGGCAGCGCTGCCGCTGGACGGGAAAACGGTTGAGGAAGTTCGCGCCGCTCTGGTTGGCAAAATTGGTGAAAACATGTCGATTCGTCGCTTTAAACGTTTTGAAACGAACGGCAAATTAACCTCCTATCTGCACGGAACACGTATCGGCGTGATGGTCGAATTCGATGGCGCCGACGAGCAAGTAGGCAAGGACGTTGCAATGCATATTGCTGCGATGAAGCCGGTGTCATTGTCTTCTGAGGAAGTGCCGGCTGATTTGATCGAAAAAGAGCGTTCGATTGCATCGCAGAAAGCAGCAGAATCCGGCAAGCCGGCTGACATCGTGGCCAAAATGGTCGAGGGTACGGTTCAGAAATTTTTGAAAGAAGTTTCCTTGTTCAACCAGCCTTTCGTGAAAAACGACAAGCAAACGGTCGAGCAAATGCTCAAGGCAGCAAATACGAGCGTGAAATCGTTCACAATGTTTATTGTTGGTGAGGGCATCGAGAAAAAACAGGATGACTTTGCTGCAGAAGTTGCTGCGCAAGTCGCTGCAGCCAAACAGGCGTAAGCGAAAAGAGCGGGCCGAAAGGCCCGTTTTTTTAGTGATTCGATAACCTCGATCACTTGAAAAACAGGATGTGATCCAACTCGTGCCGGAATAGTGGCAGTGCGGATAAAATCAGTACCAGGCAATACCATTCTTCAGCAACAACCGGATAATCACAAGGAGCCCAGTTCATGACCAAGCCAGCGTACAAGCGCGTTCTCCTCAAACTCTCCGGCGAAGCCTTGATGGGTGATGATTCTTACGGCATCAACCGCGCGACGATCGAGCGCATGGTGACGGATGTATCCGAGGTGGCAGCGTTGGGCGTCGAACTGGCAATCGTGATTGGCGGTGGCAATATCTTTCGCGGTGTAGCGCCGGGTGCACAGGGAATGGATCGGGCAACCGCCGACTACATGGGGATGCTGGCGACCGTGATGAATTCGCTCGCATTGGCAGACGCGATGCGCCAAGTTGGCATCATTGCTCGCGTCATGTCGGCAATCAGCATTGAACAGGTGGTTGAGCCTTACGTTCGTCCCAAAGCGCTGCAATATCTAGAAGAAGGCAAGATCGTCATTTTTGCGGCCGGCACCGGCAATCCATTCTTCACCACCGATACCGCTGCCGCATTGCGCGGTTCGGAAATCGGCGCGGAGATCGTATTGAAAGCTACCAAGGTGGATGGCGTGTACAGCGCCGATCCAAAGAAGGATCTGGAAGCGACGCTGTATTCAAGCATTTCATTTGACGAGGCTATTTCCAAACATTTGCAAGTGATGGATGCGACCGCTTTCGCGTTGTGCCGTGATCAGAAATTGCCGATCAAAGTATTTTCCATCGTCAAACCGGGCGCATTGACGCGCGTGATTTTGGGTGAAGACGAAGGTACACTGGTTCACGTATAAATTCAGGCATTACTCGTTGTAGAAGAGGAGAAAAACATGGCAGTTGTTGATGTCAAGAAAAACGCCGAGCAGAAAATGCAGAAGTCGATCGAAACATTGAAAGCGGACCTAGCCAAGGTTCGCACTGGTCGTGCGCATACCGGCATTCTCGATCATGTGATGGTCGACTACTATGGCAGCCCGACCAATCTCACGCAGGTCGCCAATGTGACCTTGATTGATGCGCGCACGATTGGTGTGCAGCCTTGGGAAAAGAAAATGATCGCTGTGGTCGAAAAAGCGATTCGTGAATCCGACCTCGGTTTGAATCCTTCCACACAAGGCGACATGATTCGCGTGCCTACGCCGCCTTTGACTGAAGAGCGCCGCAAGGAAATGGTCAAGCTCGTCAAGAGCGAGGCGGAAGATGCCAAAATCGCGATTCGCAACATCCGCCGCGACGGCAACGAAGCGCTGAAGAAGCTACTGAAAGATAAAGCATGTTCGGAAGACGATGAGCGCCGCGCACAGGATGAAGTGCAAAAGCTGACCGACAAGTTTGTTGCGGAGGTGGACAAGATTGTCGCGGATAAAGAAAAAGAGATCCTGACCGTATAGTCGCTATTATGCTTTTTCGAACTGTTCACTTTTGCCATTTGTCTTCCCTATGAAGCATCCGAGTTCAACTCAAGCGGTACCTGAAATGTCGACGGTGCCACGCCATATCGCGATGATCATGGACGGTAATGGCCGCTGGGCGACCAAGCGCTTTTTACCTCGCGTGGCCGGTCACGTTAAAGGTGTCGATGCTGTGCACGGCATCGTGGAAGCATGCGTCGAGCGCGGGGTCGAATATTTGACGTTGTTCGCTTTCAGTTCCGAAAATTGGCGGCGTCCGGCGGACGAGGTATCGGTTTTGATGCGCCTTTTTATGACCGCGCTCGAGCGTGAAGTCGCGAAAATGCACGCCAATGGCATCCGCCTCAAAGTCGTGGGCGAGTTGACGCGGTTCGATGAAAAATTACAGCAAATGATCGCTGATGCGGAACGCAGGACCGCCAACAACACCCGTCTGACAGTCACCATTTGCTTGAATTACGGCGGTCGCTGGGACATCATGCAGGCAGTTGGCAAGATGGTTGTCGCCTATCCGGAGGCGAGGGACTTTTCGGAAGAACAATTGGCGACTTATTTGGCAATGGCTTATGCTCCTGAACCCGATCTCTTTATCCGCACCGGTGGTGAAGAACGCATTTCCAATTTTCTTCTTTGGCAGCTTGCGTATTCCGAGCTTTATTTCACCGATACTTATTGGCCCGATTTCGATGCAGCAGCATTGGACGCAGCCATTTCTTCATACCAGCAACGAGAGCGCCGTTTCGGGCGCACCAGCGCACAAGTGTCAGTCGAGCAAAAGAAGGCGTCCTGATGCTTAAAACGCGAGTGATTACAGCGTTGGTATTGCTTGCGATTTTGCTCGTGCTTTTGGTCTCTAATTCGTTTCCGGTTGTTGTAATCGCTGCCGCGGCTTTCTTTGCGGCAGCAGCATGGGAAAGTTTTCGCTTATTCAATAGCAAGCATCCGATTATTGGCGCGACTATCTGGACTGCCGCCTTTATTTTCCTAGCATTTGGCGGAGCATTTTTGAGTGCCTTGGCGCTCTTCGCCGTCTGTGTAGCCCTCTGGGTAATTCGCCTCGGCCCATCGCTGGGAGTCGGTTTGCCGCCGCTGGATAGCGTTGGGAATCGTCTTTTAACGGGGATTTATGGCGTTGCCATTCTAGGATGCTTTGTCGCGATGCTGGCTCTGTTCAAGCATTCTGCGCTCTATCTTTTTTCCGTGATGGCCATCGTGTGGGTTGCTGACATTGGTGCTTACTTTGCCGGCAAGGCATTTGGGAAGCACAAGCTTGCGCCGTCAATTTCACCGGGTAAATCATGGGAGGGTGCGGTCGGAGGCTGGTTTGCGGTGTTGATATTGGCTGCTGCGACAACGGCAATTCCAATGCTGGGCGATACGTTTCCCGTCAAACTTCAAGCTAGGGTGGGATGGTTGTGGTTTGTGGTGGCGATGACCCTGATGGTTGTCGCCAGTGTCGTGGGCGATTTATTCGAGTCGCAACTCAAGCGCCGAGCCGGCATGAAAGACAGCAGTAATTTGTTGCCAGGCCACGGCGGTGTCCTCGACCGCATAGATGCGTTGATACCGACGCTGCCGTTGGCGGTTCTTCTGGATTCCTTCTTGTAAGTTCTTGTAAGAGCAGAATGCGCGACATGCAAAACATTACGATTCTCGGCGCAACTGGCTCGATTGGCGTCTCCACCTTGGATGTACTGTCGTGTCATCCTGAACATTACGCCGTCTATGCACTGTCTGCGCAAAATCGCGTCGAGGAACTCGCAGCGCAGTGCGAGAAGTTTCATCCGAAGGTCGCGGTCGTGGGCTCCGCCGACGCGGCGCAGAAATTGACCCGTATTCTTCGCGAAAAAAAACTGAAAACCGAAGTCGAGTTTGGCGAAGCCGCGCTATGTGCGATTGCCAGCGCACCCGGATGCGATACTGTCATGGCGGCAATCGTCGGGGCAGCGGGATTGGCCCCGACTTTGGCGGCGGCTTGTGCTGGCAAGAAGGTGCTGTTGGCGAACAAGGAAGCATTGGTAATGTCCGGCCAGTTGTTCATGGATGCGGTAGCCGGCAACGGTGCGACTTTATTGCCGATTGACAGTGAGCATAACGCGATTTTTCAGTGCTTGCCACCAGCCTATCAGCGATCTCCCATAGCTCATGGGGTCGCAAAGATCCTGCTTACGGCTTCCGGCGGACCATTTCTGACGCGTGCAGTCGATACCCTGGATACCGTTACGCCGGATGAGGCGGTAGCCCATCCCAATTGGGTAATGGGGCGCAAAATTTCGGTCGATTCAGCGACCATGATGAACAAAGGCTTGGAAGTGATCGAGGCGCATTGGCTATTCGGCGCTGCTGCCAGTCAAATCGAGGTGGTGATCCATCCGCAAAGCGTGATTCACTCGATGGTGGCGTACGTTGATGGTTCGGTCTTGGCACAATTGGGCAATCCCGACATGCGCACACCAATCGCGCATGCATTAGCCTATCCTGCACGCATGGCGTCAGGCGTAGCGCCTGTCGATTTGGCTCAAGTGGGGAGGTTGGCGTTTGAACGTCCGGACTTTAGCCGTTTTCCATGCCTGAAGCTCGCGTATGATGCGTTACAGGCCAGTGGCACAGCACCGGCGATACTGAATGCCGCCAACGAGGTCGCTGTTGACGCGTTCTTGAACCGGCGAATCGGCTTCCGCGAAATCGATCAAATGATTGCTAAAGTAATGGATAAATTGCCCAATGGCGTGGTTACCGATATTGACGCTTTGATGGCGCAGGACCGCCGCGCCCGCGACCTTGCCTATTCCTTGATTAAATCATGATTCTGCTGCAGACCGTCATTGCATTCGCCGTTGTACTCGGTACGCTCGTCGTGGTGCACGAACTTGGTCATTATTTGGTGGCGCGCTGGTGCGGCGTCAAGGTATTGCGTTTTTCGGTTGGCATGGGAAAGGTCATATTTTCCAAGCGCATTGGTCGTGATCAGACTGAATGGGCGATTTCGGTTCTGCCACTCGGCGGTTACGTGAAAATGCTCGATGCGCGTGAGCAGGATCTGAAGGATCTTGCTCCAGACGAGATGATGCGCGAATTTACACGGCAATCTGTTTGGAAGCGCATTGCCATCGTTGCTGCCGGCCCGCTCGCAAATTTCTTACTGGCGATCGCGGTATTTGCCGGATTGTATGTCAATGGCATTCCAGAGCCGATCCCGAAATTACGAGCAGTGCCAGCGCAATCCGCGGCCTTTCAGGCGGGGTTGCGCGGCGGTGAATTGATTGCTGCCGTCAATGGAGAGCCGATCCGCATCTGGTCCGATTTACGTTGGAAACTCATTCAACTGGCGATAGAAAAGACGCCCGCCAGACTTGACGTTCAGCGCCCCGATCCAGCAATACCTGACGGCAAACTGCTCGATACGATTACGCTTTCCCTGGATGGCTTGTCCGCAAAGGATCTGGAAGGCGATTTCCTGGATAAGTTGGGAATCGATTTGGCGCGCCCCAAGGCGATACTCGGAAAAATCGTGCCTGACGGCGCAGCCATGCGCGCCGGCCTGCAAGAAGGTGACCTGATATACGAGATCAATGGCGCTCCAGTTAATGATGGCCTGTCGCTGGTGGAGCTGGTGCGCGCCTCTGCCGGAAAAATGCTACGCATGAGTGGGGTGCGTGACGGGCAGAAATTCAATATCGTGATCACTCCCGACACACAAACGCAGGATGGCCAAGCCGTTGGCAAAATCGGTGTTGTCGTCCCGTTGATGCCAGAGATGACGATAGCGAGTGACCCGCCTCTGAAGGCATTTGTGAAGGCAGTGCAGAAAACCTGGGACACGAGTGTTTTGACGTTAAAAATGATTGGTAAAATGGTCATCGGTGAAGTTTCCTTGAAGAACATTACCGGTCCGATCACGATTGCGGATTATGCAGGGCAAACAGCGCGCATCGGTGCCATCAGCTATCTCAGCTTCATTGCTTTCATCAGCATTAGCCTTGGCGTAATGAATCTGCTCCCTATCCCGGTTTTGGATGGGGGCCTTTTGTTGTATTATTCGCTGGAAGTTTTAACCGGACGCCCGGTCCCCGAACGTTTCGGTGAGATTGCTCAACGCGCAGGTCTTGGCATCCTAATGACATTGATGATCGTTGCAGTTTTCAATGACATCATCCGGCTCATTTCCTGAGTTTTCCCAGCCTTGGCTTACCACGCGAGAAACGTCTGATAAGAATATTTATTAACAACAACCAATGAAATTACACTCCAAGCGTTTCTCTCTGCCAGTTTTTCCTCGTCGTCTCATCGCTATTGCCGCATTCGCGTTGTGTTCCAGCCATGCATGGGCAGTGGAGCCTTTCAAGGTGAAAGATATTCGCGTTGAAGGTATTCAACGTACCGAAGCTGGAACCGTATTTAACTATTTGCCAGTACGTGTCGGGGAGATTTATACGGATGAAAAAGGCGCAGCAGCGATCAAAGCGTTGTATGCAACCGGCTTTTTCAAGGACGTGCGAATTGAAGTCGAAGGTGACGTGCTGGTGGTTCTGGTTGAAGAGCGTCCTGCCATTGCGGGCGTTGACTTCTCCGGCATCAAGGAATTCGATAAGGATCAGCTTACCAAAGCCTTGAAAGATATTGGCTTGGGTGAATCCCGTATTTTTGATAAAGCGCTGGTCGACCGGGCAGAGCAAGAACTGAAGCGACAATATCTTTCGCGCGGTTTGTACGGCGTGAAAATTACAACGACGGTCACGCCAATCGAGCGCAATCGCGTCAATGTCACTTTTGCCGTGGATGAAGGCGATGTATCGCGCATCAAGCAGATCAGCATTGTCGGTAATAAGGCGTTTTCTGATAGCGAACTGCTCGCATTATTGAATTTGCGAACGCCGGGGTGGTTCACTTGGTACACAAAGGCAGATCAATACTCGAAGCAAAAACTGACCGGCGATATCGAAGCATTGAAGTCGTTTTACCTGAATCACGGTTATATCGAGATGCAGGTGGAGTCGACGCAGGTATCGATTACTCCGGATAAAAAAGATATCTATATTACGATCAATATCAGCGAAGGCGAAAAATATACGGTTTCCGGCGTCAAGCTGGAAGGCGAAACGTTTGGCCGTGAAGCAGAACTGAAATCGCTTGTCCAATTGAATAGAGGTGATGTCTATTCCGGCGATAAACTGGCCGAAAGCGTTAAGAGAATTTCCGAGCGATTGGGTAATTTTGGATATGCATTTGCCAACGTGAATGCCAACCCTGAGATCAATCGCGAAAAGAAAGAGGTGGCATTTACCGTATTGATTGATCCGGGCAAGCGCGTGTATGTACGGCGTATGAGCATCGCCGGTAATACCAAAACGCGCGATGAAGTGATCCGCCGCGAATTCCGGCAATTTGAAGATTCGTGGTACGACGGCGAGAAAATCAAGCTCTCTCGAGATCGTGTTGATCGCTTGGGGTACTTTACAGAAGTCAATATTGAGACGCCTGAGGTGCCAGGCAGTAACGATCAAGTGGATGTGAATGTGTCAGTGGTTGAGAAACCCACGGGAAACATCATGCTGGGCGCCGGCTTTTCCAGCAGTGAAAAACTGACGATTACGGGCTCGATCCAGCAAGCGAATGCCTTCGGAAGCGGCAATACACTTGGGATTGATGTCAATACCAGCAAGCTGAATCGTACTATTGCGGTATCGCAAACCAATCCTTATTTCACCGATGATGGGATCAGTCGCAGTTATGAGCTGTTCTTGCGGACCACGCGTCCGCCGCTAATCAATACCGGTGATTACAGAGTGCAGACGACGGGCGGCAATATCCGATTCGGTGTACCGTTCTCGGAAATGGATACGATATTTTTTGGGGTCGGTGCCGAGCATACCAAGGTGGAAACCTTTTTGGACGCGACTACCACCCCCCCCATTAATACCAGTCCTACGCTGTATCAAACCTATGTGCAAAATTTTGGCGATGGTCTTACTGCCACCACCACCAGTTTCCCGCTGACTGCGGCTTGGCAGCGTGACAGTCGCGACAGCGCGTTGACGCCTACGAGAGGTCGCTACCAGCGGGCCAATTTCGATCTTGCGCCTGTCGGCGACTTGCGCTATTACCGTGCGGTTTATCAGCATCAGTATTTCAAACCATTTTCCCGAACGATCACCTTGGCTTTAAATGGCGAATTCGATTATGGCCGTGGGTTCGGCGGCAAACCTTATCCAGTGTTTAAAAATTTCTATGCGGGCGGTATTGGTTCAGTGCGTGGATACGATTCTTCAAGCTTGGGGCCGCGCTCAAGGGCGTCCGGTGATCAGGCCGGCGGGCCATTTACCGGTGATGCCGTTGGTGGCGCATCGCGCTTGATTGCGAATGCCGAGTTGCAATTTCCCTTCCCAGGATCGGGCAACGATCGCAGTTTGCGTTGGTTTACCTTCTTCGATGCTGGCAATGTATTTGCCGAAGGGGAGAAAATGCGTTTGGGCGAGCTCAGATATTCCGCCGGTGTCGGGATAAGCTGGATTTCCCCGATAGGTCCTTTGAAACTGAGTTACGGCGCACCGCTGAACGCGAAGCCGGAAGATCGAAAGCAGCTCCTTCAGTTCCAGTTGGGCACGGGCTTCTAAGTACGTAGTGACATGGTGGTAATTTGACAGTAGTAATAATCTGAATGACGGAGAGTAGTCTTGAAGTCTCTAAATAAATCAACGGTTTTTGCGAAGTGCGCTGCTTTCTGTGCGTTGTCGCTATTGGTATTGGCAAACGTGCAGGCGCAAGAGGCCAAGATCGGTTTTGTCAACACAGAACGAATCTTTCGAGAAGCCATGCCGGCAAAAGCGGCCCAGGTAAAAATCGAACAGGAATTTTCCAAGCGTGAAAAAGAATTGCAGGATCTGGCCGCACGCATCAAAGGAATGTCAGACAAGCTTGATAAAGATGCAGCGATCCTCTCTGAATCGGATCGCGCCAAGCGGCAGCGCGATTTGACGGATCTAGACAAGGAATTTCAGCGCAAGCAGCGCGAATTTCGTGAGGATTTGAATCAGCGCCGCAATGAAGAACTGGCTACGGTCCTTGAACGTACCAACAAGGTCATCCGGCAGATCGCCGAAGCTGAAAAGTATGACATCGTGTTCCAGGAAGCCGTCTATATCAGTCCGCGGATCGACATCACGGATAAGATCCTCAAAGCGCTGAACAAATAATTGTAAAAATATCGGGGAAAGAGTCTGGCTGCGCCTGACCCTTTCCTGCAGTTTTATAATGTTGAGGACAAAGTAGGCTGCGCTTAACTCTTTCCCCTCTTTCCCGCAATTTTTATAATGGGAGGGGAGGGTGCTGCGCTTAACTCTTTTCCCCAATACTAAAAAAGGGTCACGATGGGCACTCGGCTACGAGAATTGGTCGAAAGCTTGGGCGGCCAATTGATGGGCGATGAGAACATCGAGGTAATCGGCATTGCGCCATTGGACGGCGCAAACGCATCGCATATCACGTTTCTCTCCAATCCCAAGCTCCGTACACAAGCAGCACAAACACAGGCGGCAGCAATCATTTTGTCGGCTGCCGACGATGCGATCATCAGTAACACCTACAAGGGAACGCGTATTGTCACGGCGAACCCCTATGCGTATTTCGCGCGTGTGGCACAGCTGTTTGCACAGCAAGAGGCAATTCCACCGCAGCAGGGTATTCATCCCGCCGCAAGTGTTGCCCCCTCCGCCAGAGTGTCGGCCAGTGCCTGTATCGGGCCGCATTGCACGGTGGAAGCGGATGCCGACATCGGAGACCATTGTGTAATCGACGCCGGCAGCTTCATCGGCCGGGGTGCGGTGCTTGGGGCCGCAACGCATATCTTTGCGAATGTTACATTCCACGCTGGCTGCCAGATAGGCCAGCGAGGCATCATTCATTCCGGAGCTGTGATCGGGGCAGATGGATTCGGGTTCGCAAATGAGGCGGGTGCGTGGGTCAAGATACCGCAAACGGGAAGAGTGGTCATCGGCGATGATGTTGAAATCGGCGCCAATACCACCATCGATCGCGGCGCCTTGGCCGATACCATCATTGAAGATGGCGTCAAGCTCGATAATCAGATCCAGATCGGCCACAACTGTCATATCGGCGCCCATACTGCTATGGCCGGTTGTGTCGGCGTGGCCGGCAGCGCGAAAATTGGAAAATACTGCACCTTTGGCGGCGCAGCAATGGTGCTGGGACACTTGACGATCGCCGATCGTGTGCATATTTCGTCCGGCAGCATGGTCACGCGTTCGATAACCGAAGCGGGTCAATATACCGGGTTTTATCCGCTGGCGAAAAATGCTGAATGGGAAAAATCTGCGGCAATAGTACGCAATCTGGCGACAATGCGTGAGAAAATCCGCGAGCTGGAAAAAACAATCAAATCGCTCACGGAAAAGTAATAATGAACACCCTCGAAACGAAGACTCTCGATATCCACCAAATCAAGCAATATCTGCCGCATCGTTACCCGATGTTGCTGGTTGACCGGGTGTTGAGTTGGGAGTCCGGCAAGTCGATCACCGCCATCAAAAATGTGACCATCAACGAAGAGTTTTTCAACGGCCATTTCCCGCACAAGCCGGTGATGCCGGGTGTTTTGATGATCGAGGCGATGGCGCAAACTGCCGCTCTTTTATCCTTTTTGACCATGGGTCAAAAGCCCGACGACAATAGTGTGGTGTATTTCGTCGGCATCGATAGCGCCCGTTTCAAGCGGCCGGTAGAGCCGGGCGACCAGTTAAGAATGGATGTGGAAATCCTGCGAAACGCGCGTGGTATCTGGAAGTATAAAGCAGCAGCTTCGGTCGATGGTCAACTTGCGGTCGAAGCGGAATTGATGTGCACGATGCGCAGTGCTAGCGATGCGAGCCGCCCGGCGGGCTGAAAATGACGAATATTCACCCAACTGCCATTGTGGATCCGAAGGCAGAACTGGATAGCTCCGTCGCGGTCGGCGCCTATTCGATCATCGGCCCTGACGTGAAGATTGGCGCGCGCACGAAAATCGGTCCGCATGTCATGATTGATGGCCGAACGACGATAGGCTGCGACAATACGTTTTTCCAGTTTTCCTCGATTGGCGCGCCTCCGCAAGACAAGAAATATGCCGGCGAACCAACGCGGCTTGAAATAGGCGATCGCAACCTGATTCGTGAATTTTGCACGTTTAATCTCGGCACCGTGCAGGATCAGGGGGTAACCAGACTGGGTAACGACAACTGGATCTTGGCGTACGTCCATTTGGCGCACGATTGCCAAGTGGGCAACCACACCATTTTTTCCAACAATGCGCAACTGGCAGGACATGTCCATATCGGCGACTGGGTCGTGATGGGTGGTTTTTCCAATGTCCACCAGTTTTGCAAGATTGGTCCGCATGCGATGGTGGGCATGAGCACCAGTCTGACACAAGACGTTCCGCCTTTCATTCTGCTATCTGGCAATCCGGCCGCGGCGCACGGTGTGAATATCGAAGGAATCAAGCGCCGCGGCTTCACTCGCGAGCAGATCGGCGCCATCCGCAATGCCTACAAATTGATCTACAAGTCCGGCCTGACGCTAGATGAAGCCAAGGCGGCGCTGGCGCAGGAGGAAGCTGGGGCACCGGAGTCGGCAGAGTGCCTGCGGCTCATGCGCGAATTTCTCGAGAATACGACTCGTGGCATCGTCCGATAAGGTGTCGATTGCGATGGTCGCCGGGGAAGCTTCCGGCGATTTGCTTGCAAGCCGCCTGTTATCAGGCCTGCGTCCGCAACTGCCGGATGCCGGCATGCATGGGATTGGCGGGCCGAACATGGCACAGCATGGCTTCACTAGCGACTGGCCGATGGAAAAACTTTCGGTGCGCGGCCTGTTTGAAGTGTTGGCGCATTACCGCGAGATCAAAGGCATCCAGCTTGCATTGCGCGACCAATTGCTAACTGAAAAGCCAGCAGTCTTTATCGGTGTAGACGCACCCGATTTCAATCTCGGTCTGGAAATGCAATTGAAGCGCGCCGGCATTCCGACCATGCATTTTATCGGCCCGTCGATCTGGGCTTGGCGCGGCGGGCGCATCAAGAAGATCGCGCGTGCCGTTTCGCACATGCTGGTGATCTTTCCATTCGAAGAAGAGATTTATCGCAATGCGGGCATTCCCGCTACCTACGTTGGCCACCCCTTGGCGGAAGTCATTCCAATGGAGCCGGATATAGCGATGGCGCGCAATACGCTCGGCTTGCCGCTGAATGCGCCTGTGGTTGCCGTCATGCCGGGTAGTCGTATGTCCGAGCTGAAATACAACACGACCGCCTTTGTCGGCGCGGTGAAGCTGCTTGCGCAACGTGATCCTGCAATGCGGTTCGTGGCGCCGATGGCAGGTGAAAAGCAGCGTCGGTATTTCACCGAGCTTATTGCGCAAGCGGGTTTGCAAGACGTGCCGATCCAGATAATCGACGGTCAATCTCACGCGGTGATGGCAGCGGCGGATGCGGTACTGGTGGCATCGGGTACTGCCACGTTGGAAGTCGCGCTATTCAAAAAGCCGATGGTCATTGCGTACAAAATGATGCGTGCATCTTGGGAAATAATGCGCCACATGGGTTATCTTCCGTGGGTCGGCTTGCCGAATATCCTGGCGCGTGAATTTATCGTTCCCGAGTTATTGCAACATGCCGCCACAGCTCAAGCGTTGGCTGATGCGCTATGGAAGCAGTTGCATGACGATCGCCATCGTGAGGTATTGTGTCAGCGCTTTACCGACATGCATCATGCATTGTTGCGCAATACCGCTCATGAGAGCGCGCAAGCGGTACTGCGCCTGATTGGGAAGTCGACGGATAAGGTATGGTGAAAGCAATCAACTTGAACTTGTCTCTTTTCGGCTCCGACGATGATCTCATTTGTGGCGTCGATGAAGCGGGCCGCGGTCCCTTGGCGGGACCGGTTTTTGCCGCTGCCGTAATATTGGACCCCGCCAAGCCGATACTTGGCCTGCGCGATTCCAAAAAACTGACTGAAGCGCGTCGCGACGCACTTGCAATCCAGATCAAAACGAATGCATTGGCATGGTCGATTGCCGAATGTTCGGAAGCCGAAATCGATTCACTTAACATTCTGCAGGCAACGATGCTGGCAATGCGCCGCGCCGTTGAAGGATTGAAAGTGCAACCCAGCCTGGCGCTGATCGATGGCAATCGATGTCCGGTAATGTCGATTCGCTCCGAAGCCATCGTCAAGGGCGACGACAAAGTGCCGGCTATCTCAGCCGCATCGATTCTCGCCAAAACTGCACGCGATGCTGTGCTTGTTATTCTGCATGAGCAGTATCCGCATTACGCCTTCGATCAGCATAAGGGTTATCCGACAGCCTTGCATCTGGAGCGCTTGCGCCTTCATGGCGTGTCGCCCGTGCATCGAAAATCGTACGCGCCAGTGCGCGTCCTGATTGATAAGCAGCGTTAAGTGCGGGTAGACACCCAGCAAATATGAACCTCAAGCCTATTTCATCGCGCGATAATCTGCTTTTCAAAGAGCTGAAGCATCTCGCCTCCAGTTCACAGGCCCGCCGCAAAGCCAGCCGCACCTTGCTCGACGGCGTGCATTTGTGCGACGCCTATCTGCAGCAGATTGGGTTGCCGCCGCTGTGTGTGGTGAGTGAAACTTCGGCGGCACACCATGAAGTCGTACCGATTCTTGCACGGTGTGAGGCAGGTGCAACGCAGTGCATCGTACTGCCTGATGCGCTATACCACGCGCTTAGCCAAGTCGAAAATGGCATTGATGTGCTGTTTGTAATTGATACCCCGCAAGCGCCGATGCCGGAAGCGTTGACCCAATCGGCCGTTCTGCTCGACAAGTTGCAGGACCCGGGCAATCTTGGCTCGATACTGCGTAGCGCGGCGGCGGCCGGGATCGATTCTGTTTTTTGCAGTTCTGGTACGGCATTCGCATGGTCACCAAAAGTATTGCGTGCCGGGATGGGGGCGCATTTCATTCTGCAAATATTTGAAAACGTGGATTTGGCCACCCTGATACAGTCATCGAATGTGCCTGTGCTCGCAACCAGTTCTCATGCGTCGGCGCGAGTGTACGACCTCGATTTGAATCGGCCGGTGGCATGGCTATTTGGCCACGAGGGGCAGGGCGTTGATGAAAATTTGCTGTCACTTGCAACGCACCAGGTAACGATCCCGCATTTGGGGACAATTGAATCGCTGAATGTGGCTGCTAGCGCTGCCATCTGCTTCTTTGAACAGGTGCGGCAAAAGACGAATTGCTAGAGTGGATTGGTTATTAGAGCATTCAGTAAGTCCATGACATCAGATATGCAAGCCGGACTGCTTCCAGAACG
>CBINHE010000029.1:0-44424 GCA_966250375.1 uncultured Oxalobacteraceae bacterium
CTACCGCTCGGGTTATTAAAGAAGGACGGGTAAATTGACTACCTTTAAAGGGGTGCGTCTTACGGCCTTGTGTAATCGGGTAGCCGGAGGGTTGGCTGCGGCGCAACCGAATCAGCGCCTCTTCTTGCCAAACCAGTCTCCTTCCAGCTTACAATCCCCATAACCACCGCCCGCGATGGCGGTTCAGTCCAACAGCGTTTATCTGCCGCTGCCATGGCGCAGCCCTTGACCAGCACTGCTGGAGCGTCAAATAAACTCTATTCATTGAACTCAATATGTTTAATCGGCGAGGTAAACCATATGCAAAGGCCATTGAGCTTAAGAAATGGCAAGATCCAGTAGAAGATGTCGCCGCGATCTTTTCTGAGAGTGCATGCATTGTCTATTTTTTTGTGAGTGATTCTGAGCAGATTGGAAAACTGTCGTTCGATGGCGCCTGGTCGTTTCGATCAGTTAGAACTGAGATTGCGCCGTATATGGACAAGGAATCGAAATTCGGCTCTTACATACTGGAAGTATTTAATTCACCTTGGCCAAGTGAAGTAGAGTTTAGGTTTTATACTGCTTCTTCTAAAGCTAGGCTTCACAATGAAGCAAAGCACTTCCTAATAAAAAGGCACGCCATCTATCATGAGGTGCTTTGCCAAAGTTGTAGCGAAACGTATCTCACGAAAGAGCATGCAGACTACGACTACGCTATTCGGGTTCTTGGTGGCGCGTCCTAATTTAAGACTGAACTTATGATTTCCGATACACGTTCTAACTTGGCGCCGGTCAGCTCGGCGTTGGGCGTCATGAGCGGCACCACAGTGCAGAATGACGAACGCGAAATTCGCGATCTCGTTTCAACTTGGATAGCTGCAACGAAGACCGGTGACGTGGACACCATTCTATCGCTGATGACTGATGACGCGATATTCCTGTTGCCCGGTCAAGTTATGCGCAAAGACGACTTCGCTGCCGCCGCTCGAGCTCAATCAAGCCATGAGTCGCCGCAAATTGATGGTTCCAGCGACATCGAAGAAATCAAGATCCTTGGAGAGTGGGCGTTCATGCGAACAAAGCTACGCGTGGTGGTAACGCCACCGGCTGGGGCTCCTTCGATCGAGCGTGCTGGCCACACATTGACTATTCTGCAAAAGCGAAACGGAAAGTGGCTGCTTGCGCGTGACGCGAATCTGCTCGCTGCAGTTCCGAAATGACGCCCAACCATGCGTTCGAGCGGAGCGCCCGTCAGCTGTGCTACCGAGTGCCCTCGTCGCTATGCTCTTCGGCACCCGCTCAACGAGAACGTTAGGATAACGAAATGCCGACAATTTTTACTCACGCCGCTGTACCGCTTGCTTTCGGCCTAGGCATGGGTCGAGGAAAGATATCCGGACGCCTACTTGCTGTCGGCATCGCAGCGTCTATCGTCCCCGATCTTGACGTGATTGCCTTCCGATTTAACGTTGCATATGCCGACACGTTTGGCCACAGGGGCGCCAGTCATTCTCTTTTGTTCGCGTTGATTATTGGACTCTTGGCAGCAGGCTTTGCGAAGCACCTGAAGTCAACACGACGAATGGCATTTCTATTTGTTGCGATGAGCGTTGCGTCCCACGGACTTCTTGATACGTTTACAAACGGAGGGAAGGGAGTTGCATTATGGTGGCCGTTTTCAGGGGAGCGGCTGTTTTCGCCATGGCAAGTAATCGAGGTATCGCCGCTAAGCCTGCGGAGGATATTTAGTGAGAGGGGCTTGGAGGTAATTCAATCCGAACTGATTTGGGTCTGGCTCCCTGCGGCATTGATCTGCACTTTGCTTGTCGTCCTGCGAAGGCGCTATCTCAACATGTCGCTCGACTCTGGCGCTTCGCGCAAATCTACTTAACCGTGAGGCAGTAACAATGAAATGCCCACATTGCCATGAACCCATTAGCGTGTTCTCTCGTGCCATCAATCGTTTTGACAGAGTTAAAACCTGCCCTCACTGTGGCAAAAGCGTTCGAATCGTATTTTCTTTGGCCGTCATAGGCGTCTGCTTTGCCCCGGCGGTTCTGCTCACTTTGGCTATACGCCCCTGGGCTGGTTCTTTCGCAAGCCTTCCCGGTCTTACGATCATGTTCCTCTTCGCCATCGCTTGAAACTAGTAAAACAACATGTCGATTGAACATCTGAATTTTTCGGTCAGCAAAGGCGAATTGCCAATTGAATTTGGCGAATCAACGGTACGCTTCTCGGCAAGTTACTGCGTGAAATCACTGAGTTGCATTGGGCCGGTCACTGGGCTTTCTGGGAGTGGTTCTGGGCTGTAATTCTTGGCTTGGGTTTCATTCTCGGCGTGGTCACCGTACTGAGGAAAACCGATGCCTAATCGGGTAGCCAGGTAGATCATTTGCTTCCGGCTCTTCTTTTTTAAATCATAGAATCTACTTGGCTGTCACCGTAATTCGTCAACGCCAAGTCATTCAAAAGAATAATCGACATGACCAACCTCGAAGCTGCCGGCATCGTTTCCAATGACGTTTTGGTTGAACATCCTCATGGACGAATCTTCGCTCGAACCTGGGGCAGTTCATGCAATACACGCTTGCTTCAAGAGAAAGCGCCCATAGTCCTCTTTCATGACTCCTTGGGCTGCGTCGAGTTGTGGCGCGACTTTCCTGCCCAACTGAGCGCAGCCACGGGACGCAAGGTTATTGCTTATGACCGGCTCGGGTTTGGGAAGTCTGACGCACGCAGGAACAAGTTGCCGCTGAGCTTCATCTCCGATGAAGCAAAAACATATTTTCCTGTCATCAGGGAGCAACTTGGTATCCGGAGATTCATCGCTTTCGGCCACAGCGTCGGGGGCGGCATGGCAGTCAATTGCGCCGCCGAATACGCTGCGGACTGCGAGGCATTGATTACTGAATCAGTGCAAGCGTTTCTGGAGGAACGGACCGTACAAGGTATCTTGGCGGCGAGGCCGCAGTTCAAGGACGACAAGCAGGTCGAGCGACTCAACAAGTATCACGGAGAAAGGGCGAAGTGGGTTCTCGATGCCTGGACCGAAACGTGGCTCGACCCAGAGTTTGCCTCGTGGTCTCTTGCCAATATCCTGGCGGAAGTGAGATGTCCGGTGCTCGCTATACACGGCATGTTCGATGAGTATGGCTCCGCGCGCCATCCGGAGATGATTGTGCAACTATGTGGCGGACCGTCCCGAATCGAACTCATGGCGGACACCTGCCACGTGCCGCATCGGGAGCAGCCAGAGGCCGTCTTCCGTTGGGTATCTGAGTTCATCGCCTCATTCAGGTAAAAGCCGATTACGGCGGCTACGTCTGCTTTCGACCCAAATGCCTACCACCCGGAAAGTACATCGTTATCCATTCGTTTGCCCTGATTCTGGGGAAGGCTCAGAGTCCGACCCCATAAATCGCGCTGTTCAATTGCCGGATACGCGAGGCGCGTCCGTGTTCGATGTTTGGCCGGATGACTGACGTTTCACACTGTCTGTAAGCCTCGAAGCCACTTCGTTTCGGAGAACGTAGGGAACTGCGACCGTTGCCGGAAGCGCCAGGAGCAAGCCTTTTGAAATAGTCCCCCCGGTGACTGCAGCATTGGTTGCAATCACCTTGTTCAGGTATACGGCCGGAATCTGAGTGCTTGCCCTGCTTATGCCATGCTCAAATGTCGTAGGTGTATTGCCTGGTTTCGACGTTGCGGGGTCAGAGGAAGAAGCGTTTTTCTTCGACAAATGCGCTGCCGTTTCGGCCAGACCTCCCCCAATTCCAGCTCCTAGGGCGGTTACTGTTAGTGTGGCAGCCATACCGGCAGGCGTGTTAGGCGGAAATTTCGGGAGCTTTGACAGGGCATAGGCGTAATTCGTGACCATGAGGCCCGCAGGAGATATCGCACTATGCCAAGAGTACTGAAACTCTGTGCTTTTCACATCAAATGTCTTGCGAATCCCTTTCTCGACATATGCCGAGGCCATTGCGGCGGGTATGGGGAACAATGCACCGGCAACCTTGACAGCCGGGTTGCTGTGAATCCGGGCAATGTTATTCAACGCCGCCCCTACGCCAAAGGTGGATGCAATGCTGCCCGCCGAGAGCATGGCATTTTCCACCACGCCCTCCTGTGGAAGCTGATCGAAGAATCTTTTCAGAGCGGGATGATGACTGCCACGAGATGGCGGTTTCCTGGCTGCGCCAGTTGCTGTATTCGATGAATCTGCGGCGGGCTCATGAGGCGACGATTGCTCATTTTTTTTTACGCTCATTTTTTTTGCGGCCTCCGTAAACTTTCTGAGCGCCGGTGGTGGAGATCCTTTCGGGATTTTCCCTGCGTTGCTCAACGATTTGTCATGAGCCTTTCCAATTCCTTGAGCAGGTGGAGTATCGGTTTTCGCATCATTAACCATTGGAGATGGAAATCCGATTGTAGCGATTCCGGGGTTTATTCTTGTCATGAGTTAATCCTTATTTAAGACAAAATTTTAAATCAGGCCACAAAGTCGTTACTAAGCCATAGGCGACACATGGGCGGTTGGGAAAAGGGCGAGAAGCCGGCCAGGCCGGCAGTCAATGGGTCATGTCAGTTTCTGAAAGCGAAGAGCTTGGGCTTGCAAGCGATGAAATGTTTTTCCGGAGGCAGGTTCACTAATACGCGCGTCTTTTAATTCCCTCAGCATGGCCACTATTTGCCCAACATAGCTCTCAATAATGTTCCCAAAATCTTCCTCGTGGCGAATCGCTTCGCTCCCTAACACATAGGACATGACAAGATGCTCGTTTTTCATGTCGATCATGGGGAAAAAGCGCTTTCCGCTCTGACATGGACTCGCCATCAGGCATAGCCCCCACAGTTTCTGCAAACCGTCGTTATCGCCAGGTATAACGGAGGAAAGCGGCGTTGCCGCTTCGATGATTACCACGTGGTCATCAGAATCGATGCACAGGCGAATATATCCAGGTTTCAACTGCGGTGATTCCAGATCAGCATAAGAAACGGATTGCCTGTCTTGAGAATGCCTGATTTCAGCGCCGATCCCTTTGGTAAAGCTCTCGAACATTTTTTGGATGGCGGTGGCAGTCATTCGTCATCCTGTTGTTTTTTGATTGCCATCACACCGTTGACCAATCGCGGCAAGACGCGCTTTTGGAACGTCTCTTTATCCACTTTGAAATAAATATCTTTGTCGATGCCGTCTGCGTTCTGACGGTATGGATCCAAATCGCAACAAAGCATTTGGTCATTCTCATGATTGACGTGCAGAACTGCAAAAGCATGGTTCGAGCCTCTACTCGCACCCGCGTTTAGCCCAAAAAAATTTCTTGCCGCTTTCGCTTGTTTACTCTCGGGATCGATTGCTCCCTGCACCGCGCTGATGACAACCGCAATAGCATCCTTGGGAACGCCATGTTCCAACAGGTCGGATTTATCGTAGGCGTACGAATTCCCTTTTCTGCCTTCGTAAAATGGCACACCAACATTTAACACATTGGCAATAACTCCTCCAAGAATACTGTGAGGGCCTTTCTGGTTTCCAATCGTCACGGAATAATCCATTAAATTGGAGGCAATTGAACTGACTTTGCCGTTTGCCGCCTCAATTATTTTGATCGTGGTATCCGCATGGCATAGGCCGCTTTGATGGCGGCTATGGCGCAGCTTTTCATATACGCCGGCCCCTAAAACCGCTTTGAGTGTTTGATGATCCTTCTCATTGAGCGAGTGGTGTGGAAGAAGAGTCTCTTCGAAGGATGTATGGTGTGAATCCGTTGAATAGGCGCGTGTCCCGTCTTTTCTCGTCAAGGAAGGAAATGTTGGAGCCGACATTGCGTGACGGTGTGATCTAGGCATGCCAACGGCGGGTGGTTGAGCACCTTGAGTGGCCAACAATGACGCTTTCGAAAATGGTTTCTTATCAGTAATTTTGTTTAAATTGACTGTTTTTTGGAGTGATGCGACTGCGAGTGATGCGAATTGGCTTAGTGGCGATGGCTTCATTTATGCTTCCCTTATTCAAATCGGCCGCCCAGGCAGAATGTTATAAAATTTTTAACAACTTCCCATTGAGTGGTGGCGGCAAGATTAAAGTTCCAAAGTTCGCGATATATTTATTGCATAAGGAATTGAATCCACAAAGAGGTGGAACGCGTCTTCACCGTGCAGAAGAGATGCGCCCATTGCGGCCGTACGTGCGTATGATGCGATTTTGAATGATGGCGCCGTCGACGAACTCAGGCAACAGATCGAAAGCCTGCATTGCCGATATCGTGAACTCTGAGGACAAGATGAAAAAGATTGCCTTCTCGGGAGCGCTTGATCCAAGCACCAATGGCCACATGTGGGTGATCGGCGAGGCGCGTGTGATGGCGGAAGAAATGATGGTGTTCCTGTCGGAGAACCATTTCAAGATGCGCAAGGAGCGGGAAGCGCTCTAATGGTATCCGGCAGTCGGCCCGCAAGGCCGTAACCCATGCCAAGTAGGGCGCCCTACGAATTCCTGCGAATTGCGTTGAGTGGCCGCAATCAGTCTGAAGAAGTCAGTGGAGCGCCACTTATCCATTGTCAGGATTTTGCCGATCCCGGACCTTCAACCTTAGAGCAGATCTGACGCACTTTGTCAGATCAAGTCCGCGCTAATACAACTGATTCGATTCGTCTTTCTCTTGCGCCAGAATGATTATTTCCGCCCGCTGCGTGGTGCGATTGCTGTTCCCTTGCGCACCGGTCGGTTGGTAGTCGCCACCGGTTTGCGCTCCACCGCGCCGCCCGGCCGCGGTTTGTTCTGGCCGAATTTCTTCGCCAGCTTGGCTGGACTCGGTGTTTCCCTGCGGAGTTCAGCCTTTGCCATGCCGGCAGTCACGCTCGACACTCGTGGCACCAGATGCCGCTCTCCATTGCCGATCAAATCGGCGCGGCCCATGCGCTGCAATCCTTCGCGGATGATGTCCCAGTTGGCCGGATCGTGATAGCGCAAAAACGCCTTGTGCAGGCGGCGGATTTTGCCGGTGCGGACCGTCTCGACAACTTCCGAATCTTCGGTCACCTTGTGCAGCGGATTCTTGCGCGTGTGGTACATCGCGGTCGCGATCGCCATCGGCGTCGGCATGAAGGTTTGCACTTGGTCGAGGCGGAAGTTATTCTTCTTCAGCCACAGCGCAAGGTTCAGCATGTCTTCATCGGTGGTGCCGGGATGGGCCGCGATGAAGTACGGAATCAAATACTGTTCCTTGCCGGCTTCCTTCGAATACTTGTCGAACAATTCCTTGAACTTGTCGTACGCACCCATGCCGGGCTTCATCATCTTCGACAGCGGCCCTTCTTCGGAATGCTCGGGCGCGATTTTCAGCAGGCCGCCGACGTGATGCGTGACCAGTTCTTTCACGTATTCGGGTGAACGCACCGCGAGGTCGTAGCGCAGGCCGGAGCTGACCAGGATTTTCTTGATGCCGGGGAGCGCGCGCGCCTTGCGGTACAACTGAATCAATTTGCTGTGATCGGTATTCAGGTTGCTGCAGATGGTCGGATACACGCATGACAGGCGGCGGCACGACTCTTCGATTTTCTTTTCCTTGCAGGCCAGCCGATACATGTTGGCGGTCGGGCCGCCCAGATCGGAAATGGTGCCGGTGAATCCCTTGGTCTTGTCGCGGATCAGTTCGACCTCGCGCAGGATCGACGGCTCGGACCGGCTCTGGATGATGCGGCCTTCGTGCTCGGTGATCGAGCAGAAGGTGCAGCCGCCAAAGCAGCCGCGCATGATGTTGACGGAGAAGCGGATCATGTCCCACGCCGGAATCTTCGCCTTGCCATAGCTTGGGTGCGGCGCGCGTGCGTACGGCATGTCATATACGCCGTCCATCTCGTCCATCGCCAGCGGCAGCGGCGGCGGGTTCAACCACACGTCGCGCTCGCCATGCCCCTGCACCAGCGCGCGCGCATTGCCGGGATTCGATTCGAGATGAAATACGCGCGACGCATGCGCATACATCACCGCATCGCCCTTGACCTGCTCATATGACGGCAGGCGCACGACGCTTTTTTCGCGCTGCTCCTTCAAGGCCGCCTGGCGCTCTTCGCGGCTCAGGATGCGGATGACTTGTTCGGCCGGTTTGTTTTCGGGCGTTGCGCAACTCTGCGTGTCCTTCGACTTCATTTCGTATGGATCGGGATGCGGATCGACTCGTCCCGGTGTATCGACACGCGTTGAATTGACTTCGGTCCAGTCGTCGGCTGGCCGCCAGCCGCGCGGCGCCATGAAAGAGGTGCCGCGCAAATCGCGAATCGATTTGATCGGCTCGCCTGCCGCCAGTCGATGCGTCAATGCGACCAGCGCGCGTTCAGCGTTGCCGAACAGCAGGATGTCGGCCTTGGAATCGGGCAACACCGAGCGCTTTACCGTGTCCGACCAGTAATCGTAATGCGCGATGCGGCGCAGGCTGGCTTCAATGCTGCCGATCACGATATTGGTATCGGGATACGCTTCGCGTGCCCGTTGGGCATATACAACGACTGCGCGGTCGGGGCGCTTGTTCGGTTCGCCATTGGCGGTGTACGCATCGTCCGAGCGAATCTTGCGGTCGGACGTGTAGCGGTTGACCATCGAATCCATATTGCCGGCCGTCACGCCGAAATACAGGTTCGGTCTGCCCAGCGCGCGGAACGGCTCGGCCGAATGCCAGTCCGGCTGACTGATGATGCCGACCCGAAAACCCTGCGCCTCCAGCAGACGTCCGACCAGCGCCATGCCGAAGCTCGGATGATCGATATAGGCATCGCCGGTGATCAGAATGACGTCGCAGGAGTCCCAGCCGAGCACATCCATTTCTGCGCGAGACATTGGAAGAAACGGGGCGGGGCGGGGCGCTTTAGCCCCATTCGGGG
Organism: uncultured Oxalobacteraceae bacterium; assembly: GCA_966250375.1. Taxonomy (GTDB): domain Bacteria; phylum Pseudomonadota; class Gammaproteobacteria; order Burkholderiales; family Burkholderiaceae_D; genus CAMLDH01. Next base: position 8,866 of record CBINHE010000029.1, read on the forward strand.
CGTAGGAAAACAGGTTTTTAGGGGCGTTCATGATGGGGCGGATTGTACCGGAAATGCACATGACCGGGGGCCGGGCGAAATAATCAATATGCGCGTAAGGGCTTGTTTTTACGCCATTTTTTGTGGCTTACGTGGCTTGCTTGCGCCAGGTTTCCAGTAATTGCCGGGCGCTTGGATGCAGCGCTTCCAGCGGCATTGCCTGGTAATGGTTGAAAATCATGGTGGCGTACACGGTCGCGAGAACGTTGACTTCGGGTGACAGTGTGCGCTCTTCGCCCGAGGAGGGCCGCCGTGCGCGCCAGTAATTAATCGCTTGTTCCAGTTCGGTTAGCGTAATGTCCATGGCCGTATTGTACGCCGTTGCCCCAGCACGCTGGCTTGGCATCCGGTGTGTTTTCCAATAGGGCAACAGTCCTCGGCAATTCACTCTAGCAGTGGAATTTCAGGGCAATCAACATCTCTGTCTGTACGCCGCGCACCTTCGGATCATCGATCACGCGCTGATATTTACGCCAAGGGAAATCCGCTCTAAAAACACAGGACGAACCGGTTCGCGAGATCCACAATGAAGGAGGGTTGCAGATAACCGATGAACGCAATTGCCAGCGCTGCCGCCAGAGCAGCGGCTAGCAGGAAGCGCATGATCAATGATCGCATGATGTCAGGCCAGCGCAGGTTGTGTACGCACAATCGCTTTTTCGTTGATCGGCAAATTGATTAGTGCGGCAAATACGCCGAGCGCAATCGTGATCATCCACACCGTGTTGTAATTGCCGTTTTTGGTGTACAGATAGCCGCCCAGCCACACGCCGAGAAAGCTGCCGACCTGATGCGAAAAGAACACGAATCCCGACAGCATCGACAAATACTTCACGCCGAAAATACCGGCGATCACACCATTCGTCAGCGGCACTGTCGACAGCCACAACAAGCCCATCGCGCCGGAGAAAATGTAGACCGACCATGATGTCAGCGGTGCGAGCAGGAACAGTGAAATCACGACTGTGCGGCTGATATAAATAGTCGACAGCAGGTAGCGCTTGGGAAGGGTGCCGCCCAGTTTTCCCGCGTAATAGGAGCCGAAAATATTAAAGAGGCCAATCAATGCCAGCGCCATTACCGCCACGTTCGGATCCATGATGCCTTTGTCCTTCAAATAGGCTGGCATGTGCACGCCGATGAACACGACCTGGAAGCCGCATACGAAATAGCCGGCAACCAGGAACAGGAACGGGCGATACGCGAACGCTTCCTTGACCGCTTCCCAGATGCTTTGCTCACGGCCGCTTGTTCTCAACAGCTGCGGTTCGCGCAATGGGAACGCCATCGGAATCATGACCAGAAACACCAATCCGGCCAGCAGATAAAACGCATTTTGCCAGCCGGTGATTGAAATCAATTGCTGCTCGACCGGCATCATCACGAACTGGCCGAACGAGCCGGCGGCGGACGACAAGCCGAATGCCCAAGAGCGTTTGGATGCCGGCGCAATGCGGCCGATAATGCCGCTGATCGCGCCAAACGCGGTGCATGACAATGCTGCGCCGATCAAGATGCCGGAGCCGATCACAAACAAGGTCGGCTGGTCGATGCCGGCCATCCACAACAAGCCTGCCATGTACAGGATCGCGCCTGCGATCACGACCTTCGCGGTACCGAAGCGATCTGCCGCCATGCCGGCAAACGGTCCGAACGCACCCCACATCAGGTTTTGCAACGCCAGCGCCAACGAATAGGTTTCACGCGTCCAGCCGTGTGCCTGTGAGATCGGCTGCAGCCAGAAACCGAACCCGTGGCGTACACCCATCGCCAGCGTCAGCACCAAGCCGCTTGCAAGAAGGACGGTTTTCAATTGCGGCGAGCGTGAGGCGGTGAGCATGGCGACTCCATTTTTGGGCTGAAAATCGAGTGTAGCGGAAAGGGGGAGCGCGTGTGGACTGCCGGTTTTGCCGGGCCAGATATGGGCGATTTTGAAGGGTAGGGCACATCGTGATGCGCCGGATGTTTAGATGCGCCCGGTGAGGTGCGCATAACCGTCCCTTCAAATGGCGAGTTGGCCTGCTAGGTTGATGGCTTGAGAGGCAGGTAGGAAGGAGGTATAACCATTCGGCGCATCGCGATGTGCCCTACGGCTCTGGAGGTTAGAGACCTCCGGCTACCCGATTAGGCCGCTATCTCAGAATACGGCACGAAGCGCAATTCAACTTCGGCAGGACACTTCTCGATCCGCTTGCGCCAAACACTCTCAACTTTTGGCAGTTCTTCTTTATCGAAGCGATAGACGACGAGCAGGATTAGCTTGAAGCGCCCCTTGAAGTACTTGTCTGCAACGACAGCGTTGTACAGAATCCGATCAAGCATGCTCGACGTGCGGATCGGCACCCGCAATATCTTTATCTCTGCGAATGTAGGCTTCTCGCCGCTCTTGAGCACGGCATCGAAGCTTACCCCCGTGTTTGAGATCGAGATGTCGCGGGCTTCCGCAAGCCCAAACTCTCGTTCTAGGTGGGCAAGGGCAGCGGACTCTGTATTTCGGATTTCATCATAGAGCTGCGCAAGACTTGGAGAAGTCGCGTCAGTAGTGAAAACTCTCTCCGTCTTCGGCACCACCGGAAGCAGTTCTACCGGGACCGGCAACGACTCCACGACTTCCCGCTCTGGAAGTGACTCAGCAACTTCTCGCTCCAGTTTCTCCTGACGCTCCTGTGGCGAGAGCGTTCGCAGGAATGAATGATCATCCTTGTAGTCTCCCGGTGCATAGAGCTTCCCGTGGTGTTTGGAAACCAGTCTGTAGAAAACTCCCAGTACTACAACCGGGAACAGGACGATAAAGATAATCAGCGGATAGCGCTCCTGCTCCGTCAAGGAACTCACGGTTGCGCCCAGGAGCAGGTTGGCAAACGCGTAGATTAGTGAGATGAAGATGGCAACAATGCCGAGCGGGTTCCGAACCAAGTCTTTCATGCTGCCTTTCGAGGGAAAAGTCGGTTCCATTGCGGCCTAACGTTGAGATGGCCGGATCAAGGGCATCATCGTTGAATCCGTGTCAATTGCCAAGTTATGTGTTACCACCACGAAGGAGCCTCTATCGTAGCGATGAAACCCTGCTGTGTGAATTCAGCCAACAGCGACTCGTCTTTGACGAGACACATGCCCTCATGGTGGATCGAACAAGCAAACCAATCTTTTTCATTCGGTCGATAGATGGCTATGCTGTCACAGCAGCGTATAACTTTGGATTTTTTTCGAACAAGCTCAGCAACTAAACTGCTACTGAAAGGAGTTGGATTGGTGTGAAGTCCGTGTTCAGAGCCATCGCCATAGGTGGTAACGGGGAGAAGACCGTCCGATTCACCTGCGACCACAAGACCTGCAACAGACTTCGCATTTGAGTATGAATAGAGCCATGCAACCGCAACAGTTGCCTCTGACAACTGCGCGGCAGCGTAAAGCAAAGCAAGTTGCCGCTCAAGCTTATTTTCAGTGACGTAGATCATTGAGACGCATAACGTTTGACATGATGGGTTGGGCGTCATCGGCGAGAAGCGAGACCGTCGCCTACTTCGCCGCCGCCAGGTACGGGGCAAACACACGCTCCATTTGCTTTTGTAGAAGAAGTCTCGTGCATACGCCAAGAAGACTGTAGGTCTCTAGTAGCTTGAGTACGTTGGCCTTCAACTGGAGATAGGAAGCTGGCCAGTCGAATTCGAGTTGAAAAATTTGCGCCGATAGAGCTTTGAATTCGTCTGAGGAAGAAAGCCCTGAAATGCGCATGTCATTGAGCAGCACCGTGACTTCAAGAGGTGCAAGTTTCGCAATGGACTGCATTGCACCAGTCATGAGTTCGACGAATTCATTGGTTTCTGTTGAAGGATTGGCGCCTTGATAGCCTGCCGCGAAGCCGAGCATTCGACCTAAATCCGCGCTCAGCTTTTCAGTTTGTTCATCGATGTGGGTCAGGCGATCTTTTAGGTGAGAAAAGATGCTCTCCCGCGCTTGGAACTGGTGGTTCTTATCGAGCTCACGGAGCTTGACTTCAATCTGCACCGACGCTGCCTTGTATGCGGCATACGCCGCAACGATTGCTGGCCCGAGGATCTTAATCGCCTCAAGGGAAACCGTCTGAACGAGAGTGACTTCTTCAGGACTCATGGTGACCGGGAGTATGACGCCCAACGTAATGTATGCCGCAGATCCTGCAGATTAAAACGGCGACTGAGGTATACATTGTCCACACAAAATCCTTATAAATGGCTTGCCTGCTTGTTTCGCCGTGGTTATTGAAAAAACAAGCTAAATAAAACGACCATGAGACCCTGCACGTAACATACCAGAACTCGCAGATTGTATCGCGCGATGCGCCGGATGTTTTTTGATGCCCTCAGCGAGATACGCCTAACCGCCCCTTCAAATTGCATGTTGGCCGGTCAGGTTGATGGCTTGGCGCAGTGTGGAGGTAACCATCCTGCGCATCGCAATGCGTCCTTCAGCCGCCGTCACGCAGAAGTGACAGGGCACATCAGCTTGCCAAAAAATTCCGCACCAGCTCGATTTGTTCTGGCACATTCAATGCTGGCGCATGGCCGCAGCCAGGTATCACCGCCAGTTGCGCGCGCGGCCCGCGCTGTGTCATCGCCTGCGCGGTTTCGGGCAGCAGCAGATCCGATGTTTCGCCGCGCAGCACCAGCGTCGGCATATCGAGCGCGTCATATTCCTGCCAGCGCTCGTAGTCGTTCGGATGCATGATGAATTGGCGCACCATCGCCGGATCGTAGTGCGCGGTAATGCGGCCGCTCTGCAGGCGGCGCACTGAGGTCTCCGCCATGCGCCGCCACTGCGTATCGCTTTGCCAGCCGTATGGTTTGTAGATGAGGCGCAGATAGCTTTCGAATTCGGTGACAGTGTCGAATTCAGCCGGATTGCCGGCATAGCTGCGGATTCTTTCTATGGCGGAGGCAGCGGTCGCTGGGCCGATATCATTCAATACCAGATGGCTGATGCGGCCCTTGAGCGTGCTTGCCGCCGCCACCATGCCGATTGCGCCTCCCATCGAAGTGCCGACCCAGCGCGTCTGCATAATGCCAAGCTGATCGACCAGTTCCTGCGCAATGCGCGTATAAAAAGCGAACTGGTATTCGTTGTCCGGATCGGTGCTCCATTGCGACAATCCGCGTCCGATCGTATCGGGACAAATGATGCGGTAGGTGCCGGCGAGCGCTGCTGCCAGATCGTCAAAGTCACGGCTGGTGCGTGCCAAGCCGTGCCACAGGATCAAGGGCGGCGTATCCTTGCTGCCCCATTCGACATAATGGATTTCACGGCCGCAGCAACGAAGATAGTGAGAGGTTGGTTGCATGATTATTTCCAGATAGGTAGTTTGCCGACGATGCCGGCCGGGAAAAAATACACGGGTAGTACGAGCAGGATGCCCAGCCACAACAGCCGGCGGTCCGGAACGCCGGCGCAAGCGCAGCAGGCGTTGTCCTTGCAAATTCCATTGTCGATTCTCGATTCCTTGGCGCTGGTTAAGGTTAATGCAGCAATTCGGCGACTCTGTCGCCCACCATCTGCATGAACGCCCGTACCCGCGCCGTGTTGCGCAAGTCGGGATGGGTGAGTATCCACAACGGCATCTTCAGTTCTTCAATCGGTTCCGATAGCGCCACCAGTTCTGGCGCATCATGGGCAACCACTTCCGGCAGCATGGTGATACCCATGCCGGTACGCAGCAATGCCACTGCACTCGCAAAATGATCGGTGCGTATCACAACCGACGAGGACGGGACATTCGCATGCAGCCAGCGGTTGGATGGCCGCTCCCGTACATCGCGCTCGAAACTGATCCACGGCAGTTCCTGTGTCAAGGTTTTGATTGGTAGCAGTTTGCCGATGTTGATTTTTCCGAGCAGAAATGGCGCCGCATGCCACGCATATATCCGAAACCGGATATCACCTAGTTTACGTCCCACCAGATAATCCGGCACCTCCGTTGATACGCGCATGGCCACGTCCGCTTCACGCTGCGAAAGATCAAGGCGCTCCAACGAGATTCCCATCTCCACTTCAATGTCGGGATGGGCTGCACAAAATTCCGCCAGCACGTTGGGCAATAAATGGTGCGCGACGATCGGCGTAGTCGTCACGCGCAGCATGCCTTGCAAACGCGTATCGCCACCGACGATGCGCCGTTCCGCTTCCGCCACCAGAGGTTCGCATTGTTCCGCCACCCGGCGCAACGTGTCCCCAGCTTCGGTCGGTACATAGCCGTTACGCATGCGTTCGAACAGACGGACGCGAAGCTTCGCTTCAATCGCATCGATACGCCGCAGCATAGTCGAATGCGTTACCGACAAATTACGTGCAGCGCCCGACAAGGAGCCGGCTCGCGCTACAGCCAGCACATAGCGTAAATCGTCCCAATCCAGCACACCTGCGGGGATGATTGGAGTGCGGGCCGGAGGAGGGGTTTTGTGCATTTTTGCATACTCAAGAAGCGAAATAGGAGATTTTATGTGGATAGATTAACATCTACACTGCTTCCATACCAATGACATCTGGAAGGAAAATGCCATGATTATCAATACCTTGCCGCATTCGGTCATCAGTTTCGTTGCCTTGGTCTATGGGGTCGCCGACGGCATCGCGCGTTATGCGCACAACTTGGCCGAACGCATCGATGCACAGCCACCGATGACAGGCCATCGCATGGGTGCGTGGGAAGTGAGTGTCAGCCCCGCCGCACGACACGCGGTAAAGACAATGCGCGCGGCTGAATAGAAAAAGCTTGCGACGGAACATGTTGACGTGAACAAAGGGGATCGAATCATGTCCGAAAACGGCTAGACGATGTGAAAGGCGGCGCGTATAAATCCAATATGGAAAACGCGGCACATTCAGATCAAGAACCTTTCTTAACGCTTAGCCGAGAGCAGTATTACCGCGCACTGACGGCGAAGGACACGCGCTTTGACGGCGTGTTTTTCACCGGCGTAAAGACCACCGGTATTTATTGCCGTCCGGTTTGTACGGTAAAAACGCCCCGCGAATCTTCGTGCCTGTTCTTCAGCACCGCAGCTGCAGCCGAAGCCGCCGGATTCCGGCCCTGTCTGCGCTGCCGCCCCGAACTCGCACCATACGCATTGCAGCAGAACCTGGCATATGCAGTGTGGCAACGCATCGCGGCCGGCGCATTGAATGACGGCGATGTCGAGCGTTTGGCTAACGAAGTCGGGCTGTCATCACGCCAATTGCGCCGCGTCCTGTTGCAGCATTTTGGCGTCACGCCGGTTGAACTGGCACAGACGCAGCGCTTGCTGTTCGCGAAAAAACTGCTGCAGGAAACGCGCTTGCCGATGGTGGACATCGCATACGCCGCCGGATTCGGCAGCGTGCGGCGCTTCAACACCCTGTTCGCCGCGCGTTACGGCATGGCGCCGACCACGATTCGGCGCGCCATAGCGCAAACCACGGAAAGCGCTCCTGACGCGCTGACGTTGCGTCTTGCATACCGGCCGCCATTCGGCTGGCGCGAAATGGTGCGCTATTTCGCAGGGCGCGGTATCCCGGGCGTGGAAGCAGTGGAGCAACAGGAAGGTGCCGAATCGTATGCCCGTAGCGTGCAAATCGGCGACGTGCATGGCTGGCTGCGCGTGACGCATCTGCCCTTGAAGCAGCAACTTGAACTGGAACTCGCGCCGACCTTGACGCCGCTCCTGATGCCCTTGCTTTTGCGTGTCCGCAACCAGTTTGACCTCGACGCCAATCCATCCGTGATTCATGCGCACTTGCAGCAAGACAATCTGCTGGCAAAGCAAATTGAAGCAATGCCCGGCCTGCGCGTGCCAGGCGCATTTGACGCATTCGAACTTGCGGTACGTGCGGTGCTAGGGCAACAAGTCAGCGTTGCGGGCGCAACCACCTTGTCGGGGCGCTTGGTTGTCCGGTTTGGCCGTACGGTGGAGACGCCGTTTCCAAAGATCACGCACGATTTCCCAAGCGCGGAAACATTGGCGACCGCACCGGCTGAAGACATTGCGAAAATCGGGTTACCCAGAACGCGCGCCGCAACCATCCGCAATCTTGCACATTTCGCGGCGCTTGGCGGCTTGCGCATGCGGCCAGGGGCAACGTTGGATGAGGCGATCGCGCATTTGAAAACGGTGGCGGGCATCGGTGACTGGACCGCGCACTATATCGCGCTGCGTGCATTGCGTTTTTCGGATGCGTTTCCGGCAGGCGATCTCGGTTTGCAAAAAGCCGCTGCGACCGGCAATGCAGCGACTGATCGATTAACTGAAAAACAGCTCATTGCGCGCGCCGGCGCATGGTCGCCTTGGCGCGGCTATGCGGCGCTTTTACTATGGCATTCATTGGGATGAATCATGACTTACTACATACAACATGACAGTCCGCTCGGCACTTTGTTGCTGGCGGCCAGCGAGCACGGGCTGAGTGGCATTTATTTTGAAGAGCACAAGCATTTCACGGGAATACAGGGATGGAAGCACGCCCCCTCTCATCTGCTGTTGAAAGATGTCGCATGTCAACTCGATCAATATTTTGCCGGGCAGCGTCGGGACTTTAATGTGCCATTGGATTTGGTTGGCACGCAATTTCAGCAGTCGGTATGGCGCGAACTACTGCAGATTCCATTCGGGCACACCATCAGCTATACACAACACGCGCAACACATCGGAAACCCGAAAGCGTTGCGCGCGGTAGGTGCAGCGATCGGCCGCAATCCAGTGTCCATCATCGTACCGTGTCACCGCGTCATCGGCGCATCACGGTCACCCACCGGATACGCTGGAGGCCTGGCGCATAAATGTACCTTGCTTGCGCTGGAAGGCATCCAGTTGTCCTGACACGTCTTTATTGCCCGGTGCTGCCGGATGTGCCGCTGGAACCGCTCTCCGGCATACTGGAACCAGAAGAACCAGAAGATGTACCTGCACCGCTTGACGGAGCGGCCCCGGATGTATCGGGGCTGCTCATACTACCGCCTGATGTGCCGCTGCTGCCGGAAGGGCTCGTGCTGCTTGGTGAGGAGCCTGTGGTTGCGCCCGATGATGATGATGAATCCCCAGCCGAGCCGGTTCCGCTGCTGCCATAGGTGCCGCCGGATGATCTTTCTGACGGTGAGGTACATGCGGCGAGTACAAAAGTGCATGCCAAGACAGCGATCCATTTAGACATAAAATTCTCCTGAGAAAGTAAAAAAATAAGTGCAGCGCAAGCTATTACTGGCGCCAAGACATCGCATGCTGCGAATAAGTAGAAGCTTCTGCTTAATAAAAGTTCAACAGTGTTTCCTGATTTCAAACACGCTATTTGATGCATCACAACACAATTGAGACAATACTTGCCGGTTTGCACGATAAAGCATGCTGCCTAGACATAGATATTTATGCGACCGGGGCGAAGTCATTAAGGAAGCGCAGATTTAATCGATTCCCCCGAATCGCCACCTTTATAAATCAACGAGTTGCGAGTGTATTTTGGCGAAAAAACGATTAAATCCGCGCTTCCTTAAAGTGGCGATCTCATTACCTCGGTGATGGAGGGGGGCAATCATTTCCGTCATGTGGAATCGCTTCACAACGCCGGCGTCGCAATGGCGGTATTGGGGGGGGGCCGTGATACTGGAAGGTTTTTCAGTGCATGGCGCGATGAAAGAAATCCACAAAATTCCGTGCGGAAAATTATTTGCAAAGTGGTTTCGTGAAACGCGTCAATCCGAATTGATGGTGGTGGCCAGCATGGGATGCGGCAAGCTCAATCGCCATGGGCGTCTTGCTGATATGAGAAAAACTAATACTTCATCGCAACTGGGTCATAGGCACTCTCCGGCATTGGCGCAATTTATCTTTTCGATTTAGTCACTTCATTGCCAATCACCCCGCCTACTGCCGCACCGCCCACTGTACCAAGCGTGCTGCCATCAGTAAGCACATGGCCGGTGACGCCGCCGAGTACCGCGCCGGTGCCGATCCCGACCTGTTGCCGGGTCGGACTCGTGGAACATGCGAACAAGCCAGTACTTAATGCGCTTGCGCAAATCAGCGAAATGAAGATGCGGGACATTATGCTTGCCTCCATTAAGATCACCTGCATTTGACTTTATAAAAAGCATGGAAGTTTCAAGTGCATCATTAGTTCATTCGTTGCACCAGTACACGTTTACGGCATGTCGAAATGCCGCCGCTGGAAGAAGTGGCGGCAGCGCCAGAACTGAAATTGCCAGCCGAGAAAACGGCTGCATTGGAAGCAGCGTACCGTACAAGCCGTACCGATAATCGGGGAGGGGTGATTCACAATGCGGGGACAGCGGTCCAGGCGTGTTAATGGCTTTTTTCGCCGATAAGCCGGTTGTGCAACGCGTTATGGGTGAAGATTAGTATTACTTCACCAGATGTAGTGCAAACGGGTATCGATACGCCTGACACTTCGATGCCGAAATCGCACCCAAGATGGAAAAAATAAAATTCATGATAATCAGTATCGGGACCGCGAAAAGGCCGATCAGGATGAACGCCAATATCCAGCTTGCAAACATGGCGATCGCGATCGTGATCTGAAAATTCAGCGCTTCCCTGGCTTGGTCCGCGATGAAGGCAGATTCATCCTTCTTGATCAGCCAGATGACCAGTGCCCCGATAAACCCGGTAAATACGCCCAGCAAATGCGCCAGCATTGCCAGATTGCACTCGTCCTTGGTCGGTGTGGCTAACGGTAATTCATCCATCGACAAACTCCTTTATTAGTCACTTTTCGTGCTGCGGGAATCACGAAGCCCAAGTTGAATCACGCTGCTTTTTTCGCTGCCGTTTTCTTCGCGACGGCTTTCTTCAGTGCAGGTTTGGCCACGACCTTCTTCTCGGTTTTTGCCGGCGCTTCATCAGCTTCTTTGGCAGCCTTGCCTTTCGCAGGCGCCTTCGCCTTGCGCTCTTCAAACTCAAAGCTTACCTTGCCATCCTTGCCTTTCACGAGGAACGCCTTGAATGGGCGACGCGTGCGTTGCGAAATGAAACCGGGCAGCAAATCGGTCTTGCCATCGTTGAGCAGTTTGACCATTTGTTCCGGCAAAATTTCCTGTTGCAAGATAATTCTGCCGCTACGGAAGTCGCAAGCCTTCGGTTTCGCCACGGTCTTTTCGCATACATAGGCCAGACCCATTTCATACACACCGCTGCTGCATTTCGGGCATGCGCCGAGCGCTGTTTGTCCGGTGAAATCGACGCCTTCCGCATTTTCGTCATCGTCCTGATTCTGGCCGAAATCGAATTCCAATTTGAAATTTTTGATGTCTTCGTCACGCGAAATCTTCAATATTGCAGCGAACGGCCGGCCCATTTTGGAACGGAAACCTTGCAGGGGACCAATGGTGCGATTGGCGAGCAATTCCTCGACTTCTGCAACTTCAAACTGGCGGCTACCGGGTGTTTTCGACATCGAGAATTCGCACTTGGTGCAGGCGAAACGACGATAGTTTTCTTTCACGACACCGCCACAATTCGGGCATGGTGTTTTCAAAGTGGCGTAATCGCCGGGGATCGTCTCGTTGTCGTATTCCTTGGCGCGCTTGACGATGATTTGCGTCATTTGCGCAATTTCGCGCATGAATTCGTCTCGGCTGATTTTGCCGCGTTCCATCTGCGACAACTTGTGTTCCCATTCGCCAGTCAATTCGGGCGCGGTCAGCTCTTCCACCCCGAGTCCGCGCAACAGCGTCATCAACTGGAACGCCTTGGCGGTCGGGATCAGTTCACGGCCTTCGCGCAGCAGATATTTTTCATTCAGCAGGCCTTCGATGATTGCCGCACGCGTGGCTGGCGTACCGAGTCCTTTGCCCGCCATCGCTTCGCGTAATCCGTCGTCGTCGATCAGTTTGCCGGCGCCTTCCATCGCGGACAACAGCGTTGCTTCCGAATAGCGTGCAGGCGGTTTCGTGACCAAGCCGTTGGCCGTGATTTTTTCGGTTTTGACTTTTTCGTCTTTGGCGACCGGCACCAGCGTACCGGCGTTTTCTTCATCCTTGTCGCTGGCCGCTTCCTTGCCGTAGATCGCAAGCCAGCCCGGGTTGGTCATTACCTTGCCTTCGGTCTTGAACTGGTGGCCGGATACGTCTGTGTAGCGCGTGGTGACCTGGAATTCGGCTGCCGGAAAGAACACGGCCATGAATCGCCGCGTCACCATGTCGTATAGCTTTTGCTCCGGCTCGGACAGGTTTTTCGGCGCTTGCGTGGTCGGGATGATCGCGAAGTGATCGCTGATTTTCGTGTTGTCGAAAATGCGCTTGTTCGGCTTCACCCACTGTTTGTTCAGGATCTGTGCGGCGAATTGCTGATAGTTGTTGTTCTCCGAAACCGTCGCCAGTGTCTGCTTGACGGTGTCGATATAGTCTTCCGGCAGATGGCGTGAATCGGTACGCGGATAGGTCAGTACCTTGTGTTTTTCATAGAGTGCTTGCGCCAGGCCCAGCGTATTTTTGGCGGAGAAGCCGAAGCGCGCATTCGCTTCGCGCTGCAGGCTGGTCAAGTCGAACAGCGCGGGCGCCATTTGCGTGGCCGGTTTCGATTCTTCGGTGACCGTGCCCATCTTGCCGCGGCAGGCCGCCACGATCGATTCGGCGGCGGCCTTGCTCCACAGGCGTTCCGCGCGCTTTTCTGGATCGGTTTCATCCTTCTTGTGCTTGGTGTCGAGCCAGCGGCCTTCGTAAATGCCGGCTGCGCACACAAACTCGGCGCGCACTTCCCAGAAGTCGCGCGGGACGAAATTCTTGATCTTTTCTTCACGCTCGACCACGATCGATAGCGTCGGCGTTTGCACGCGGCCGACGGTGGTCAGGTAAAAGCCACCTTCTTTCGAATTGAAGGCGGTCATTGCGCGCGTGCCGTTGATGCCGATCAGCCAGTCCGCTTCGCTGCGGCAGCGTGCGGCGTCCGCCAGCGGCAGCATTTCTGCGTCTTCACGCAGGCGCGAGAAGCCTTCGCGAATCGCGCCCGGTGTCATCGATTGCAGCCACAGCCGCTTGACCGGTTGCTTGGCCTTCGCGTATTGCGCGATCAGGCGGAAAATCAGCTCGCCTTCGCGCCCGGCATCGCAGGCATTGATCAGCGCGGTGACGTCTTTACGTTTGATCAGCTTGTTCAGTACTTTGAGGCGCGATTCGGTCTTGGCAATCGGATTCAACGCGAAGTGCGGCGGAATCATCGGCAAGTGCGTAAAAGTCCATTTGCCGCGCTTGACGTCGTACTCTTCCGGCACCGCGATTTCCAGCAAATGGCCGACGGCGGAAGACAGTACGTACTGGTCGGATTCAAAGTACTCATCGTGCTTGATGAAGCCGCCCAGCGTCTTCGCGATATCGTTCGCGACAGAGGGCTTCTCGGCGATGATGAGGGTCTTGGTCATAAATAGAGTCTCGAAGTAGGCGCGGCAAAGCGCACGGTATACACATGGTACAGCGACATGGTACAGCGCATAGTACAGGAGTTGCTAATCAGTAAGCCCTTACTAATTAACTTATGTTTAGGGTGAACCGGCTTCCAAGCGGCCAATGATAAGCGGGTTGCGCCAAAATCCGCAAGCAAGCGGAGCGCCAGTTGCACTTTTACAATGCCGGCTTGTACCGAAGTGGGGGAGTAATGGAGATAGGCAAACCGGAATCAGGTCGGATTGGCGCTTAAGAAAGATTTTTAATGCAACAACCGCGGTTCGGCGTCGTCTTCGTCCAGAAACAGTTCATCGAACATCAGGCCGTCTGGTTCTTTGCCTTGGCTCCAAAGCACCATCAGTACGATGACTTTGAGCTTATCGAGTGAAATCTGTTCATCGCTCGCTGCCAGCGCGCGCTCGATGACGATTTCACGCTGAATCGGGTTGATCACTTTGGCTGATTCCAGGAACTGGATGAATCCCACTGCCGCCGTGCCAAGCGTATCGAGCTCTTGCGCTACATAAATGCGGGTACCGAATGAGAATGCGGTTTGCTGCGGATACTGGTCAGAAAGTTCGTTGGTGGCTTCCGCCAAGTCGGTTAGCCAGTCAAGAGCTCTGGAAATCTCTTCCTCTTCAAAGCCGAGGGCCGATAACTTCTTCACCAGCGCCTCCGAATCGGGGCAGGCATCTGGCCGATAGTAAGTTTCGTAGAGGTATACAAGGACGTCAAACATGGTTCTACTTTAGCGCTAAGGTTACGACGACACAAGCTTTAGTATATCACCTGAAAAATTATGAGCATTTTCGATAACCTATTCTTCCAACGTCTAGATCAAAGCGTTTAACGGGCAAAGAAAAGACGTGTCAAGGAAGCCTCACCAATAAATCTCGCTATCGAATAGAGGGGGAAAAGAATACCTTGAAAAGAAGATGCCAAAAGCAGTGAAAAGTTCTGATTCCTGTGAAAAGTCAACACGAAATCGTAAACGGTGTGGTGTAGGTGCAAGTTTGATGCGTGTTTTGTGAAAAAACAGTATCGTCCGACTGGTATTTTTTACGCTACCCGTCGGTAAATTCCACCCGGCAGCATCTCGATCGCGCCATCCAACTCCAATGTCAACAGTTGTACGTTGAGCACTGCCGCATCGAGACCGCAGCGCATGGCTAGTTGATCTGCGTCGACCGGATCAAAACCCATCGCGGTCAGCAGGGTGTCGCTCTCCAGTTCTCTTGCTGCGATTGCTTGTTTGCCGGGCGTTGATGGCTTGGTAACTTTGTAATGCGCCAACTCTTCCAGAATATCGTGAGCGGACTCTACCAGCTTGGCGCCTTGCTTGATTAACAGGTGGCAGCCCTTGGAAAGCGGCGAATGGATCGAGCCGGGAATTGCAAATACGTCGCGTCCCTGTTCCGCCGCCATGCGCGCTGTGATCAAGGATCCCGATTGCGCCGCCGCCTCGATTACCAATACACCGCGCGCCAAGCCGCTGATGATGCGGTTGCGCCGCGGAAAATTTGCGGCGATGGCCGGCATGCCAAGCGGGTACTCACTTACGATGCAGCCATTCTCCGCTATTTGATGCGCAAGGGAGCGGTTGCGGGCTGGATAGACAATGTCGATGCCGGTGCCTATGACAGCAACAGTTGATCCGACGCCGCGCAGGCTGCCTTGGTGCGCTGCGGTATCGATACCGAGCGCCATCCCGGAGGAGATGGTCAGACCGGCCTGACTCAGAACTTCGGAAAATTTTTCGGCATTGGAGATGCCTTGCACAGTCGCGTTGCGGCTACCGACTACTGCGATCGACGGACAAGATAGTAGATCCAGTCGTCCTTTCACGTACAGCATGATGGGCGGATCGGCGATGTCGAGCAGCGCTTTGGGGTATTCGGCATCAGCCAAGGTCAGCACATGGTTGCCGGGCTGCTCGGCCCAACTGAGCGTGTGGTCGATCAGCGTTTGCGTTTTGTCGTCGATCGGCGCCGTCAGCGCACGGGCGACGCGTTCCGACACGACTTTATGCAACGCCGGGAAGCCGGCAGAAAAAATGTTCGGCGGCAAGCCGAACGCCGCCAGCAATTTGCGTGCGGTTTCCGGCCCGACGCCTAGTGTTTGTTCCAGCCGGACCCAGCCGGCAACGCCGTCAGCAACCGCCATTAATTTTGTTACTCCGGCGATTTGGCGACATCGCCGACTTGCACGGTATCGGTAACCTGCATGATCAAACCATAGGAAATGTGGTTGAACACCCGGAAAACAAACAGCGAGCCGTAGCGTTCATCCGGTAGCTTGACATCTTTTTTGCCATCGGTGCGGTCCGCCACGATCTGGCCGAAGCGATAGAGCTGCAGCACCGCGCCAATGTCGAGCCCATCGCTCTTGCCGCGATTGATCGCTACCACTTGATTCTGTCCTGCCTGTGTAACGCCGCCATAGACTGACACGACGCGCGCCTCGATCAACTGTTCCGGCGGATGCGGCATGTAATTCAGGATTGGTGTCGGCGGCACTGGCAGAAGGCGGTCGCCGATGCCCATTTCTTCCTTGGCCGTGACCACGGTGAAGCTGTGCGCTTCATTGTCCGCCTGCGCCTTGCGTTGCAGCTTCAATGTGCCGAGGTAAGTCGCTTCATATCCGATCACCTTGCCGGTCGCGGGATCTTTCAATGGCCGGCTTGGACGGAATGCTTGGAAAGACGTGCCGCCTTTCAAATCGCCGCGTACATACGCCCTGTCGTCCTTGGCCAGATAAACCCGGCCTTCCTGCGTTGCCATGATGCGCGGCGTGTCTTTCAGTTCATCTTCCTCGACGATCAGGGGCTGCGCCAAGAATGGCTCGATGATGCCTGACGGTATGGCGGGAATCGCTTGCTTGCCCAAGCCTTCCATGCGCAATTGCGGCACCAGACGCATATCTTGTGACTGCGCGGTGTTGTTGTTGCTACCGCCGGCCGGGATGCCGAGTCGCAAACGACCGGCAACGCGATCGAAATACACAATCTGGCCCGGATAAATCCAGTGCGGATTGCGGATCTGGTCGCGATTCAATCCCCATACTTGAGGCCAGCACCACGGATGCGGCAGAAACTTGCCCGATATATCCCACAAGGTATCGCCACGCACCACCAAATGTTGATCCGGCGCATTCGGCAAGAATTCGCACCGAGAAGCGGCTGGCTGGGTCTGTGCCAACGCCGCAAGCGGCGCGAGAACCGAGGCAAAAGCGAGAAGACGGGCTGCTGCTGTGCTAAACTTTTTCATGGTTTGTCCGGTAAGTGTGGCATTTGACGAGGACATTGCCGTAGCCACAACATGTTGCCCAAGACCCAAGGCTAAGATACGTGACAAAACTTGTCAAATTGAATCAAATTCTGCACATAAATCCTTGAACTAGCAAGAAAAACCACCATCTTAAATCGTCGTATTGTTGCGCAAAAGCCGTATGCCCTTATTAAATATCCTGCGCTATCCCGATCCGCGCCTGCATAAAATTGCCAAGCCTGTCACCGTTTTCGACGCGCGCTTGAAGACACTGGTAGCCGACATGGCTGAAACCATGTACGACGCACCGGGCGTCGGTTTGGCCGCATCGCAGGTCGATGTGCACGAACAGGTGCTCGTGATCGACACGTCCGAGACACATACCGAGTTTCGGGTATTCATCAATCCGGAAATCCTCTGGGCTAGCGAAGAGATGCAGATTTATGATGAAGGCTGTCTGTCGGTGCCCGGCGTCTACGACGGCGTCGAACGCCACGCCAAGGTCAAGGTTCGCGCATTTGATGCTGATGGCAAATCATTCGAAGTCGATGCAGATGGATTGCTGGCCGTGTGCATTCAGCATGAAATGGATCATTTGAAGGGCAAGGTATTCGTCGAATACCTGTCGCCTTTGAAGCGCAATCGCATCAAGGCCAAGATGTTGAAGGAGGAGCGGGAATTGAATCGCGACAAGCGCAAGGCTGCAGTGCGGTAACCGCCTCGCTTACCTCACCCCATTCGACATCAGGTTGCAGTCGGACTCCAGTATTTTTTCATTATGATTCGCCGCCAATTTGCTGAGAAAGCCTCAAGCTACTTGCGGTGTAGTAGCGTCAGCAATGGTGCGCAGGATTTTGCAACTGGCTGAGAAATTATGAACTCACATTTTGAAAACGGACCAGACATGGGGTCTGAGGTGCGGCTGGAGAATTTCTTCCTGGTCTGCATGAGGCAGATCGTGCAGCTTGCCGATAGCAATCGCTTCCTCGACTGGATCGGTCAGTATGGTGAAGATTTGTTGCCTGAGATGGCCGCGCAAATTGATCCGCAAGTCGGAATACCAGCGCAGTTTTTTCGCACATTGGGCAGGGAAATCTGGGCGGCGACGCCGTTGCCGCATAAGCGCTTTGCACACGAACGCTTGCCGCTGCCAGGGCGCAACGATCCTTGTCATTGCGGTTCCGCACGTAAATTCAAGCAATGTTGCGGACTCTTGCATCCTGCCGACATGGGCCTGCCGCAACTGGAGTTGTTGCCGTTTCTACTGGAGGCCTTGCCTAAAAAGCGTTGGGTGGAATTGCCCGGTTCGGCAATATCGGTAGAGTCGGTCGCGGCCGCCGCCTTTGGCTTGCTGCATGATGATTTTCCAGAGGATGCAATCAAGTTGTTGACGCCGTGGTTTGCTGGGGATGACCGCTGGCCGGATCGTCTGGCCGATCTGTTCGACTTGCTGCTGGATGCTTACGAGGCTATCGACAACCGCAAGAAACGCAAGAAGCTGGCAACGACGGCGACGGTGCGCGGCGAGCCCCAAGTGGCGGCGATCGGTTGGCAGCGTCTGGCGGCGATGCTGACCGACGAGGGCGACCTGGAAGGCGCTTGGACCGCGTTTAACCACGCGCAACGTGCCGATCCGGAAAATGTGGCGCTGGCGATGCTGGAAATTACGATTTTGTTGTCGGAGCAAAAGTGGGCGCAAGCCCGTGAACGCGCAGTTTTTTGGGCTGCGCGTATTGCAAAAATCCATGGCTCGGATATGGCAGCGTTGCTGGATTACCTTCATCAGGTCGCGCGTGATCCGCAGCATGCGATGCAGCAAATCAATGACGACATGGTGCCGGGGTTGGCGCAACTGTCATCGTTGCTTTCGACTGCGCCTGCGGTCATATGCGCGTATCGTCTGCAATCGCAGGACGGCTTGGCCGGGCCGTTGGAGCCGACGCCGACATTGGCGAAGGCCAGGGCTAAATGGGAAACGACTTTTCCGTCAGCCTTGCCATTTAGCGTGGAGATGACGACTTACAACGCTGAAGCATGGGATGAGGTCGATCAGTGGCTGCCGGTGCTTGTTGAGAATCCGATTCTGTGGCAAGACTTTAACGTGCTGGACGATCTGGTTTGCGCGATTGACGGACTTAATACGTTCGGGCTGGAGCAGACGATACAGACACTGACCAGTCGCGCACTGGCGTTGCTGGATTGCGTGCTGACCAATCAGAAGGCGATGGGGCAACAGTTGGAATGGGGATTCATGGAGAATCGTCCGGCGTTGCGCTTGGTGGTGCGGCATATTTTCGATTTGCGGGATGCCGGCAATGAGGCGGCCGCAATACCGTTAATGGAGCGCATGGTTAATCAGCTTAATCCAAACGACAACCATGGATTACGTGATCTGCTGATGCAGCATTACTTGCAACATGGTGATTTTGAATGCGCAGTGGCATTGTCTGACCGCTTTCCAGACGATTTCGGATCGATGCGTTATAACCGTGCGCTGGCTTATTTCCGCGCCGGACGCCGGGCGCAGGCGGATGAAATTCTGGCGGATGCGATTCACGAATATCGGCTCATTGGCAAAGTCTTGTTGGCCAAGAGCGCGGCCAAACCAAAAGAGGGGCCAATTACGATTGGCAGCCGCGATGAAGCCAATTACTATCGTGCCGAGCACTTGCCATTCTGGTCTGACGATGCGCTGGCATGGCTGGCGGCAATAATGAAAAAGTGCTGACTCAGGCGAAAATAAATCCCATGAAAATCATCTTCGCCGGAACTCCCGAATTTGCCGCCGTCGCACTCAAGTCCTTGTACGATGCCGGATTTGAAATTCCTCTCGTATTGACGCAGCCCGATCGTCCCGCCGGTCGCGGCATGCAGTTGCACACATCGGCCGTCAAGCAATTCGCGCTGGCGCACGACATTCCGGTGGCGCAGCCGGTTTCGCTTCGGCTCAATGGCAAATATCCACAGGCCGCGCAAGACGCTCATGACTTGCTGCATGCAACACCGCATGACGTGATGGTGGTCGCGGCGTATGGATTGATATTGCCACGCTCTTTCCTGGATATTCCCGAATTCGGCTGCATCAATATTCATGCGTCGCTGTTGCCGCGCTGGCGTGGCGCGGCGCCGATTCATCGCGCGATTGAAGCCGGCGATGCGGAATCCGGCGTGACCATCATGCAGATGGAAGAGGGGCTCGATACCGGGCCCATGCTGTTGATGGAGCGCGTACCGATTGCGGTGGACGATACAACCGGCAGCTTGCACGACAAATTGGCCGCGTTAGGCGGCGCCATGATTGTCGGTACGCTACGTCAGCTGGCGCAGGGCAAGTTGTCAGCCGTACCACAGCCGGAATCGGGCACCAATTACGCGGCCAAGATCATGAAAGAAGAAGCGGCTTTGAATTTCACGCAATCCGCTAACAGTTTGGCGCGAAAAGTCCGTGCCTTCAACCCATTCCCAGGCGCATTTGCCATGTTTGGTGGGGTGCCCATCAAACTATGGCGCGCTGAAGCATTGTCCACGCCGTCCACGGTCGCGCCTGGCCAGATACTTGCTGCCGATGGCCAGAACGGTATTGTTGTCGCGTGCGGCGATGGCGTTCTGCGCGTGACCGAACTGCAAAAGCCGGGCGGCAAGCGTTTGCCCGCGGCGGAATTTTTGAAAGGCTTTCCGATGGAAGGCGGATGCTTCGATGCCTAATCGAGATAAGGGCTAAAAAACCTCTTGATATTCATGAAAAATATAACTCATATGCCAAATGGAAATTGGATCAATAACTCCTGCCTCCCTATACTTGCACTTGTCTCCTCCATGTCTCCTCCTTTGATATGGATTTAAGCCCGCTCCCGTAGCGGGCTTTTTTTTATTCAACCCATCGCAAGCATCTATCGCGCCTCCTCCCCCGACAAAAACTATTTATCCGCCGCAAGGCGAATGTCTCGCTGCGTTAGCTTCCCTTTCTTTACGCAAACCCTTGATTTAACGTATAATTTTTCTGCGCCGATTTGATTGAAAAGTCAAACCCAGCTTGCGGGCGCCAGGGTAAAGCCCCACTAAAATACTGCTAAAGCGGATGTCGCATAACCCGGCCCCGCTTTGCAGGCCGGGTTTTTTATTTTGTATTTTGCGGGAAAGAATTTGTAAGATGCCGTAGGCCAAACTACGCGGCCGCTGAAACTCTGTCCCCAATCGATTGAAGAGTACGCCATGAAACGCGATGCCATCTCCCCCACCGAAACGCTCTTGCGTGATCTATTGTCTCGCCGCATCCTGATTCTGGATGGTGCAATGGGCACGATGATTCAGCAATACAAACTGACTGAGGAAGATTACCGCGGCACGCGCTTCGCGGATTTCTCGATTCCCGGAAAAGAATTGTTCGTCAAGGGCAACAACGAATTACTGACGCTGACGCAGCCGCACATCATCAGCGAAATCCATGAAGAATATCTCGCGGCCGGCGCCGATCTGATTGAGACCAATACCTTCGGCGCTACGACGGTCGCGCAAGACGATTACCACATGGCGCATCTTGCGTACGAGATGAACGTGGCGGCCGCCAAAATTGCGCGTGTGGCGTGCGATAAATATTCGACACCGGACAAGCCGCGCTTTGTCGCCGGCGCATTGGGCCCAACGCCGAAGACCGCATCAATTTCGCCCGACGTCAACGATCCTGCGGCGCGTAATGTCACCTTCGATCAATTGGTCGCAGCCTACCTGGAGCAGACGCGCGGACTGGTCGAGGGCGGCGCGGACGTGCTGCTGGTCGAAACCATTTTTGATACCCTGAATTGCAAGGCGGCGCTGTTCGCGATCGACACCTTCTTTGAAGAATCTGGCAAGCGCCTGCCGATCATGATTTCCGGCACCGTCACTGATGCGTCCGGCCGCATTTTGTCGGGCCAGACCGTGCCCGCATTCTGGAATTCGGTGCGCCATGCAAAACCCTTGACAGTAGGCTTGAACTGCGCGCTGGGTGCCGCATTGATGCGTCCATATGCGGAAGAGTTGTCAAAGATCGCCGACACCTACGTTTGCATTTATCCGAATGCCGGTTTGCCCAACCCGATGAGCGACACCGGCTTCGACGAGACGCCGGACGTTACTTCGTCCCTGCTAAAGGAATTTGCCGACAGCGGCTTCGTCAATATCGCCGGTGGCTGCTGCGGCACCACGCCCGCGCATATTAAGGCGATTGCCGACGTGGTCGGCACGATTGCGCCGCGCCGGATACCCGCGCCGTCGCATGCACTGCAACTGGCGGGGCTGGAGCCGTTCACGATTGATGAAAACTCGCTGTTTGTGAACGTTGGCGAGCGCACTAACGTAACCGGCTCCAAAGCATTCGCGCGCCTGATTTTGAACGAGCAGTATGACGAGGCATTGGCGGTCGCGCGTCAGCAGGTCGAAAATGGCGCGCAGATTATCGACATCAACATGGATGAGGCGATGCTCGATTCGGTCGCCGCGATGACGCGATTTTTGAACCTGATCGCGTCCGAGCCGGACATTGCGCGCGTACCGATCATGATCGATTCCTCCAGGTGGACGGTCATCGAAGCCGGCCTGAAATGCGTGCAGGGCAAGGCCATCGTCAATTCAATTTCGATGAAAGAAGGCGAAGAAGAATTTCTGCGCCAGGCCGGGCTATGCCGCCGCTACGGTGCGGCGGTGATCGTGATGGCGTTTGATGAAAAGGGCCAGGCCGATACCTTCGAGCGCAAGATCGAGATTTGCGAGCGCGCATACAAGTTGCTGACTGAAAAAGTCGGCTTCCCGCCGGAAGACATCATCTTCGATCCGAACATTTTCGCAATCGCGACCGGCATCGAAGAACACAACAATTACGCCGTCGATTTCATCAACGCGACGCGCTGGATTCATCAGCATCTGCCGTACGCGAAGATCAGCGGCGGCGTATCGAATGTCAGCTTCAGCTTCCGCGGTAACGACCCGGCGCGTGAAGCAATTCACACGGTATTCCTGTACCACGCGATCCAGGCCGGCATGACCATGGGCATCGTCAATGCCGGCATGGTCGGCGTATATGACGACCTTGACCCCGTATTGCGCGAGCGCGTCGAAGACGTGGTGCTGAATCGCCGCGAAGACGCGACCGAGCGTATGATCGAATTCGCCGGTACGCTGAAAGCCGGTGGCAAAAAGGAAGAACAGAATCTGGAGTGGCGCAGCGGCTCGGTGCAAAAACGTCTGGCGCACGCGCTGGTGCACGGCATCACCCAGTGGATCGTCGAAGACACGGAAGAAGCGCGGCAAGAACTGCTGCAAAATGGCGGGCGCCCGATCCATGTGATCGAAGGGCCGCTGATGGATGGCATGAATGTTGTCGGCGATTTGTTCGGCCAGGGCAAAATGTTTTTGCCGCAGGTCGTAAAATCGGCGCGCGTGATGAAGCAGGCAGTGGCGCACCTGATTCCCTACATCGAAGAAGAAAAACTGCTGGAAGAAAAAAGGACCGGCGTTGCGTCCAAGCCGAAAGGCAAGATCGTGATCGCGACCGTCAAAGGCGACGTGCATGACATCGGCAAGAATATCGTGTCGGTGGTCTTGCAATGCAATAACTTTGAAGTCGTGAACATGGGTGTGATGGTGCCGTGTTCCGAAATTCTCGCGAAAGCCAAAGCGGAAAATGCCGACATCATCGGATTAAGCGGCTTGATCACGCCATCGCTGGAAGAAATGGCGCACGTAGCAAAAGAGATGCAGCGCGATCCGCATTTCCGCATGCTGAAAATTCCGCTGTTGATTGGTGGTGCGACCACCAGCCGCGCGCATACCGCGGTGAAAATTGCGCAGAATTACGAAGGCCCGGTGGTGTATGTACCGGACGCGTCGCGTTCGGTATCGGTCGCGCAATCGCTATTGACACCCGAACAGCGCGATCAATATCTGGAAGAGATTGCGACCGATTATCAGCGCATCCGCGAGCAGCATGCGAACAAAAAAGCGGTACCGCTGTTGCCTCTGGCGGCTGCGCGCGGCAACAAGATGGACCTCAGCTTCACTGGAAAATTTGCGCCGGTCAAGCCGAAGTTCATCGGCCGCCGCGTGTTCAAGAACGTCGATCTTGCGACCATTGCGCAATACATCGACTGGGGACCGTTTTTCCAGACTTGGGATCTGGCCGGACCGTATCCTGCGATCCTGAAAGATCCTGTAGTCGGCGAATCCGCCAGCAAGGTGTTCGAAGAAGGCCAGGCATTGCTGAAGCAGCTGATCGAAGGCCGCTGGCTGACCGCCAACGGCGTGATCGCGCTGCTGCCGGCCAATAGCGTCAATGACGACGACATCGAAATTTATACGGATGAAACCCGTACGCAAGTCGCGTTTACTTACTACGGCTTGCGTCAGCAAACGCAGAAGCCGGTGATCGATGGCATTGCACGCCCGAATCAATGTCTGGCCGATTTCATCGCCCCGAAATCTTCCGGCATTGCCGATTACATCGGTATGTTTGCAGTGACCGCGGGTATCGGCATCGAGAAGCATGAAAAGCGTTTCGAAGATGCATATGACGATTATTCATCGATCATGCTGAAGTCGCTCGCCGATCGTCTGGCCGAAGCATTTGCCGAACACTTGCATGAACGCGTGCGCAAGGATTTGTGGGGTTATATGCCGGAAGAGGCACTCTCCAACGAAGCACTGATCAAGGAAGCGTACAGCGGCATTCGTCCGGCGCCCGGTTATCCGGCTTGCCCGGAACATACGGTCAAAGCCGACATGTTCAAGCTGTTGCAATGCGATGAAATCGGCATGCAACTGACCGAGTCGTTTGCAATGTACCCGGGCGCATCGGTCTCGGGTTTTTATTTCGCGCATCCGGAGTCGAAATACTTCAGTGTCGGCAAGATTGGCGACGACCAGTTGACCGACATGGTGCTGCGGCGCGGTGCACAGAAGGACGACGTCGAGCGCTGGCTGGCGCCCAATTTGTCCTGAGTGGAAAGTGGATGACGGGAGCGTGGCGGCAGGCCCGCTCCCGCGTCTATGGTTCTCTTCCATCGCTTCTCGCGGGGCGTCATTCTTGCGCTCTTGCAGCGCGAACTTCTCCTTGTTTTTTCCTTCTAAATTATTGTTTTCGCCTGCGTAAATTCAACTAGCGCAATTGCGAATGCAAGAGACAGCAATTTTTCGTGTGTATGTTCACTCGCAAAAATCGCAATGTCGTTTTGCATCTGGATGGATAGACGCTGAATGTACTCATTGAGTGTCTACAATGTAGACCATTGCTGTTCACGACAGGCAGCCATTCATTTCCGCATCATCACTTCGATATTCTGGAGATGGCACATGAACCCCAAACATTTACCTCTATTGCGAACCATTACAGCGTTGGCTGTATTTGCGACCGCCGCCCCCGTATTCGCCAACGATATTTATTATCCGGATGAGGGGCCGGGACAGACTAGCAGTGGCATGCCGGGAAAAACGCGAGAGCAAGTACGTGACGAACTCCAGCAAGCTTATCGACAAGGATTGCTTGACCAGAATGACGAGGTTAACTATCCACCATCGCCAGCACCTCGCAGTGTCCGCTCGCGCGATGAAGTTCGGAATGAAGCGATACAGGCCGCACGCACGCACAAGTTCGATCCCGATTATGATATCGCCGGTTGACGGCGAACAATGCGCGTTCCGGCTTGTCCCGACCTGCTATGGTTGGGGACAAGTCGGGCGGAATTTTGACAATTCCCTTTTTGTTAATGCATGTTGCGTGAAATAGTATTGCTCCATTTGTGGGTCGCAATTTCAATCTGGTACAGGTCATTGCTCGTCAACGCCAATTTTTTCAGCGTAGATGTCAGTAATGGGCCTGCTTCCTCAACGTGTTCCAGATACTCGGACAGTTTTAACATGTCCCCGTAGAGTCCTTTGCGTACGAGCAATGCATCGCACACTTCATCGTTGACAGGAATTTGCTCGACGATTTCCGCCATCGGCAGGGCAAACAGTGTGTCCATCAATGACATGATGCCAACCGTAAACGCAGTGTCGGCGCTTGCCCGATTGCCGGGGCGCAGTTTCTCGGCCATTAGCTCCAGCAATTTGCCGCGTGCGGCTGCGAGCGTAAGCAGCGGCGTTATGTTGTGGCCCATTTTGCACGGTTCTGCATAGAGAATGATCTGCAGCCAGCGTTGCAGTTGAGGACGGCCAAGCACTAGCAAGGCTTGGCTGAGCGAGTCAATACGTCGTCGCGTGTTGATCGTCGGTGTATTCACCAGCCGCAGCAAATTGAGGCTTAGCGATACGTCGCGCTTGATCGCTTGCTCGACCTCGGCGTCGGGCGCATCCGACGTCACCAGCATCATCAACTGCATTACCGCCATTTGAGATGGCGACAGTTTTTTGCCGCTCATGATAAACGGCTTGGCGAAATAATAACCTTGGAAATAATCGAATCCGAGATCGAGGCAGATATTGAATTGCTCCAGCGTTTCCACTTTTTCCGCCAGCAGTTTCTTGTTGTACTGCTTGAATTGCGGCGTCAGTTTCAGCAGCGCGGACAGCGGCATGTCGCGCAGATCGAATTTGATAATGTCGACAAAGGGCAGTAATTGCTGCACGTCTTCCGAATCGGTAATCACGTCGTCCAGCGCGAACTTGAAGCCGGCCTCAGCCAGTCCGGCGATCCGTGCCAATATCTCGGGCGTTACCTTCATCGTTTCAATGATTTCCAACACAACTTTTTCGCGCGGCAGGAAATGGAAAATGTCGCTCATCAGCACGGCAGCATCGACATTGATGAATCCAGGCGAATCGCCGATGACTTTTTCGAGACCGAGCTGGGCTGCATGCGCGATGACGGATGCGGTTGCCGACAAGTCGCTAGTGATGTTGGCGGGACCTGTTTCGGCATTGCGAAACAAGAGTTCATATGCGACCACATCCTGATTGCGATCCAGGATCGGTTGGCGCGCCAGGAAAAATTCCTGGACGTGCAAGTCTCGCGGCTGAACTTCAGCGGCTGCGGTATCCGTCATTGAGGGGTGCGATTCTTGTTTATTTAGAATTTATAATTCTTATCGCAACTTATTGCGAAAATTGATATTCCCTTACTGCAATTGCACTTTACTGTATTTGTGTTCCTGCGGCTCGACTTCTCGTTGTGCAGTGCAGCTATGCCGTGTGTTCGGCTCAGGTAATCGGCGCTCCTTCGACAAATACTTTCAACTGTCCCGTTGCAAACTGTGTCCACGTCTCGTTAGTGGTCAGCGGTTCAGTCACGATAACCGCCACGCGATCATTCGGCGTTGTTACTTGCGAAAAATCGACCATCACATCTTCATCCGAGAGTTTGGCAGTCGCAAACGGGTACTGGCGCACGATGTAATACAAATTGGTCGAGCAATGCGCAAAGAGTGCGGAGCCATCGGACAGCATCATGTTGAACGGACCGTATGCGGCAATTTCCTGGGTCAGCTTTTGCAGTGCCGCAGTCAGTTCCGGCAGTGCCGGCGGCGTATCGGGAAAACGGCGCCGTAATTGTTGTAGCAGATAGCAGAACGCCAATTCACTGTCGGTGGAACCGACTGGGCGGTACGGACCGTTCAGCGTCGGGTTGAAATTTTTCAGGTCCCCGTTGTGCGCAAATACCCAATAGCGGCCCCATAACTCGCGCACGAATGGATGGCAATTTTCCAGTGCAATACGGCCTTGGGTCGCTTTGCGAATATGCGCGATCACGTTTCTGGATTTGATCGGACAACGCTTGATCAGTTCGGCGATCGGGGACTCTATTGCGGCCTGATAATCGACGAAATGGCGCACGCCGGCGCCTTCAAAAAATGCAATGCCCCAACCGTCAGCGTGAATGTCGGTGCGGCCGCCGCGTGTGGCGAAGCCGGTAAAGCTGAACACAATGTCGGTCGGGACATTGCAGTTCATTCCGAGAAGCTGGCACATGAATAATATGATGAGGATAAAAAAGTTTTTGCACCGATATATGTGCACAGTATCACGCGTACTGTGTGTTTGACGCAATCGACTGGAGCGAGTCAAACCGCGAAAAATAAACACGCAATTTGCGTACGACGTCGGCGAACAGGCAACACTTGCTGTGAGCTGTGCCCGATGCCTCCGTTACGGCGGCATTGTCATTTCAATACGATGGCAAGACTGGCGCGCGAATGACAGAAAATTGGCCAACTATGCAACGGGCAATAATTGATCTTTCGGCGTTGTAGCAAGCTGCGTCTGGCAACGCCACAGCGTATGTCCAGACGCCAGATATTTTTGTTCGAACGGCGTGATCGGGGACGATGTCAGATATTGTTCGCACTGAACCGCCACATCGCCCAGTTGCGTCAGCGCTGCCGCAAATTCTTCGATATAGATGCGCCAGTTACTACGGCATTCGAGATGGCCGCCCAACGCGACAATGGTCGGAAACACTGGGTGCCCATGCCAGCGCCGTCCCAGTTGCCCTATCTTTGGCCATGGATTCGGATACAGCACATAGTGCCGCGCCGGGTGGATGTCCGCCATATACATTAAACGCCAGAAATCGACTAGGTCCGCGCGTATCCGTATGCAGTTGGATGGAAGCGGGTCGTGCCAAACTGTATTACGTGCCAGCCGGTGCGCGGATTGGTCGATGCCGATGACGAAATGATCGGGAAATTGCGCTGCCAGATTAAGCGTCGACAGCCCGACGCCACAGCCCGCATCCAGGATCAGCGGCTTTGCGCCTGCTGCCTGCCATGCCACGACACTAGCATCGAATGCGGCGCAGTTATAGGGCATCACGGGCTTCAGAAATGTTGTGGCGGCGTGTCTGGCAATCACGGCAGTCAATTGATCGTGGATGCCGGTCTGGCTGCTAGTGACAGGGCGGGAGTTGGCTTGCATCGCGCAAGTATACCTTGCACAAGAAGGCGGAAGCGATTTCGATCGCACATGTTGACCCAGCGGTAGCCGCACGGTAAAAAAAGCGCAGCCTGATGGACGGCTTGTTTCATGCGGAATTGCGATACATCTTCGTCGCAAAATCAATGAATGCACCTACCGTCGGCAACAAATACCAAATGTGCCGGATAAAGAATCATCGCATGTGCATATACAGACACATGCAAAAAAACGGCAAACAGAAACGTACGTCGTTTGCAGAATACAGAACAGCAATCCTTCCGTACGCCGGAAGGATTGCTGGCTTAATGCAAAATGACTGGTTGACTCATCAGAACATCGTAGATTGCCAGAAAATCATCAATTTCTTCAATGCTCGGCTCGGTTGCAATCAAGTCTTCCACATTCTTGCGGAACGCTTCGGCCAGCATGCCACCGATAAAAATTTCGCGCTTGCCCGGTTTATCGACGATTTCATAACCGCCAAAGCGCAGCGAGTCCTGTTCGTCATCCACTCCGAATTCAACCACGCTGTATTGCTCGCTGTTGTAGATCAAGTTCATGTGCGCTCCTTATGGTAAAGAATGCTACTGCTGCACCTTTATAACATTGCAAGTGGAGTTGGGACCTACCGTTTTCAAGCCTACACCATGACAAATACGACGAGACATAAGCAAACGCGAGCTTTTCCATTTGTTAACGGCACATCCAACCCCATTCTAAAGAACCGCTCCGTCGCTGCTGTGATAAAAAATTATGATGGCAAAACATGCATTACAAATATGTCTGCCTCACTTTAAAACAATTCAAAACACTCCAGCAAGCTAATAAAAAACATGCAAGAGCCATGCCTTGGCTTGTCCGTAGAGGTAGTCGGAAAAATCATCAACAACATTCATCGTGACACGACTCGGAATCTGGTAATCGGCCAAGCTGAATTAACGGGAGTAAATCGTGTCTTTCTGCCTGGCTGTTTCGGCATTCCAGTGAAACGCTTCATCGTTAATTCAACTTGACTGACTACTAGAATTATCCAGCCTCATCATTGCATGATGACAGTACGTCTGTCAGGCCCAATAGCGCATCGTAAGGCGCTTGCAACAGAAATTCCTGAATTTGGGCAAGGTGGGTACTTGTCGCAAGACTGATATACAGTCGCGCCGGACGATGACGCAGCATGCGGTTCAGTGTCACGCGCATCGTGAGGTTGCTGGTGCAGCACAGGCAACCGGGCGCAATCCTTGCAATATGGATATGGGCATGATGGGCAAGACATGCCAAGGTCTCAGTACCATCCGGCAAACCTTCCAGGATGAGCGCCGTGGAAAGGTGGGAGCCGGGATCGATCGCTGCCGCGATGGCGGCTTCGCGTGCGCTGGCACGTGTGCCGGTCACCAGCGTAGTTGCCGTGATCACCCTTTTTTCGTGGCTTTGCTGGGTTCGACGCCCAACTGTTTCAGCTTGCGGTACAAGTGCGTGCGTTCCAGCCCTGTTTTTTCGGCAACGCGTGTCATGCTGCCGTTTTCGCGCACCAGATGGTGCTCGAAATACGCGCGCTCGAATGCGTCGCGCGCTTCGCGCAAAGGCAGCTCAAATGACAGCGTGAACAATTGCGCTTCCGATGCCAGTATCGGCATTGGCACCGCGGAAGGAGAGATCATGCTCGATGATGAGACAGGCACGAATGCGGTATCGAATGACGGGGCGACCGTATCGATGGGCTGCGCCGCAACCGATCGCAAATGAAAGCTGGCAGGACGCAGTGCCTCATGACTGCGCGACAAGCCTTGCTGCACTGCTTTCAACAGCTTTTGCAATGAAATTGGTTTTTCCAGAAAATTGAGTGCGCCAATGCGTGTTGCTTCCACTGCAGTGTCGATCGTCGCATGGCCGGACATCATGATGACCGGCATGGTGAGCAAACCGTCGCGTTGCCATTCCTTCAGGAGGGTAACGCCATCGGTATCGGGCATCCAGATATCGAGCAATACCAAGTCCGGTGTGCTGCCCGCGCGTAACTCGCGCGCTTGCTGCGCGTTTTCGGCGGTCGCTACTACGTGTCCTTCGTCGCCCAGAATTTCCGAGAGTAACTCGCGAATACCCATTTCATCATCGACAACCAGGATGTTAGCCATCTGTTGCATTCCTCATTTTTAATCGTCTCCTATTGGGCTTTGACAACGCAATGTGGATAATAGTGCTGGAACGCATTCCACCGAAGGTAATATTTTCATCCCGGTGAAATATATGTTCGTGTCAAAAATCAATCGGTGCTAACTTTAGCAGCAAAATTGCGATTTTTGCGCCACTTTCTTCAGCG
The DNA here is from genome assembly GCA_966250375.1 of uncultured Oxalobacteraceae bacterium. Lineage (GTDB taxonomy): Bacteria > Pseudomonadota > Gammaproteobacteria > Burkholderiales > Burkholderiaceae_D > CAMLDH01. Next base: position 39,764 of record CBINHE010000029.1, read on the forward strand.
CGGTTCTGTATATCAATTCGACCGCCGTGCTCATCAATAATTTTCTTCACCATCGCCAGCCCCAAGCCGGTACCGCGAGGCTTGGATGTGACATAAGGCTCGAATGCGCGCGTCAGGATCTTCGGCGCGAATCCGGGGCCATTATCAGTAACCGATAGCCGCACTGCATTGCTGACCGCGCCATCGGCGTTGCGGTAATGGATTTCTTCGGTGGCGATATCGATGCGTGGCGACGGCACTCCGGCGGCGCGCTCCGTTACCGCATCTTGCGCGTTCTGCAAGAGATTGTGGATGACTTGCCTCAATTGCGTCGCATCACCCATTACCCTCGACAGTGACGGCGCCAGCGTCGCACGAATGATATCGTTGTCGTCGCCGCCCATATACAAATTCAGGATTTCTTTTATCAGCGCGTTCAAGTCCAAGGGCGACAGCACCGCCGCCGGCGTTTTTGCATAATCGCGAAAATCGTTCACCATGCGCTTCATTGCCGCGACTTGGTTGACAATGGTCTGGGTACCCTTGTTCAGCATTGCCGTATCGTGCGCGTCGAGTTTGCCGTCCAGTTTCATCTGCAGGCGTTCGGCGGATAGCTGGATCGGCGTCAGCGGATTCTTGATTTCATGCGCCAGGCGCCGCGCAACTTCGCCCCATGCGATTGAGCGTTGTGCGGAAATCACGTCGGAAATATCATCGAATACCACGACATAACCGTTGCCGCTGGCGACCGGCAGATGCGAGCCGCGCGCCAGCAGTGTGATATTGCTTTCGCTATCGGTGCCGCCCAGGGTGTGCGGAATTTCAATCTGCTGCTGCCAGTGCAGATGGTCCGCCTTGGCACTTGCCGCTGTCTGCGCATTCTGTTCGGAGAATGCTTTGATGATTGCATGTGCAAATGGGGCGAGGCCTTCGATTGCGGTCAGCGGTTTGCCGATGTATTGATCGAAATCATGCTGCAGGATGCGCTCGACCGATTCATTGCAAGTCACGAGCGTGAACTGACCGTCAAAAACCATCACGCCGGCTGACATATTGGCCAGGACCGATTCCAGATATGCTTTCGCGTTTTCCAGTTCGGTGCGGTTTTTTTCGACCGCGGTGCGCGCCTCGTATAGTTGCCGGGTCATGGTGTTGAACGACTGTGTCAATGTGCCCAATTCGTCCGACGTCGCGACAATCGGGCGCGGCGAGAGGTTGCCTTCGGCGATGGCTCTGGTGCCCTCGGCCAGCAGCAGCAACGGTTTGGCCAGACTGCTGGCGATCAGGAATGCGCTGGCGATTGCGCCGAATATTGCCAGCAGCAGCGTCAAGGTCAGCGTGACGATATAAATCTTGCGCAGGCCGGACCGTCCCAGCGAACGCTCCTGATACTCGCTGTATGCAGCACGCAGCGCTTCGGCATTGACGGCCAGTTGCGTCGGCACCGGTTGCAACAGCTGCAGGAAGCGCGACTCATTTTGCAGCGACAAACCGTTGGTCGGCGGCGGGATTGCTACCACAACACGCAATCGAAGGTTGGTCGCCACATCCAGCCCGGAGGCTGCCTGCATTGCCGGTTGAGTCGCAGGTTTTGAAGCGGATGCGCTCTTGTTGTCATAAAAATCAGTGCCGCCTTCGATCGCGGAAAAACCGCGCGGCACGCGTGCCTGGCGCAGCATCGCCGTGGTTGGCAAATCCGGCACCAGTGTGCCGAGCCGGCCGCCGACATTGGCCAGGATGCGGCCGCCAGCCGTGACGACTGTCGCTTCCTGCATCTGGCTTTGGTCGCGCAGCCGCGACAATTGGGTGATTTGTGCTGCATCGGACAGGTCCGATAATTCCAATGCAATATTCTGCGCCTTGGCCTGCAGATCGCTGAGCGAAGCATCCAGTGCGGAGTGGCTTAGATTCAATCCTGACTCGAGGGCGGATTCCACTCGTACGTCAAACCATGATTCGATCGAGCGCGATACGAACTGCACCGAGACCAGATAAATGATAGTGCCGGGCAGGATGCCAATCACAGCGAACAACAGCACCAGGCGCGCCATCAGCTTGGAACCGAACCGGCCGCGCCTGTAACGCTTGTACAGGCGGGTCAACAACAGCACCACTAGGCCCAGTAGCGCGGCAGCGACCAGTGCATTCAATGCCAGCAGCCACGGATAATTTTGCTCAAAAGCCTGGGAATTTTCCGATCCCGACGCCAGCAGGAACAGCAAAATGCTGATGATGGCGCCGCCCACGACCAGCAAATAGCGCAATACGCGGGTCACGGCTACTCCGCCTTGAAATTAAAATATTTCCAATCGGAAGATAGCCGCCAGTCGCTGTTGTTCAACGCGTGAACCTGGAATGGCTTTGGCAACTGCGCAAGATCGAGCCGCATGCGCACGGCGATGTTGTAAGTTGCGCCAGGTTTCAGCGCACCGCGTTCTGCGACAACCCAGCGGCTCGGGCGCCGCACCAACGACAGCGCATCATCAAGCGTACTGAAACTCTGCCGCAGGCGACCCGAGATTGACGCATGATATTGGCGGGTCAAGACGTTATACGAAATTCGCACCGTTTGCGCTGCATCAACCGCCTTTTCGTCAAACCAGTACCAGCGCGGTCTTTTCAGTTCGATTTCCGTCGTGAAGTACAAGGGCACGCCGCGCACAATAACGTCTTCCAGTCCGGCGTTCAGGTCGAAGGAAAAATTAGCAGATAGCTTGTAGCCTTCGTCGCTGTTTTCCAAATGGGCTTGCACAATGTCCACGCCATCCGCCGCACGGGCCGACGGTTGCGCGAGCGTCAGCATTGACACCGCCAGCAGCCAGCACGTTAGAAAATGAAGGAATTTTTGCGTCAAATTTGGGGACGGCGTCACAGCCGCTCAACAAGGTTGCGGAATACTATCAAAGTGCCGATTTTTGGAATAGCGCGTAAAACAAGCCGTCGTGGTCATGTTGCTCACTCACCGTCGGTAGCAATTGCCCCGGCGCTGGCAGACGGCGTGCCTGATTGCGCACGGCGAAGGCGGCTGCCTGCGCTTCGGACTCCTGCGGCCACAGCGAGCATGTTACAAACAATAATTTACCATCGGGACGGAGCATCTTCCAAAGGTTGTCCAGTATTTGTGCGGAAAGTGTGGTCAATTGCGCAGCATCGCCTTTGCGTCGCAGCCAGCGGATATCCGGATGGCGGCGCACGATGCCGGAGGCGGTGCAGGGCACGTCGGCCAGGATGCGGTCGAAGAATTTTCCATCCCACCAGTCGCTGCGACTTGCATCGCCGACCTTGAGCATTGCTCCCAGTTGTAGCCGTTGCAAGTTTTCTTCGATGCGTGTTAACCGCTTGGCATCGTTGTCGAGTGCCAGCACATCCACATCCGCGCATTCCAGCAGATGGCCGGTCTTGCCGCCGGGTGCCGCACACGCATCGAGCACACGCATGCCATGTTGCACATCGAGCAGCGGCGCCGCCAATTGCGCGGCTGCATCTTGCACTGAAACCAAGCCTTGATCGAAACAGGGTATTTGATGTACTGGAACTGGCTGTGCCAAGCGTACCGCATCCGGTCCGATCTGGCTTGCAACCATGGCGTTGTCGGCCAAGGTCCTCAGATAGTCCGCCACAGTAGTCTTGCGCCGGTTCACACGCAAGGTCAGTGGCGGCGCGCTATTGCCAGCATGCAGAATCGCTTGCCAATCGCGTGGATACGCCGCTTTGGCTGTGTCGATCCACCAAGCCGGATAATTCAGCGCGGCGACCGGATTTTTCATCACCTGCTGCAGTAGTACATCGCGTTCGCGCAAAAAGCGTCGCAACACTGCGTTCACCATATTCTTCGCATGTGCGATGTCGGGATGCGAGGCGGCGGCGGTCACCGCTTGATCCACCACGGTAAAGCCATCATAGGGCGCGGTAGCCGGATCCAACACCAAGGCCAGCGCGCTGCACAGCAAGCCATGCAGCAGTGCCGGTGCCGGCGCTTTCTGCGCCAGCACGGCAATTAGTGCTTCGGCCCGGCCTAGCTGGCGCATCGTGCGGTATGCGATATCCTGCATCGCGCCACGCGCCTGCGGCGGCGCTTCCATGCGTGCAAATACTTGTGACAACGCTTGCGGCAATGCGCTGCCGTTGCGCACCAGCGCAACCGCTTGGGCTGCACCTAGCAGGCTGAACGCGAGCGAATCTGTTTTTAATTGAGGCTTGGGTACTTTATCCACATTCATTCTTCATCAATGCAAGTTTGACAGCGGGTGCGACCAAGGCACGTCGACGGTCAAAGCGTAAAGGTGTGATTGTAGCGGGGCGGGGCTGGTTGCGGGCGTTACTGACGCAAATACGATGCTAATACTTGTGCCGATGGTGGATATCGGGAAAGTGTCGATGCGTGTGGGTCAGCGGCTCATGGTTTTCACTCACATGCCGCCAGATGCCGGTTTCCATCAGCAGCGCCGATAGCCAGAACAATGGGGGGCGTTTCATGCAAAAGCATTATTGATACGACAGCGTCCGCAAAAGGCGCTGCAGACGTCATAGTACCGAGACAAAGCAGCCCGGCCAGCATGTGCCAGATCAGCAGCTTTGCGAACGCGTGCTGGCATCGAACAGCGCCGCCGCTAATGTATGCAGAATGCTTAATGCGACATATATGGACGCCCTCAGTTTGCCAAGCATTCAATCGATGATGA
>CBINHE010000030.1:0-43400 GCA_966250375.1 uncultured Oxalobacteraceae bacterium
ACGTTGCTCTTCAGAACAACATCGGCAGAGAATTCATAGCGCGATTGCCCTGTTGGTTCAGCGATTGCATTTGCAATACTCACGAATACCATGTATAGTTCACCTCTTCAGACGCGGGGTGGAGCAGTCTGGCAGCTCGTCGGGCTCATAACCCGAAGGTCGCAGGTTCAAATCCTGCCCCCGCAACCAAGTCTTATATTTCCCGCCCAACATTACACCTCCTCTAAAACGGGCGACGGAACGCTGCATCAACGGGTTCTTTAACCGGATGGCATCCTAGGGTGCTTGTCGTTGAATATTATTCTGCAAACTATTGCTTAATGCGCCGTACAAAACACGCACATGAATACTGCTGAGGCGAAGAAGGTCCTCGAGACTGCATTGCTATGTGCCCATGAGCCATTGTCGATCGATGACATGAAAAAACTCTATGTCGAACATGGGCAAGGCGGAAATGAAGTCGGCGCAGATGCGATCAAGCAGATGCTTGATGAGTTGGGTGCCGATTGGGTGGGCAAAGGCATTGAAGTTGTCAGCTTGTCTACCGGGTGGCGTTTTCAAAGTCGTCCTGAGATGAAGATTTATCTTGAGCGCCTGAATCCGGAAAAGCCGCCAAAGTATTCTCGCGCGACGCTTGAAACACTTGCAATTATTGCTTATCGACAGCCAGTAACGCGTGGCGACATTGAAGAAATCCGTGGTGTGGCGGTCAATTCGCAAACCATCAAAATACTGGAAGATCGTGGCTGGATTGAGGGCATCGGTCATCGCGACGTGCCTGGGCGTCCGGCGCTGTTTGCAACCACCAAGCAGTTTTTGGATGATCTCGGTTTGACCTTGCTCGATCAATTACCACCGCTACAGCAAGTATCGAGAAATGACATGCAGGGCGGCGCGTTGCTGGAAATTCAGGCGCTTGAAGCTGACATGCTGGCAAATCTGGATCAGACTGCAATCGACTTTGCCGATGCTTCGGGCATGAATTGCGAGGCTGTCGCCGTTACGAATGAGCTGGCTGCGCCTGTGGAAAATACATCTGAAACAAGCAATCCCGATATCGATGTGGAGACGGCTCTTGTAACTGACTCTGATGCTTCGCCGATCGAAGCGCTTTCCCTCGACCCTGCGCCAGACTTGACTGTTGACGTTGCGCCTGGTCTCCAGCACAACCAAGAAACAAACGATGACTCTACCTATTCCCAATGATGCGCCGGTGAACGTGCCGACTACCACCTCTTCGACCGACTCAAAAGAACAAGCGCCGGGCAAGCGCGCAGAAGCGTTTGCTGAAAATGAAGGGGGGGGGGCTGCTGCAGGTAATGCCAAACCGGCCAAGCACGGTGTGCGTGGTCCTCGTACATTAAGACGTGCACGGTCGGCGCCGCGTTCGGGCGAAGGTGGAAAGGTGGGCGGCGAGGTCGCTGGGGTGGCGGATACCCAGACTACTTTCGGTGTCGGTGAAAATAATGCATTGGTTTCTACCGCGCCGCGCAAGGAGTACGCTGCTCGTAACAGGGCGGATAGCCAGCGGACGCCGAAAACATCCCAAAAACCGCGTAGCAAACAAGGCAGTGCCGGTGGCAAGGTGCCGCACGTGAAATTGGCAGATGCGGACGATGTGTTCTCGTTCGTCACGTCCGATGCTTTTGATTCTTCGGTGACTTCCGGTGATGCGCCGGCTGGTGGTAATGGGCGGCGGGATGGTCGCCAGGCGCAAGCAAAGAATGTTCGACGTGATCTGACTTCGGATGATGACGCGCCGAAATTACACAAGGTGTTGGCGGAGGCCGGCCTCGGTTCGCGTCGCGACATGGAAGAACTCATCATTGCCGGGCGTGTGTCGGTTAATGGCGAGCCAGCGCATATCGGGCAGCGTATTCTGCCAGCTGACCTTGTGCGCATCAATGGCAAACTGATTCAACGTAAAGTCAGTAAGCGTCCGCCACGCGTGTTGGTGTATCACAAACCGGCGGGCGAAATTGTCAGTGCCAGTGATCCGGAAGGGCGTCCATCGGTATTCGATCGCTTGCCTACCATGAGGGCGGGTAAATGGCTTGCTGTCGGGCGCCTTGATTTTAATACGGAAGGCCTGCTGCTGTTTACAACCTCGGGCGATTTGGCCAACCGGCTGATGCATCCGCGTTACGGTATCGATCGCGAATATGCAGTGCGTACGCTGGGCGAGCTGGAAGAAGGCATGCGCCAAAAATTGCTGAGTGGAGTCGAATTGGAAGATGGTACGGCGCAGTTTTCCAAGATTGCTGATGGTGGTGGCGAAGGCGTTAATAAATGGTATCGCGTGACAATCGGCGAAGGCCGCAATCGCGAGGTGCGGCGCATGTTCGAGGCGATTGGCTTGACGGTGTCGCGTCTGATTCGTACCCGTTACGGGTCAATGACCTTGCCGCACGGCTTAAAACGCGGTCGCTGGGAAGAATTGGGTGAGCATGCAGTGCGTGATTTGCTCAGTATGAGCGGGCTTGACAAACCTGTTGAGCAAAGTCAAGGCGGCAAGAGTCGTGGCGAATATCAGGATCGCCAAGGCAGTGCCGAACGAAGCAATGGTTATGGAAAAAGCCAAGGGCCGCGCAGAGGCCAAGGCCAAGGGTCAAATCAGGGGCAAGGCAGCGCTCAAGGGCCGGGAAGGGGGCAGGGGCAGCCGCGTGGTCGACAGCCTGATCCGCTCCAGACCGCGCTCGGGTTTCCGGGCGTGGGTCAGCCTCGCCGTAATTCGGGGGTGGGTCGGGGAGGTCAAGGTGGGCAGGGGCACGGCGGCCAAGGGCGTGGTGAGCATGGAACACAGGGGGCGCCGCGCCGGCGTTCTCGCGGATAGTTGCTAAAGTTAATGTTTTGCAACTGCGGCGCGGCTGGATAAAGCCGGGATTTCTAGGCAGTCGAGGCGTGGCTTCTGTGTTTTTGCACCCATTCTGGCATTGCGGCGCGCGAAGTAATTGGTTATAATTTCGCAGTTAACAAAAGTCACGCCCATGGAGTTATCCTGTGGGGGCAACTGCGGGTGGCTTGAATGATAAGAAGATGGGCAGATGCCCATTTTTTTTTTGTTAAACAGCTTTTCGGAGAATTGTTTTGCGGTTGCTTGAGCTGATAGAAAAAACTGTTGCAGGCATGGGTTACGAGCTTGTTGATTTTGAGCAGGCAGGACGTGGTTTGGTGCGCGTATATATCGATTTTGCAGCACAGGATGCCGATAAAGGGAATATCGCGGTCGAGGATTGCGAGAAGGTCAGTCATCAGTTGTCGCACGTATTCCTGGTGGAAAATGCGGTATATGAGCGACTGGAAGTGTCGTCGCCCGGACTTGATCGCCCGTTAAAAAAAATGAGCGACTACGTCCGTTTTGCGGGGCAAGAGGCGGTGGTGAAGCTGCGTTTGCCAATGCCCGGGGCGGCAAACCGCAAGTCGTTTGAAGGCGTTTTGCAGGTGCCGGAAGGCGATAAGTTAAAGTTGGAATTTGAAGGTAAAGAAGGCCCGGCCATGCTGGAGTTTACGCTGGCCGATGTGGACAAGGCGCGTTTGGTGCCAAAAGTGGATTTTAGGAGTCGCAAAGCATGAGTCGCGAAGTTTTGTTGTTGGTCGATGCACTGGCACGTGAGAAAAACGTCGATAAAGATATCGTTTTTGGAGCACTTGAGCACGCGCTCGCACAAGCTACCAAGAAACGCTACGAGGGTGATGTCGATATTCGCGTTGCGATCGATCGCGAAACAGGCGAGTTCGAATCTTTCCGCCGCTGGCATGTCGTGCCGGATGAGGCCGGTCTGCAATTGCCCGACCAGGAAGTGTTGCACTTCGAGGCGAAAGAACAGATTGCCGATATCGATGTCGATGATTACATCGAAGAGCCGATTGAGTCGGTCGATTTTGGACGTCGTTTTGCGCAAGATACCAAGCAGGTAGTATTGCAACGTATCCGCGACGCCGAGCGCGAACAGATTCTGGCCGACTTCTTGGAGCGCGGCGACTCTCTAGTCACTGGCACTATCAAACGCATGGAGCGCGGCGATGCGATTGTCGAATCAGGCAAGATTGAAGCGCGTTTGCCGCGCGACCAGATGATTCCGAAAGAAAACCTGCGTATTGGTGATCGTATTCGTGCCTATATTTTGCGCATTGACCGTAATGCACGCGGGCCGCAGGTGATGTTGTCGCGTACTGCCCCGGAATTCATCATGAAGCTGTTCGAACTTGAGGTGCCGGAGATTGAACAAGGCTCGCTGGAAATTAAATCCGCGGCGCGCGACCCTGGCGTGCGCGCCAAGATTGCCGTATTTACCAGCGACAAACGGGTCGACCCGATCGGTACTTGTGTCGGCATGCGCGGTTCGCGTGTGCAGGCCGTGACCGGGGAACTCGGTGGCGAGCGTGTGGATATCGTACTGTGGTCGGAAGATCCGGCACAATTCGTGATTGGCGCATTGGCGCCGGCCAATGTGTCATCGATCGTGGTGGATGAGGAAAAGCATGCGATGGATGTTGTGGTCGATGAGGAAAACTTGGCCATCGCAATTGGTCGCGGCGGTCAGAATGTGCGCTTGGCATCCGAACTGACCGGTTGGCAGATCAATATCATGACGGCGGAAGAGTCTGCCGATAAATCCGCCGTGGAAATCGCAGTGGTTCGTGCCTTGTTCATGGAAAAGCTCGATGTCGATCAAGAGGTCGCGGACATTTTGGCTGAAGAGGGATTTTCCAGTCTGGAAGAAATTGCCTACGTGCCGATCAGCGAAATGCTGGAAATCGAATCGTTCGATGAAGATACTGTCAACGAACTGCGCAATCGTGCCCGTGATGCGTTAGTGACAGAAGCGATTGCCTCGGAAGAAGGCCTGGAGGGCATGGAAGACGCATTGGCTAATCTGGATGGGATGGATCGTGTCACCGCAGGCAAGCTGGGTCTGGCCGGCATTAAAACGCTGGAAGCATTTGGCGGGCTGGCGTATGACGAGTTTGGAGCGATTCTGGCATTGCCGTCGGATCGCGCGCGTCAATTGATTAAAGACGAATTTAAAGATGTGACCGATGATGAGATGAAACTCGTTGACGCTAAATATGATGACCATGCCAAGGCGTTGCAAGCTAAGGCTTGGAACCTCGCGGAAGTCAAATGACTCAAGAAGCTTCATCATCATCGATCGTGCTACATAGAAAAGAGGACTGAATGGCGAGTAACAACGTAGCCCAATTTGCTACCGAACTTAAGATGCCGGCGGACTTGCTGCTGACACAATTGCGCGCGGCAGGCGTCGTCAAGGGTTCATCGTCCGACCCGCTATCGAAAGAAGACAAGGACAAACTCCTTGATCATCTGCGCCGTGCGCATGGCGCAGCGCCTGATAGTGAGAAAAAGAAGATTACGTTGACGCGTAAAGAGACGACTGAAATCAAGCAAGCCGATGCCACCGGCAAGTCGCGCACAATTCAGGTCGAAGTGCGCAAAAAGCGCACTTTTGTCAAACGCGACGAACCGGCTGTTGAAGAGACACCGATGCCGGCCAAGGTGGCGGCAGTGCCTGTAGTTGATGAAGCTGAAGTCGCCCGTCGTGCCGAAGAGGCGCGCCGCCAAGCAGAATTGATTGCGCGTCAGGAAGCGGACTTGCGCGAGAAGCAAGAACGTTTAGCTAGGCTTGACGCTGAAAAAGAAGCGCAAGCAAAGGCAATGCAGAAAGCCGAACTCGAAGCGAAAAAAGCGGCTGTGGTGGAAGCGCCGGCAACGATCAAGACTGACGAGTCTTCAGTCGAAGAGAAAAAACGCGTTGCTTCTGAAGAAGCAAAGAAGAAAGCTGCGCAAGTTGCCAAAGAAGTTGCGAAGGAGGCGGCAGAAAAAGCCGCTGCAACGGAACGTGCGCGCAAAGTGGTCGCAGATGAGGTCGCGCAAATCAAATTGATGATGAGCACGCCGCGCAAGGTAGTGAAGGCACCTGAACCGGCGCCTCCAGTCGTCGCTGCGAAATCGGCTGAAGGCACATTGCATAAGCCGACAGACAAGAAGCCTGGCGAGAAAAAAGAAGACAAAAAGCCGGCGGTTACCGCAGACAAAAAATCGATCAAATCCGCGAACGTTTCATCAACTTGGCAGGAAGACGCGAAAAAACGCGGTGCAGGCCTCAAGACACGCGGTGCCCCATCAGGTCCGGGCGGACGCGATGGTTGGCGCGGCGGCCCGAAAGGCCGGCGTCCTCACCATGAAGAACGCGAAACCAATTTCCAGGCACCGACCGAAGCCATTGTCAAAGACGTGCATGTGCCAGAAACAATTACAGTTGCCGAACTAGCCCACAAGATGTCGGTGAAAGCATCCGAAGTCATCAAGCATTTGATGAAGCTCGGTCAAATGGTTACGATCAACCAGGTGCTCGATCAGGAAACAGCAATGATTCTGGTCGAAGAGATGGGCCATGTGGCGCATGCAGCCAAGCTCGACGATCCAGAAGCAATGCTCGAAGAAGGAGCGGAACACGCTGATTTCGAGGCGTTGCCGCGTGCACCAGTTGTCACCGTAATGGGTCACGTTGACCACGGCAAAACTTCGCTGCTCGACTATATTCGCCGTGCGAAAGTGGCATCCGGTGAAGCGGGCGGCATTACACAGCATATCGGCGCATATCATGTGGAAACGCCGCGCGGCATTATTACCTTCCTGGATACGCCGGGTCATGAAGCGTTTACCGCAATGCGAGCCCGTGGCGCCAAGGCGACCGATATCGTGATTCTGGTGGTAGCGGCCGACGACGGCGTGATGCCTCAAACCAAGGAGGCGATTGCGCATGCAAAAGCAGCCGGCGTGCCGTTGGTGGTTGCCATCAATAAAATTGACAAGCCGGGTTCCAACCTCGATCGCGTAAAACAGGAACTGATTGCGGAACAAGTGGTGCCGGAAGAATACGGTGGCGAATCACCGTTCATTCCTGTGTCTGCGAAGACGGGTGAAGGGATCGACACGTTACTGGAAAACGTACTATTGCAAGCCGAAGTACTGGAATTGAAAGCGCCGATCGAGGCGCCTGCCAAAGGCTTGGTTATCGAAGCGAAACTCGATAAAGGTCGTGGTCCAGTTGCGACGATCTTGGTGCAGGCCGGTACCTTGAGGCGTGGGGATGTGGTCTTGGCAGGGTCGTCGTACGGTCGCGTCCGTGCGATGTTGGATGAGAATGGCAAGAGCATTAGCGAAGCCGGGCCCTCAATTCCTGTCGAGATCCAAGGTTTGACCGAAGTGCCAGCAGCCGGTGAAGAAGTCATGGTGATGGCAGACGAGCGAAAAGCGCGTGAAATCGGCTTGTTCCGTCAAGGCAAATTCCGCGACGTGAAGCTTGCCAAGCAGCAAGCAGCCAAACTCGAAAATATGTTTGAGCAAATGGGCGAAGGCGAAGTCAAGAACTTGCCGATGATCATCAAGACTGATGTCCAAGGGTCGCAAGAAGCACTGGTTCATTCGATGCAAAAATTGTCGACTAGCGAAGTACGTGTACAAATTGTGCATGCCGCAGTGGGTGGTATCAGCGAATCGGACGTCAATCTGGCACTGGCATCCAAGGCAGTTATCATTGGCTTTAATACCCGCGCAGATGCATCCGCACGCAAATTGGCGGAAGCCAATGGTATCGACATTCGCTACTACAACATCATTTATGATGCGGTCGACGAAATCAAAGCCGCGATGTCGGGCATGTTGGCGCCAGAGAAGCGTGAACATGCACTGGGTCTGGTTGAAATCCGCCAAGTCATTTTGGTCAGCAAAGTCGGCGCGATTGCCGGTTGCTTTGTATTGGATGGTGTTGTGAAACGCGGCTCGTCGGTTCGTCTGTTGCGCGGCAATGTCGTGGTGTGGGCTGGTGAAATTGATTCGCTCAAGCGCTTCAAGGATGATGTGAAAGAAGTGAAATCCGGCTTTGAATGTGGTTTGTCACTGAAGAATTTCAACGACATCAAGGAGGGCGATCAACTGGAAGTGTTTGAAGTCCAGGAGGTCGCTCGTACTTTGTGATGCGATGAAAATCATGCTGCCGTCCCGGTGAAAGCCGGAATCTACGGGTGTTAATCGACGTATGCCAATGATGGTAACGTTGTTTACCGACACCGTGTTCCAGCGCCCGCTGGAACGACAAACAAACTTATAAAGTTGCCGATTCCTCTTAGCATGGCCAAACATAGCAAATCCATCCCCGGACGCGGACTGCGCGTCGCCGACCAGATCCAGCGCGATCTGGCCGAGATCATCTCGTTCGAGTTGAAAGACCCACGCGTGGGAATGATCACGATCACTGAAGTCCAGGTGACGCCGGACTATGCGCATGCGAAGGTGTTTTTCACCATGCTGAGCGAGAACAAGGACGCAATACAAAATACCGTTGCCGGCCTCAGCAAGGCGGCTGGTTTCATTCGCGGTCATCTGGGCCGGCGCCTGACCATTCATACCATTCCCGAACTGCATTTTGTGCATGATGCGTCAACTGCGCGCGGCATGGAGTTATCCAGATTGATCGACGAAGCGAATGCCAGTCGAGCAAAGGATGCGGAAGACTAATTTCAGTTTTCTACATTGCTCCCTTTGTTTCAGTTGAAGTAAACCGACATGGCAACTATCCTGCCCAAAAAGACACGCGTACCGCTTCACGGTGTTTTGCTGCTCGATAAATCGGCTGGCCACTCCAGCAATGATATGCTGGTCAAGGCCAAGCGCCTGCTCAACGCGCAAAAGGCGGGTCATACGGGCACCCTCGACCCGTTTGCTACCGGCCTGTTGCCTTTGTGTTTCGGCGAGGCGACAAAATTCGCGCAAGACTTGCTTGATGCCGACAAGACCTACGAAACGCTGGTACATCTCGGTGTTACCACCAGCACGGGCGACACCGAAGGCGAGGTTGTGGCTACACGGGAGGTGAACGCCACACGAGATCAGATCGAAGCTGTACTGGCACAATTCCGCGGCGAGATTGACCAGATTCCGCCGATGTATTCGGCGTTGAAGCGCGATGGCAAACCGTTGTATGAATATGCGCGGGCGGGCATCACGCTGGAACGTGAGGCACGTAGAGTTACGATTCATATTCTCGAATTCCTCGATTATCAGGCCCCCTATCTGCGCTTGCGTGCTCAATGCAGCAAAGGCACGTACATCCGTGTGCTGGGCGAAGAAATCGGTGCTGCTTTGGGCTGTGGCGCGCATCTGCACGCATTGCGGCGCACGCAGGTCGGCGCACTGACGCTCGATCATGCGGTTACGCTGAATGCTCTTGCCGAAATGCCTGACAGCGAGCGCGGGAAGGCACTTGCCGCTGTCGATACTCTGCTTTCCTCTTTCCCGGCCGTGGCCTTGTCCGACGCGTTAGCCCAACGATTCTTGCATGGGCAACGCTTGTCTCTAGGCAAGGAGGGTGTTCCGGTTCCTGCAGAATCAGGACGGGCCCGGGTATACCGCGAGAATGACGGGCAGTTGTTGGGAACGGCACAATTGGTCGAATTTGGCGTTCTCGTTCCAGAGCGGCTGGTTTCGACCGGAAACATCACAGAAACCCGCTAGTACGCAACTCTTTGAAATATCAGTGTATTTGTCGTTTTCGTACAGTGCATCATGTTATAATGTGCGGTTCCTCGAATTCCGCACAAAACGACCATGTCAAACACAAAACGCGCCATCCGCAACATCGCCATTATCGCCCACGTTGATCACGGCAAAACCACGCTCGTCGATCAGTTGCTGCGTCAATCCGGCACCTTCCGCGAAAACCAGCAAGTCGATACCCGCGTCATGGATTCCAATGACTTGGAAAAAGAGCGCGGCATCACGATTCTGGCCAAAAACTGCGCGGTTGAGTACAACGGCACTCACATCAATATCGTCGATACCCCAGGCCATGCGGATTTTGGCGGTGAAGTGGAGCGAGTGTTGTCGATGGTCGATAGCGTGTTGCTGCTGGTCGATGCGGTTGACGGCCCAATGCCGCAAACGCGTTTCGTTACCCGCAAGGCGCTGGCGCTGGGCTTGAAGCCTATCGTTGTGGTGAATAAGGTGGATCGTCCAAGTGCACGTACCGAATGGGTCGTGAATCAGACGTTTGAATTGTTCGACAAGTTGGGTGCTAGCGACGAACAACTGGATTTTCCGGTGGTCTACGCCTCAGCATTGAATGGCTACGCCAGCCTGGATCCAGAAGCGCGTAGCGGCAACATGAATCCCCTCTTCGATGCGGTATTGAAACACGTTCCTGTGCGCGACGATGATCCTGACGGTCCGTTGCAATTGCAAATTTCCTCGCTCGATTACAACTCTTACGTTGGCAAGATCGGTATTGGTCGCGTTAGCCGTGGTCGCGTTAAAGCCCTGCAAGACGTCGTCATCATGGACGGCCCGCAAGGCACACCACGCAAGGCGCGCATCAATCAGGTATTGAATTTCAAAGGCTTGGAGCGCGTATTAGTGGATGAAGCGGTTGCCGGCGATATTGTGTTGATCAACGGTATTGAAGAATTGGGCATCGGTACCACCGTATGCGCAATCGATACACCGGATGCGTTGCCGATGCTGAAAGTGGATGAGCCGACCTTGAACATGAATTTCATGGTCAATAATTCGCCATTGGCTGGCCGTGAAGGCAAGTTTGTCACCAGCCGTCAGATTCGTGATCGCCTGGATCGTGAATTGAAAGCCAACGTCGCGCTACGCGTCACTGATACCGGCGATGACACGACGTTTGAAGTATCCGGCCGTGGCGAGCTGCATCTGACGATCCTGATTGAAAACATGCGCCGTGAAGGCTACGAATTGGCGGTTTCTCGGCCGCGTGTGGTATTCAAAATGGTCGATGGCGTGCGTCACGAGCCGTTTGAAATGTTGTCAATTGACGTAGAAGAAGTCAATCAAGGTGCAGTGATGGAAGAATTGGGTCGCCGTCGTGGCGATCTGCAGGACATGCAACCGGACGGTAAAGGGCGTGTGCGTCTCGAATACCGCATTCCTGCACGCGGCTTGATCGGCTTCCAAGGCGAGTTCATGACGCTGACCCGGGGCACCGGTTTGATGAGCCACATTTTTGATGAATATGCACCGGTTGATACGTCCAGAGGCGAGATGGCCGGTCGTCGCAATGGCGTACTGATTTCACAAGATGACGGCGCTGCCGTTGCCTATGCGATCTGGAAACTGCAGGATCGTGGCCGCATGTTCGTCAGCCATAACGATCCGGTGTATGAAGGCATGATTATTGGTATCCACTCGCGTGACAATGATCTGGTCGTCAATCCGATTAAAGGTAAACAGTTGACCAACGTTCGCTCGTCCGGCACGGATGAAGCGGTGCGTCTGGTGCCGCCGATTCAGATGTCGCTGGAATATGCAGTCGAATTTATTGATGATGATGAGTTGGTCGAAATCACGCCGAAGAGTATTCGCCTGCGCAAGCGCTACCTGAAAGAACACGAGCGCAAGAAGGCGTCGCGCGACGTAGCATAATTCATGGCGCTCACAGCGCCATGAATGCTCGAAAACCCGTTGAATCTTCATGGCCACATATCAAGGTCGTTTTGAGTCGACGGGTTTTTTTCTGCTGATTTCATTTCCATGCCCAATTTACACTCGTATCGACGTGCCGTCTTGCTGATGATTTGCGCCGCCATGCTGTGGAGCATGGCGGGTGTATTGACGCGTCATCTGGATGCCGTGCGCGGCTTTGAAGTGACATTTTGGCGTAGTGTCTTTGCCGCCTTGTTTGTCGCTGGTGCACTGGGGTGGCAACAACGCGGCAAAACGTTGGCGATGGTACGCGCAGTCGGCAAGCTGGGCATGTTGTCGGGGGGGATGTGGAGCGTGATGTTTTGCTGCTTCATGATCGCGATGACGATGACGACTGTGGCGAATACTTTGATCGTGATGAGTATCTCGCCACTGTTGACGGCATTTTTCGCGTGGCTGTTCTTGCATCAGCGGATTGCCGCGCGGACCTGGCTCGCAATCGCCGTTGCATTCCTCGGTATGGTCGGCATGTTTGTGAGTGGGATGGCGCATGTGAGCGGCACGCAATTGGCCGGAATGGCGATTGCGCTTGGTGTGCCGCTTGCGGCATCGGTTAATGTCATTGCACTCAAAAAGGCGGGGCACGGTGTCGATTTGATTCCGTCGGTACTGCTGGGGGGGTATTTTCCGCGTTGATGATGCTGCCGTTCTCATGGCCGTTGCAGGCATCGCTGCATGACATCGCCATACTCGCGATTCTTGGATTCTTTCAGTTGGGTTTTCCGTGCATGCTGATGGTCGCTGCGTCGAAGTCATTGTCTGCTCCGGAAATTTCGTTGCTGGCATTGTTAGAAGTCCTGCTGGGTCCGATATGGGCGTGGCTGGGCGCGGGTGAAGTGCCGGCGCAAGCGACCGTGATCGGCGGTGCAGTGGTATTGCTGGCACTGGTATTCAATGAGGTTGCCGCGCTTTGGCAACCTGTGCGAGTGGCAAGCCAAGGCTCCGCGCAGTAATAAATAAGTTGGCCGATTTGGCAACGCCAACCAACGCCCTGCTGCGTTGCTCACCGGAAAATTCAGCAGGATAATTTACAGGCAAGCGAAATCAGGCCAATGCTGGCGCTGTTTCCGGTATTGCCTTCTGCGCTTTCAATATGTCGCCTATCGTGCCGAACAACTGGTCGATCTGCGACTTCTCGATGATCAGTGGCGGCGATAGCGCGAGGATGTCGCCGGTGGTGCGAATCAGTACGTTCTTGTCCCAGAAGCATTTGGTGAAGACATCGTAGGCGCGCGTGGCTGGCTTGCCGGGCACGCTGTCGAGTTCGATGCCGCAGACTAGGCCGAGATTACGTACGTCCTTCACATACGGCAGGCTCTTCAGGCTGTGCGCCGCTTCTTCGAAATAGGACGCCATGCCAGCGGCGCGCTTGAACAACTGCTCGCTCTTGTACACCTCCATCGTCGCCAGCATCGCGGCGCAGGCGAGCGGATGAGCAGTATAGGTGTAGCCATGGTAAAACTCGATCGCGTTGTCTGGTGCGGCAGCCATGAAAGTATCATGGATATCTTGCCGCACGATTACCGCACCCATCGGCACGGCGGCATTGGTCAAGCCCTTGGCACATACAATCATGTCCGGTATCACGCCGAAGTAGTCGGCGGCGAACGGCGCACCCAAGCGGCCGAAGCCGGTGATGACTTCATCGAAAATCAGCAGGATGCCGTGCCTGTCGCAGATCGAACGCAATTTTTGCAAGTAGCCTTTGGGCGGAAGGATCACGCCGGTCGAACCTTGGATCGGCTCGACAATGACAGCTGTCACCGTCGCCGGATCGTGCAATGTCATCAGGCGCTGTTCCAGTTCGTCGGCGATCTCGGCGCCGTGTTCCGGCAAGCCGCGCGAAAACGCATTTTTTGCGATATCGAGCGGATGGCGCAGATGGTCCACGCCGGCCAAGGCCGGGCCGAAATGCTTGCGGTTGCCGGCAATGCCGCCGACCGAAATGCCGCCGAAGCCGACCCCGTGATATCCCCGTTCGCGGCCGATCAGGCGCGTCTTCAAGCCGTCACCGCGCATGCGATGATACGCCAGTGCGATCTTGAGTGCAGAGTCCACACCTTCCGAGCCATCATTGCAGAAGAACACGCGGTTCAGCCCTTCTGGTGCAATCGAGACCAGGCTGCTTGCGGCTTCAAAGGCTTTCGGATGCCCCATCTGGAATGGCGGTGCGTAATCCATCGTGGCGGCCTGCTGTTGAATCGCCTCGACGATTTTCGGATGATTGTGCCCGGCATTGACGCACCACAAACCTGCCGCGCCATCGAGAATCTTGCGTCCGTTGTCCGAGGTGTAGTGCATGCCGAACGCAGACACGAGCATGCGCGGCTTGGACTTGAATTGCCGATTAGCAGTGAACGGCATCCAGAAATGATCGGTATTTAGCGTGTTCGGCATGTTGAGGTATCTTTCTTTTTGGAGAGATTGACTCTTATGGTATTACGTTTCCCAAGGTGCCGGTAGAACCACTTTGACCGATATTGACGGAACCCCCATGGCATTGAATTAATGGCAAGTGCGGTAATCCTCACGCGTGATTTTTGCGGCAATTTTGCGGAGAGGGCAAATCATGGCTGGAAAGAGAGGATGCCCGTCGCTGATCTTGCGTATACTTCGCATTGCCGGTTCCAAAGCCCTGATCACTCGAATTCAAATATTGTCATTCAATGAAAGCAAGCAAATACAAATCGCGCCGATTGTCCGTCGCGCCCATGATGGATTGGACCGACCGGCATTGCCGCGTTTTCCATCGCTACATTACGCGGCACACTTGGCTCTATACCGAAATGGTGACGACCGGCGCGTTGTTGCATGGCAATGTTGCGCGGCATCTCGACTTTAGCGATGAGGAGCACCCGGTCGCCTTGCAATTGGGCGGAAGCGAGCCGGCTGACTTGGCGCAAAGCGCCAAGCTGGGTGAGCGATGGGGCTACGATGAAATCAATCTGAATTGCGGTTGCCCATCGGAGCGTGTGCAAAAGGGCGCGTTCGGCGCGTGCCTGATGACGGAGCCGCAATTGGTGGCCGATTGCGTGAAAGCGATGCGCGATGCGGTGGCAATCGATGTGACGGTCAAGCATCGAATCGGCATCGACAAGGCGGAGTCATATGGCTTTGTGCGCGACTTTGTCGGCACTGTTGCCGAAGCCGGTTGCGCGACATTTATCGTTCATGCTCGTAATGCAATCCTGAAAGGCTTGAGTCCGAAGGAAAACCGCGAGATTCCACCGTTGCGTTATGACTTTGCATATCAGCTCAAACGCGATTTTCCGCAATTGGAAATCATCATCAATGGCGGCATCAAAATGACTGCGGAAATCGACCTTCACTTGCAGCATGTCGATGGCGTCATGCTGGGGCGCGAGGCCTATCACAATCCGTATCTGATGGCATCGTTCGATGCCCGCTATTATGGCGACGATGCGATAAGCAAATCGCGCGCCGAGGTGTTGCAGGCGATGCTGCCATACATCACTACGCAACTTGCATTGCATGGCAAAAGTGCAGGCGGCGGGTTGCGACTCAACAGCATCACGCGCCACATGCTTGGTTTGATGGCTGGCATGCCGGGTGCACGTGCTTTTCGGCAGATGTTGTCAGATACGAAAAAGCTGGCTGGCGGCGATCCCGCATTGCTGCTGGAAGCGGCAGCACGCATGCAACCGCTTGCTGCATGATGTTATGCAACACGTAAATTTCACCGTGGCCGTGTAATTTCTATCAAGCGCATTGCCGCTACTTACTCATAAGTCGCATTCGCCCCGCTTCATCGATGGCATAGAAGCTGCTGAAACGATGTGATTAATTCATCGTCTTCAAGAGGTTTATTATGAACATACGTCGATTTGCTCTGGTTCTGGGCATTATTTATATCATTGCCGGTGTGGCGGGGTTTTTTCCCCCACTGCTGTTCGGTCCGCCGGCTGATGTACCCGGAGTTCGTGTGACCGCGTTATACGGTTATCTGCTGGGGCTTTTTCCTGTCAATATTCTGCACACGCTGTTTCATCTGGCGATTGGCATATGGGGCGTTATTGCTGCCAAGGCTGTTGGCCGTGCAACGCTCTATGCGAAGTCGATCGCCATTATCTATGGCATCTTGACTGTCATGGGATTGATTGGTGGGTTGAATACGTTCTTCGGCCTGATTCCGTTGTATGGGCATGATGTATGGCTGCATGCAATTACCGCGGCCGTGGCAGCGTACTTCGGGTTTTTCGCCAGCGGCGAACAGCGTGCCGGCGAACCGTCGCAAGAAAGGAGGTAGCGCGATGCCTCTGATCAAAGTTCAATTACGTTTTATTTCTGGAGCGAATTGCCGAGAACGGTAGGGTGCGTTCCGTGCATCGCATGTTCACGCTGCATTGGTGCGCGGGGCGTTTTTTCCTTGATACGCAAAATGTTAAAAGCAGGGTTGTGTGTATCTGCAAAATGGTGATCTGGAATAGGCAATTTGTAACAAGAGGGTCAATATGGACAATCAGGATAAAGAGGCATTTCCACCACAGCATCAGGAGCATCAACCGGGTAGCGAAGCGGCAATGACGCCGCGTCCGGAGTCCAATGCGCGAAACTATGTGCCATGCGGAAAACTGGAAGGCCAGGTTGCATTGATTACCGGCGGCGACAGTGGCATAGGAAAAGCGGTCGCTCTTGCATTTGCAAAAGAAGGCGCCGACATTGCCATCGCTTATCTTGATGAGCATCAGGATGCGGAAGAAACGAAAAAGCAGGTGGAGCAAACGGGGCGCCGCTGCATTACGATGGCAGGCGATATCGGCGATGCGAAGTTTTGCCAACAGATCGTCCATTCAGTGGTGTCTGATCTGGGGCGGTTGGACGTGCTGGTTAATAATGCGGCTGAACAGCATCCGCAACAGAGCATTGAAGATATCAGTGAGGAACAGTTGGAGCGGACATTTCGCACCAATATATTTTCAATGTTCCATACCGTCAAAGCGGCGCTGCCACATCTGAAAGAAGGCGCGCGCATCATCAATACAACGTCGGTGACCGCCTATCGCGGCAGTTCTCATTTGCTCGATTACGCCTCGACCAAAGGCGCGATTGTGGCCTTTACACGCTCGTTGTCGCAGCAATTAACCAAGCGAAAGATCCATGTCAATGCAGTCGCGCCGGGACCGGTATGGACACCGTTGATCCCGGCCAGTTTTCCAGCGGAAGAAGTTGCCCATTTCGGTATGGATGTGCCCTTGGGGCGTGCTGGTCAACCTGATGAAATCGCACCATGTTACGTATTCCTGGCATGCGGTGATTCCTCTTACATGTCGGGTCAGGTATTGCATCCGAATGGCGGGGAAGTGATCAACGGTTAATATTCCTTTAGGCGGTTATACAAGGTTTTCAGGCTGATACCCAATGTCTCCGCCGTCAGGCGCTTGTTGCCGCTAAAGTGCTTAAGCGTTGCCAGAATGATTTCGCGTTGCGCGTCGGCTAACGGTGTGCCGACAAAAAAATTCAGACAGCCTTCACGCATGGCTGGTTTGCGGGACGACAAGTCCGCTATGTATTCATCAATGACTAAGGTATCGGTTGAAAGAATGAACGCGCGTTGCACGACGTTTTTCAGTTCCCTGACATTGCCGGGCCACGAGTATGAGCGGATGATTTCCAGTGAGCGGCGGGAAAATATTTTGTGCGTTTGTTCCTTTGCATTGAGCGCTTGCAAGAAGTGATGCGCCAGCAATTCCACATCGCCATTGCGCTCGCGTAGCGGGGGAACGCGGATCGGAAACACCGCCAGCCGATACATCAAATCTGAGCGCAGACTGCCTTGCTTGACGGCAGTCTCGAGATCGCGATTGGTTGCGGCGATCAAGCGTACATCGACCTTTACTTCTTCATCACCGCCGACCCGCAGAAAGCTGCCGGACTCCAACACGCGCAACAGTTTGACTTGCATGTCGGTCGGCATTTCGGTGATTTCATCGAGGAACAACGTGCCGCGCGATGCATGCTCGAAGTACCCGACATGCTGGCGTACTGCGCCGGTGAAGCTGCCTTTTTCATGTCCGAACAATGCCGCTTCGATCAGATGCGCTGGTATGGCACCGCAATTGACGGCAATGAAATGATGATCGTTGCGCCGACTGAGTTGATGAATGGTTTGCGCAATCAATTCCTTGCCGGTGCCGCTTTCTCCAGCCAATAGCACTGCGGCGTCCGTAATGGCGACCTTTTCGATTTGCTGGTAAAGGTTTTCCATTGCAGGCGAGGAACCGTACAGCAGGCCGAAGCGCTTCAGGGCTTTCTCTAGAATCATATTAATCGCCTCGTTTCAAGCAGGACGCTGCAGGGATGATTGTCACAATTTGCAAGGAGGACGTTAGATTGATATCGCTTAAGAAGTTTTACATCAAAGAAGAAGAAAACGCTTGCGAAAATTCAATCGTCAGGCAGTAAATTTTACGTATGCGTGGAAAATTTCGACTGTCTTTTTCGCGATGTCGAGGAATGGAAATATTTATCCGTTCGATAAATGCGCAGCATGAAGCTGCGCACCGATGTCTTGGCATGGAATCTGCGTTTTGATGAAAACGCGATTGGCGGCGATTTACGAAACCAACTGTATCGAACGCAGTCAATATGAATGAAGTGTTAATTCAATTGAAAGGTAGCGCAATGAACACAGCAATGAATATCTCGAAAATTGTTCTGACGGCAGCCTTGGCAAGTCTTGCATTTACAGGTTGCGAACGCCGTACTGCCACGGAGCAAGGCAGCGGGGCAACAAGTCCTCAGAGCACCGAAACTCCCTCCTCAAGCACAATGCCTTCCCCAAGTACAACACCTTCCCCAAGTACAACGCCAACAACACCTGGCACAAGCGGAAGCAGCGGTTCCGATACTTCCGGTACAAGTGGTGGAGACACATCCGGATCGAGTGCGCCCAGTGGCAGCGCTCCGACTACACCAGGCACAAGCGGATCAGGATCTGCACCCGAATCAGGAACGTCGGGGTCGGGTAGCACTAGCCCGGGTGCAACAGGGAGTAGTGGTAGTAATGGAGGTAGCGGAACGACAGGCTCGGGTGCGACCGGAACAGATTCGTCCGGTACAAGCAGTACGCCGAGTTCGGGCAGCTCAAGCTCGTCATCCGGCAGCTAACCGAAGTAGTTGAATTCAGCGTGTGCATAGCAAGAAACGCGAGCATGCAATTAATCAGTGATCTGCATAATGCGTTGGCATGCAGATTTAATGGCGGGCAATCCGACGGTCTTTATGTCATGTGAAGGAGCATCATCGATGAAAAACGTATCAAAGACTTCCAAAGTTGTACTTGTGGCTGTTTTGTTGAGTGCCGCTTTTGCGGGCGGTTGTAACCGTCAATCTCCCGGCGGTGGCGAGCAATCGTCAGGTGGTACACAGTCGTCAGGTGATACACAATCGTCAGGTGGTACACAGTCGTCAGCAGGTGGTACACAGTCGTCAGGTGGTACGCAATCGTCAGGTGATACGCAGCAATCGTCGGGCGGCATGGGTTCGTCGGGCAGCGCACAATCATCGGCCGGCACTGGCGCGGACACTTCGAGTAGTTCGGGTGCCTCAGGTACTAGCTCCGGTACATCCAGTAGCGGTGCGGCAAGCAAGGCTGGCGCTACTATTGACGATAGTGTCATCACAACCAAGGTGAAGACTGCGCTATTGGCCGATCCGCAGGTCAAGAGCACGGACATTTCTGTTGAAACGCGAAACGGAGAAGTCATGTTGAGCGGATACGTACGCGATCAGAAGCAAATTGATCGGGCATTGCAAATCGCGCGCAGTGTCGAGGGTGCAAAAGGCGTGCAAAATAAGATGTCGATAAAAAGCTCATAACTCTGCGCGGTCATACGGCAACTCAAATACCGGTCAATGAAGTTTTCAGAAAATTTTCTTCGAAAGAAGAGGTGGCCGTGATTGCATGCAGCCCCTTTTCTTTTTCTTTCAACCGGTCATTGCTACTTCCTGTTTATATTCGATCTTGTTGGTGCAGATCAGAGGTTGAAGGCGACAGGAACGCATAGTGATGATGTCTAAGCAGGTGTGCAAAAGTCCTTTGACTGCAGTGCATAGTGTCTGCAAGTACTGCATGCTTTCCGTAATGTCAAAGGACTTCATGACACTCTCTGGCGGCGTACTTCGCCATTGGCGAGACCGATAAAAACACTGGCTCCTTGCGATAAACAAGGAGGCGGTATTCCGCCAAGCTGTTTTTCCTTTCTTGGTCAGCAGAGGGGTCGTCTTCTATGCCACATGTACTGATCGTCGATGACGATGTGAATACCCGGGAAGCGCTTGTGGAAATTACGGCGGCGGAAGGATTTACTACCGCCATGGCCGGAAGCATCCATGATGCGCAGCTTCAAATACTGCGTCGCCGGCCGGACGTGGTGTTGGTTGATATCAAACTGCCGGACGGTAGCGGGATGGATATTTTCAATGATATCGAAGCGCGTGGCACGACCGAGATTATCCTCATCACAGGACACGCGAGTCTCGAAACCGCAATCGAAGCTTTGCGCCTTGGCGCTGCCGACTACCTGACCAAGCCGATCAATTTTCGCCGCTTGAAGGCCTTGCTGTCACGCGTGCCGCGCGCGGTAGATCTGAAAGCGGAAATCGGCGTGTTGCGTGGCGAACTGTGTCGCCTCGGCTACTTTGGCCAGATGCTGGGCGTGGCACCGGTCATGCAAAAATTGTACAACCACATCAGCCGGGTATCGCCGACCGAGGCTACGGTCTTGTTGCTTGGCGAGAGCGGTACCGGCAAAGAATTGGCGGCACAAACAATTCATGATTTGAGTTTGCGTCAAAAGCAGCCTTTCCTGCCGGTGAATTGCGGCGCCATATCGCCACAATTGATCGAAAGTGAAATTTTTGGACACGAAAAAGGTAGCTTCACCGGCGCGGACCGCCAGCACAAGGGTTATTTTGAACGCGCTAATGGCGGAACGCTGTTTCTTGATGAAATCACCGAAATGCCGATCGAGTTGCAAGTCAAGTTGTTGCGCGTACTGGAGTCCGGCACCTTCATGCGAATCGGGTCGAATCAGGAACTGGAAACCGATGTGCGCGTGATCGCTGCCAGCAATCGCGATCCGGAGGAGGCGATCGTGGAAGGAAAATTGCGCCTCGATCTTTATCATCGCTTGAATGTATTTCCTTTGCTCATTCCGCCGTTGCGCGATCGCGGTGCTGACGTTGAACTGCTGGCGCAGCATTTCCTGGATGAACTCAATGCCGCGCACGGTGCCAGAAAAGTGCTGTCGCCGGATGGTTTGGCCTCCCTGAACAATTATCATTGGCCTGGCAATGTTCGTGAGTTACGGAATTATGTTCAGCGCGCATTTATCCTGGCCGACCAGACCATTGATGCGGAAGCGCTCGCGCCCGCCGTGACCCGTCATTCGCCGGTTGGGATGACGCTCTCGATTCCGGTCGGTACCTCGTTGGCCGAGGTCGATCGCAAGCTGATATTTGCAACGCTGGAGTTATGCGGTGGCGTCAAGAAGCGGGCGGCCGATATCCTCGGAATCAGTTTGAAGACCCTTTACAATCGCCTCGAAGAATATGGCGCCGAAGAGAAGGATGAGGAAAAGAAAGAAGGCGAATTTCCCCGGAGTAGTGATGCGGAAGGGACGACTGGATGTATGTAATTATCCCTTCATCCGCGCGACACCATCGTCGCAATCACCACAATGAGTTCCTCTGGCGCCACCGGCTTGGTCACATGCATTTGAAAGCCGGCAGTCAATGCTCGTATGCGATCTTCCCGCTGAGAAAACGCGGTCAATGCCAGCGCAGGCAAACGATGCAAGGGCGTGAAATCGTTGTCCGTTTTCCACGCGCGAATCTTTCTCAACACTGCATAACCATCTTCGCCCGGCATCGCGATGTCGCAGATAAGCACATCCGGCATCTTGTCTACCGTCAAAGTCGGCAGCCATGCGAGCGCTTCCCTGGCCGATGCGGCCGCGAACACATTGGCACCCGACGTCGTGAGCACCACGGTGAGCGATTCACGCGCCTCTTCCTGATCATCGACCAGCAGAATGCGCAAGCCTTTCAGCGAGGGCAGTGCGATATGGGCATCACTGCCGTCGTCCGGCCGCGTGGTCAGCGCATATTTTTCCCGTTGCGTACGCAATGGCAGGAAGACGAAGAAGGTCGCGCCTTTGCCGTTGCCTGGACTCTCGGCATTGACCGATCCGCCATGCAATTCAATCAGGCGCCGCACCAGAAACAGGCCCAGCCCGAGGCCGCTATGGCCACGCGTGCTGGAAGTGTCTTCCTGGCTGAAACGGTCGAAAATGTGCGGCAAAAAATCCGGTGAAATGCCGCTGCCGTCATCGCGTATCGTGATGCACACATGGCTGTCGATCCGCTCGGCGGTCATCCAGATGTTACCGTTTTCAGGACTGAATTTGACCGCGTTCGACAGCAGATTCCAGATGATTTGCTGGATGCGGTCGGAGTCGCCTTCGATCTGTTCATTCGTGATCTTGTAGCTGTCGATGATGCTGATATGCTTTGCCGCTGCCAGCGCACGCACGCTCTCTACCGCAGCCTGAACCACCGGCAGTAACGCGAGCGGCTGTTTCACCAAACGCAGCTTTCCGCTCATCATGCGCGTCACGTCGAGCAAATCCTCGATCAGGCGAACTTGCTGCGCCACGCCGGTCTTGATGCCGTTGAGCGCTCTTTGCACCAGCGTCGCAGCGGTGGCGTCATTCACATAATTTTCCAATACATGGGCCCAGCTTTGAATGCCGTTCAGCGGCGCCCGCAACTCATGCGACACGATCGCCAGAAATTCGTCTCGTGCGCGCGCCGCCATTTCTGCCTGGATGCGCGCGGTGCGCTCGCGTGTCAATAATTCGTTGCGCTCCTTCTCCATCAGGGTGCGCTCGGTCACGTCGTACGTAATGCACATGAGAGAGTCGACATTGCCGTTTCGATCCGGCTCCGGTATCACGCGAGTCGAAAAATGCCGCGTTTTGCCGCCCGGCGCGAGAGCGTACCCGAATTGTTGTTCGGTGCCGGTCTGGAAGGCGGCTTGCGCCGCCGCGTCCCACGCCTGCACCATCTCCGCAGGAAAACCCAGTTCCGCCTTGGTTTTGCCAAGGTAAGCCGCCGCTTTCAATCCAAACGCAGCTTCGATTGCGGGATTGACATAGAGATGACGCATGTTGCGGTCGATGCGTAAAATTCCATCGGGCGAATTTTCAACCAACGTCTTGAATATCGGCTTTTCCAGCCGATTTCTACTATGGAGGGCGGGGGAAACCTGATGGGCCGGTGCGGACATAATTTATATCAAGAGCTTATCCGTTGCGTTGGAGCGATCACCTGCAACTTGTCGATGAATTCGGCAAATTCTTCAGCGATCGCGGGATGTTTTAATGCATATGAAACTGCCGCCTTGAGATAACCCAGTTTCGAACCGCAGTCGTAGCGTGTGCCTTTGAATTCGTAAGCCAGAACAGAACTCGTTTTCAGCATCGCGGCAATAGCATCGGTCAACTGGATTTCTCCACCGGTACCGGCCTGCGTCGTTTCCAGAAAATCGAAAATATCTGGCGTGAACAGGTAACGTCCAACCACGCCCAGCGTCGATGGCGCATTCCGCGGCTCCGGCTTTTCCACGATGCTTTCTATGCGGTGAATATGCACGCCGAGTGGTTGAGGGCGAATGATGCCGTACTGGCTCGCCTGTTCCAGCGGAACATTCTGTACGCCGATGACAGAGCGGCCATGTTGGGTAAAGAGATCTATCATCTGATGCAAGACCGGTATCTCGGCGTCGATCAAATCATCCGCCAGCAACACGGCGAACGGCTCGTCGCCTACCAAGGACTTGGCGCATAACACTGCGTGACCAAGACCGAGCGCTTCGCTTTGGCGCACATACGAATAATGCAGGTTTTTCGGGAGCAAGCCGCGGATTTCGGTCAGAAGCTTGATTTTGCCGTGTGCTGCCAGTTCTGCTTCCAGTTCATAGGCTTTGTCGAAATGGTCTTCAATCGCCTGCTTGCCGCGGCCGGTGACAAAAATCATTTCGGTAATGCCGGCAGCCGCAGCTTCTTCGACGGCGTACTGAATCAAAGGTTTATCCACGACTGGCAACATCTCTTTGGGAGACGCCTTGGTTGCGGGCAGGAAGCGTGTGCCGAGACCTGCTACCGGAAAAACTGCTTTGCGAATTGGGGTCATGATCCTCTTTCTTCAACTGATTGAGCGTACATGAATGCATAACGAATACGCATGTATGCCAATCTTTAGTTGATCTGAAAACGCTGGTTTTGCCTTAACCGATGTCAATGAAAATCCAAACTGCTCGCTCATGCAGAAACAATGCATGGTACAACGGTGTCACATTCAATGGTCATACGACATAGGTCCGTGCAACGATGGCAGTCGGTAAGGTTTAGTCTGCTGAAGCAGAAAGCATACCTGAGGCCGAATTTCTCATGCTTGTTCCGTGCGCCGTGTTACTTCCGCATCACATTAAGCGGGAAGCCGCATAGGTTGGAGCGTCGCGCAATGGCGCGTTCCGGCTTGAGTTGCAGCAGGTTTTCTTATGTAGCTTTTACGCCGCGCTGTAAATCTTACGTCAGGAAAATCGTGGTACGCGTACATTCTTGCCGCAATTGCTGCTTGCTATCGGATGGGCATGTGTCTTGCCTATGGAAGCATCGTTCCGATCACGGATGGATTCTCAATTTACCGACACAAACATGACAGCGCCTGCTTCGACTGAACCGTTTCGCTCCTATTGGATGGCTGGATATGAAGGCGCGGACCATATCAATCGAGCAGGCAATCCGCTGTCGATGAATCATTCCACGCGCCATGCGGAACGTGCCTACGATGATTATCGTTTGCTTGAACAATTCGGCATTCGAACCGTGCGCGAAAGTATTGGATGGCGCTTGACAGAGGCGCAAGGCCGATTTGATTTTTCGTCGATCGAGTCACGCATCGATGCGGCGCGCAGGACCGGTTTGCAGATTGTCTGGACGCTGTGCCATTACGGCTGGCCTGCCGGTATTCATCTTGAGTCGCAAGAATTCGTGGAACGCTTCGCCTGTTTTTGCCGCGCAGCGGCGCGCTATCTCGCGCCGCTGTCCGAGGACAATACGGTTTATTCGCCGATGAATGAGATTTCCTACATGACGTGGGGCCTCTGTAACAATCTCTTGAGTAATGGCGACCAGCGCGACTATGTCGATGCAACTGAAGTGAAACGGCAACTGGTGCGCGCGACGATCGCGGGCTGCGATGCCATCTGGGAATCCGACCCGCATGCGCGAATCCTTCATTGCGATCCGGTCATCCATGTCGTTGCATCCGGCAATCGTCCCGATTTGAACGACGCTGCTGCATCCTGCGCACAATCGCAGTTCGAGTCTTGGGACATGCTGTGCGGTCGGGTCGCGCCGGAGTTGGGCGGCGCGCCGCGCTACCTCGACCTGATCGGCGTCAATTATTACCACAGCAATCAATGGGAGTTCGATACCAACGAGAGATTGTGGTGGCACTTGGGCAATGCGCGGCGGGTGCCGTTGCATCGTCTCTTGCACGACGTCCAGCAACGGTATCGACGTCCCGTTCTGCTTTCGGAAACCAGTCACGTCGGCAGCGGGCGCGGCGCCTGGATCAAGGAACTGGCGCGAGAAACCGTCAGTGCGCGCAATAACGGCGTCGCGCTGCATGGAATTTGCCTGTATCCAATCATAGATCGACCCGATTGGGACGATGTTGACCATTGGCATCGTAGCGGTTTATGGGATGTCGACATTGATGGCGAAGGGAAATTCCAGCGTGTCCTGTCGGAACCTTATGCCTATGCATTGCGCCAAGCGCAACGTATCACTGGACTTCATTGTCCAATCAACACGCCAATACGGCGGCAAGGAGATCGCATGCCAGCAATCATTGTTTTTTCGCACCTCCGTTGGGATTTCGTCTATCAGCGGCCGCAGCATTTGTTGTCGCATCTGGCCGAGTACTATCAAGTCATCTTCATTGAAGAACCGGTTTGGCATGAGGGCGAGAGTTTTTTCAAGATATCGTCGCCGGCACCCAACGTGCACGTGTATCAGCCCCATACGCAGATAGGCATGGCCGGGTTCCATGATGATCAATTACCGCAATTGCGCAAATTGATGCGGCAATTGACTGTGGATCATGCCGATCACATCGCGTGGTTCTATACGCCGATGGCGCTGCCGTTGCTGCAGGATTTACAGCCGCGACTGGTGGTGTACGATTGCATGGATGAGCTGGCGGCATTCAAGAACGCGCCGAAGCAATTACTGCAGCGTGAAAGCGCGGTATTGAAGCGGGCCGATATCGTCTTTACCGGCGGTCCCAGTCTTTATCGCGCCCGATCCGAACGGCATCCGAATGTGCATTGCTTTCCCAGCAGCGTGGATGTGGTCCACTTCACGCAGGCGCTGGACCGCTCCAACTCGCACCCGCACCATCGCAGCATTCCCGGCCCGCGACTTGGCTACTATGGCGTCATCGATGAACGCTTCGATGCCCAGTTGATTGCACAGGTGGCCGACGCGCATCCGCAATGGCAAATCGTGCTGGTCGGGCCCATCATAAAAATTGATCCGGCATCGCTGCCGCAGCGCGCCAATATCCATTATCTGGGACAACAGCCGTATCAGTCGCTGCCGCATTTTCTTGCCGGTTGGGATGTATGCCTGCTGCCGTTCGCATTGAACGAGTCGACGCGTTTCGTTAGTCCGACCAAGACGCTGGAGTATCTGGCGGCCGAACTGCCAGTGGTCAGTACGCCCATTACCGACGTGGTGGATTTGTATGGCGAAGTCGTCAGCATTGCCGCTGACGCGACTTCATTCATCGCCGCCTGTGAAGAGGCGCTGCTTGCGCCGCCGGCGGCGCAAGCGGACAAGGTAGCCGCAATGCGCAGAATCGTTGCATCGACTTCGTGGGAATCCACTGCGCGGAAAATGCATGCATTGCTGGAAGCGGCACCGGTGAAAGAGGCAAAAGGGGGGCACGAAACGGCGGAGTCCGCCGATCTGAACGAAAATGTCAACGCATTGCGCAAGGCAACCGTCATGCCTCATGTGAAATGCGTCATTGTCGGTGCCGGGCCGACGGGCTTGAGCGCCGCCTATCATCTCGATGGCGATACGCTCGTGCTCGACAAGAACGCAGGCGTCGGCGGTTGGTGTCGCTCGATTGAAGACAAAGGATTCACCTTCGATCATGCGGGCCATATCATGTTTTCCAACGATCCCTATGTGCTGAAGCTGTATCAAACGCTGTTGGGCGACAACCTGCATTGGCAAAATCGCGAAGCATGGGTTTACAGCAAACAGGTATATACCCGGTATCCGTTCCAGGGTGCGCTGTATGGCTTGCCGCCGGAGGTTATCAAGGAATGCATCATCGGCGCGGTGGAGGCGCGTTATGGCAGTTTGAAAAAACCGGACGTGAAGTGCGATGCTGCGAACGGACGGGAAGGGCAGGGCGACGGGAAACAACTGGATTCCATGGCCGCACCGGCCCAGGTATCCGATTGCTGCGCCGATGGCAGTGCCACCCTTCCTCCATCCAGGTTGTCAGCGGCACCTTTCGTTTCGCTCGAAAACCGTCAGCCCGCGAATTTTGAAGAATTCATTTACCAAACGTGGGGCGCGGGAATCGCCAAACACTTTGCCATTCCCTACAATCGAAAATTATGGACTGTCCCGCTGACCGAGATGGAAACGTCATGGCTCGGCGGGCGGGTGCCGCTGCCGGACATGGAAGAAATCATCGAGGGCGCATTGCAACCGACCGCCAAACCGATGGGCCCGAATGCACGTTTCGGCTATCCATTGCGCGGCGGCTTTCAGGCGCTGATGTCCGGGTTCCTGCCGCATATCAAGGGCACGATCGAATTGAATGCCGACGTGGTGCATGTGTCGCCGCGCGAGCATCTGGTGGCATTGGCAGATGGCCGGCGCTTTCAATACGATCATTTGATCAGCACCATGCCGCTGCCCGAGTTGATCAAGCGTATCGGTGACGCAGCGCCGGATGAAATCAGGCAAGCGGCGCGCGCTTTGCGCCATGTTTCCGTGCGTTGCGTAAATCTTGGCATTGCAAGGGAAGATATCACCGACAAGCACTGGATCTATTATCCGGAAGAGACGATCTTTCATCGCATTTTTGTTCAGGGAAATGCCAGTCCGGAATGCAATGCGCCCGGCGGATTCGGCTTGACCTGTGAAATAACATATTCGCCAACCAAGCCGCTGCCGTACGGCGGGCAGCGTCTGATTGAACGCTGCATGGCGGACTTGATCGAGGTTGGTTTTCTGAAAGCGGATGACCGGCTGCTGACCGCGAACCAGGTGGATATGCCATACGCCTATGTGCTATATGACCATGCGCGTGCGCGCAACGTGGCAATCGTCAAGGCATGGCTGGCAGAGTACGACATTGCATTGGCGGGCCGTTATAGCGAGTGGGAGTACTACAACTCCGACCATGCGTTCATTGCCGGCAAAAAAGCGGCGGCAGCGATCAAATGGGAGCAGCCGAAGAAAAGCGCGCTGTAGAGATTACAAACCGCCTTGTGGTTTTTACCGGTACTGCTTCCGCGCATCAGTGATATGGAACGCGGTCGAGCTTTCTCTCTCGCTTAGGGGGAGCTAGATCGCGCTCCGTCATCCCGGCTTGGCAGTAGGTCCAATTTTTTTGTTATACCTGCTGAGATGCTCAATGAAAGGGAGAGCGAAATATTGTGCCGATGGCATGGCACTTGCTCTTCAACGAAGCTGATCTCGCAAAGGATATGCGCATGAATAAACGTTTCAATTCGCGTTTCAATTCGCACTTCTGCCTTCGTGACAGCCAACTCTATTGATTCATTCGAAAGGATTATCATGAACCCATCTTCAACATCAAGCGGCTCCATGCCCGGCACCGAGGGCGGCGCCCGCATCATTGAGCAACAACCTGAATATTCCGGCGGACCGGGGCCGGAAGTGATGGCTGCGGATACCCTGCAAGGAGATAGAGTCGTGAACCTGCAAGGCGACGACCTCGGCAAGATCGAGGACATCATGATTGATGTTCCGAGCGGTCACGTGGCGTACGCGGTCATGTCGTTTGGCGGCATCATGGGCATCGGCGATAAACTGTTCGCGATTCCGTGGAGCGCGTTGACCCTTGATGCCGATCGCGAATGCTTTGTACTCGACATCGATGAGGAACGCCTGAAAAACGCGCCTGGCTTTGACAAGGATCATTGGCCATCCATGGCGGATCCGACTTGGGCATCCGAGATCTATACCTATTACAACATGCGCCCATATTGGCAGTAAAACCCACCACGTAAAAGGCGCCGATCAGATATTCGGCGCCTTTTTTTCATCCGATATCAGATTTAGACAAATCTTCTTAGCGGTCAGGTACCGCCCTTGCGGCTTGACTTTTTCCGCCTGATTTCGGTCTCCCCTTCGACGGCGTCGTCGTCCTCCGGGAATCCGAATTCGGCGAGCAACTCCTCTTTGCGCTGACGGATATCTTCTCCCAGGGACTCCAAGGACAATTTGGCTTTTTTCGCTTTCGGGAAAATTTTTTCCTGTTCTTCTTCAATGTGATGCCGGACGTATTCACCGAGAACGGTGAATTTTGCATCGTACAATTCGTCGTCTGGCTGCATCGATTCAAGTTCCGCAATCAGTTGACTCGCAATGCCGTGCTCGACTTCCGCCTCGTCCAGCATACTGGTATCGTCGAGCGCCTCACGCAGCGCTGGGTAAAAAAATTCTTCTTCTACCTGCGAGTGAATCGTCAATTCGGTACAGGTCCGCTCCACCAGGATCTGTTTGGCATCCTCATCGCTGTCTTCATCCAATCTCAATTTTTCAAAGTCCGTAAACATTTTCATGACATGCTTATGGTCTTCCGTGAGAATGTCGATCGCAGTCGCGGGGGAGGCCTTGCTGGCAAACTTGGATGGCATGTTTAACTCCTGTTAATAGAAAATTTGACAGAACAAGCTTCGCAAAACCCATGCCAATAAGACCGCATTGTTTGATTCGGGTAATGCAACGATATCTGCATGATGAGGAAACTCAAGTTGTGGTGTCGGGCAACGATTTTGCACAGTAGTTGCGTTTGTCATTTTCTGCTGCAGCGTGGTTCACCATGCTTAGGTGATTTCCGTGAATGAATATCCCATTTTCACGGCGCAGACGGGCGCGCTGCTGCGTTGTTCCTCGTTTGTGTGGCCCGCCACACGGCACTCGTCACGCCTTGCGGGAGTATCGCCTTGCAAGGCGATACCGTTACGCAGGCGTGGGACTTGTCCCACGAAACCCCTGCTGCACCATCCCATCTGCACCATGACCATGGGATATTCATTCACGGAAATCACCTTGCTTCATCCAGCAATTCAAGTGTTTCCGCGACCACGCGCTCGGGAGGCACTTTTGCCAGGCAATCGTGATGTTGCTCGGGGCAGATGCTTTTGTAGCAGAAGCGGCACGGTACTGGATGGAACAATACCCGGCACGGCACTTGCCACGGCGTATGCTGCGGATTGGTCAGCGCGTAGAGATCGACCACCGGCGTGCCGACTGCCGCGGCCAGATGCGCCGGCGCGCTATTGTTGGTGATAATGAGTGGCGCCAGCGAAATCATCGCAGCGAATTTTCCGAGTGTGAGGGTGCCGGCCAGCGAATGAGAAGGCGCGCTCATCGCATCCCGGATTTGCGCGACCAGCGCTGTTTCGTTTGCCGTGCCGGTAAAAACCAGCGGGCAGTGCAGCGCTGCCGCGAGTTGGTCAGCGACGTCGCGCCACAGCGGCGCGGGATAGCACCGCGATGGCGCGCTGGCACCTGGATGCAACAGTAGCCAAGGCTGCGACGGATCGATGTCAAGCGCGGATATATGGCGCCGGGCCCACGCGACATCCTCGGCAGGAATGGAAAACGACAGCCGCTGCTCGGCCGCCTCGCTGCCGATGCTTGCAACGAGATCGAGCTGGCGGCGCACTTCGTGCCGCACCATTTGATGCGGCTCTGGGTCGGGGATCCAGTCCGAGAGCAGATGGTAGGGGTTTTCGCGGCAATGGGCGATGCGCAAAGGGATGTCTGCCAGATAGCAAAGCAGGGCGGCGGGCAGCGGACTCTGGCTATACGACGTGAAGATCACGGCGGCGTCGAATTGGCGCGATTGCAGCATTTTCGGCAGCGCCAGATCAATCGCGGCATTGTGGCGCTCGCTGCTCTTCATCCAAGGCGACGCATACACGATAACGTCATGCAATTCCGGGATAAAACGGGCGGCAGCGCTGCCTGCCTCCGAGCTGAGCAGTGTCATGCGGCGCGCCGGGACGGTATTTTTCAACGCGCGGATCGCCGGCGTGCTCATCAGCACATCGCCCAATTGGTCAAGCCGTACGCACAGGATATTTTGCGCCTGATCCCAATCCTGTTTTGTCATTGCTCGCTTGCCTTCGTCTCGTCTGGCGAAGGCAAACCGTCAAGCCGCGTAATCGTCTTGGCAGCCGAATATACATCGTTCACCATAATGTCGGGCATGCGCAGCGGCGACTGCTGCCATTGCGTTTCGTTGCCATTGTTGATCAATGCCGCCTTGCAGCCGGCACGGTGACCGGCTTCGACGTCGTGCAGAATATCGCCGACTATCCATGAGCGGCGCAAGTCGATGTCATGCTCGCCTGCGGCCCGCTGCAACATGCCCGGCATCGGTTTGCGGCAAGTGCAAGCGCTTGCATACGAGGCCACGGTCCCGGTCGGGCTATGCGGGCAATAATAGATGCCGTCGATGACAATGCCTTGTTCGCCCAGCATATGCCGGAGATGTTGCAACACGTGGTGCAACGCCCATTCCGAAAAAATGCCGTGCGCAAGGCCGGGTTGGTTGGATACGATAAACAAGGCATAACCGCACTGCTGCAAGTGTGCCAGTCCCTGCACAACGCGCGGACCGAGCACGACGCGTTGCGGGTTGACGTTATGCGGAACATCCTCGATCAAGGTACCGTCCTTGTCGAGAAAAATTGCGCGCCGCAGACGCTGCTGCGTCGTTTCCTTTCCCTCGTTCATATTCACGGCCAGGACGTTTCATGCATCGGCAGCACGGTGATTTCGGCAATCACGGTGTCATCCGGCAAGGTCAATACCGCTTGTACCGCGCGTGCCACGTTGGCCGGATCCTGCAAGGTGGACAAGTCGATCTCCGGAAAACGATCAAGCAGAAAAGGCGTACGCATGCCACCCGCCACCACGGCGGTCACCTTGATGTTGTAAGGACGCAATTCCGCATGCAAGGCGTGCGAGAACCCGAGCAGTCCCCATTTGCTCGCATGGTAGGCAGACGCATTCGGCCATGTTCTTTTGGCGGCAGTCGAGGCGATGTTGATGATATGGCCGCGCCCAAGTTGCCGCATGTGCCGCGCCGCGCACTGCGATAACAGGAACGGACCGTAAAGATTGGTGCGGATGACGCGATCCCAATCGGGATACGAGAGTTCTTCCAGCGGGCAAGTCACATCGATGCCGGCATTGTTAATCAGCACGTCCAGCGTGCCGAATCGGTCGATGGTGTGCGCTACGGCCTGCTCTGCTGCAGCCGGGTCGCTTACGTCGAAGTGCATGGCGTGCGCAGCGGCGCCAGCCGCAGCCAGCGATTCCGCCACGGCCAAGGCGCCGTCGCGATTGCGATCACCCACCATGATGTTGGCGCCGACAGCTGATAAGGTGCGGCATAGCGCAGCGCCAAGACCGCTGCCGCCGCCTGTGATTAAAATGGTCTTGCCGGCCAATGCCGGCAGCGCGGCTTGTTGCGGCATACTGCCGGCCTCATGCACTTGATTCAAGATACATCTCCTTCATTGAACCTGGAAACGGTAGTTGGACAAGTGCGAGTGTGCGCTTTTGCGGCTTCCTGGCAAGGCGCGACGACGCGGTGGACTGCATTCCACAAGGAGGAGCAACGCGGCCAGGGAGTCGCAAAAGCGTGCGATCGTCCTTGCAGGACGCGTATTGGCTTGCAAGCCAGTACTGCTACGCAGGCGGATCGCATGCGATCCGAAACCCCTGCTACGCCCTGTAGCGTTCTCACCCAATAGGTGAATGTCATCGAATGAAAGAATCTCAATGTTCATGGGGCTTTCCAGACATAAGTAAGCGGTCAACTGCCGTTTCCAGGTTGAACTGCGTCATATTCCGGAAGCCGCTTGTGCGCCGAGCGCAGGGGAGGGCGTGGAATGCGCATGCAAAAGCGGGACGGTTGCGTGAGCGGCGAAATAGACATCGGCAATTTGCGCGGCGACCTTGCGCCACGTAAAGTAATGATAGGCACGATGCATTCCAGCCCATCCCATGCGTTGCGCGGTGTGAGGCCGGTAATATAGCAATGCCAGTCGTTCGGCCAATGCATCGGGATCGTTGGGTGGCACCAGATAACCTGTCTCGGCCTCGACCACCGTGCTCTTGATGCCGCCGACGGCCGCACCAATGACCGGTGTACCACATGCCATCGCTTCCACCGGCGTAATGCCGAACGGCTCATACCACGGCGTCGTGACGAACACATTGGCGGCGCTGTAGTAATAGCGCAGCATCGCCCGTGGCTGCTGGCCGGTGAACGTGACCGCATCGCGGATTTCCAGCGTATCGGCCAGCGCCATCAAGCGCCCGAGTTCCGGCGTTGCTTGCGGATCGGGTTCGAGCGTATTGCCGCCCACCACCAACAGTTTTCCTGGAATGCCGTGCTTTTTGCGCAGCGTCGCCATCGAGCGAATAACATTGTCGATGCCCTTGCGCGGCACGATGCGGCCCAGTTGCAGCACAATGAAATCATCAGGTTGCAAGCCTAAATGCTCGCGCGCGCTGGCTGTAACCGGCCAGAATTCGTTCGAATCAAAACCGCAGGGAACAACATCAATGCGATTGCCATCGGCACCATACAAACGTTCCATGTCAACCTGATCCTGGGCGCATTCCGCGATGATCCGATCGGCCTCCTGCATCAGCCGTTCTTCAATGGCAAAGCGAATATCGGGAAATGCGTCATCCTTGCCTTGCGACAGGCGCCGTACGCGTCCGAGCGCATGGAAAGTCATGACAAAGGGCGTGCCCAACGCTTGTTTGATCCGTTGCGCGACCATGCCTGACATGAAAAAATTGGCATGAGTCACGTCGTAGCGAATTTTTTCGCGGCGCGCGAAGCGTTCCACCCAACGTGCGAATTCTTCCATGTGCGCCAGCATCTGTTCTTTCGGAATGAAGCGTGCCGGTCCGGCCGGTACATGGATCACGCGTGCCTGAGGTAACCAGTCCACGATCAGCGGCTGATTCTTGCCATCGCGGCGGGTGAAAATGTCGATATGAAAACCTAGATGCGTGAGTTGCCTGGCAAGGTGCGCGACATACACATTTTGTCCGCCGCTATCAGTGCCGCCGACCAGAGCCAAGGGGGATGCGTGTTCACTGATCAAGGCAATTTTCAGCATGGTTGTATGCGCTGGGCGTCCAATTCTTTAAACAATTGTGCAAAAGTGCAACCTGACACGGAGGCGGTTGTAGCTTTGTCATAGCAATTGACATACCCGGTAGCGAGGGATTTATACAAATCCTCACCCATAACGTGACAAATGGAATCGATGGATTTTTTCGGCTGGCAAGGGAGAGGAGATGCCATAGCGAGCGCAGCCTGCCTCCACGAAGGGGGACAACGACGAATAACACGTTCGCGGCCAACGATTGACAATACGCTTTTTGCCAGACGGAAAAAGACGCGATTTCATTTCATGTCGCGTTATAGGTGAGGGTTGGTATTACATGGCGCAGGGGCATTCGCGTTGCAGAGGCTATTTCAGGCGCGATACATGGATAAGAAATGCCGATGAATGTAAAAAATTCTTGTTGTTACATCCTCACATCATTTCTGTTCGTTGACGCATGGGATGCGTGTTGCCGGAATGCGCATC
This sequence comes from uncultured Oxalobacteraceae bacterium, assembly GCA_966250375.1. Taxonomy (GTDB): domain Bacteria; phylum Pseudomonadota; class Gammaproteobacteria; order Burkholderiales; family Burkholderiaceae_D; genus CAMLDH01. The sequence continues at coordinate 34,530 of CBINHE010000030.1, forward strand.
CGGCGGCACGGCGTATCCATGTAGCAAGTGGCCAACGAATTCGAGGTGCATATCAATACCGTCGAACACTGGCGGCAATGCTGGGACAGGTTGGGTTTGGCGGGATTGTATGAAGGCTGGCATAGCGGACGGCCACCGAAATTGTCGCGTCAGCAGCAGCGGGAATTGCGCAAGCTGGCCGATGATGAAAGCGGTTCCTCGAGTTCCATGTTGCGTCGCTGGTGTGAGCACAGGCGCACACGCATGAGCCGCGGCACGCTCAAGCGCTACCTGAAATAGATGGGATTTCGCTACAAACGCTGCCGCCTGAGTTTGAAAAAGAAGCGGGATGATCAGCTTCCATGCCAGGCTTGATCTTGCCGAACGCCGCCATCGGCAAGATGACATGTACACGCAAAGGATCCAGTTGAGCGAGTTTGATGATGCCGGAATTGGCCGCTGCGTTCATTCCGTACCGGACGCACCACGCCAACCGTTTCGGCATGTATGAACTGCGCGAACGGAATTTGGGTCTGATTGACTACGGCGTGACGTTTCAAATGTAGCGAAATCCACGATGTTACTCATTTACGCACGAATCCTTACGGTACCCCTTATTACGACAGAACCGCGCAAGAGCCTGACGGCATTCGCTCCTTTCCTACTTCGCGATTCGGTCCGCGAGATCCTGCGCCAGCCCGCACATGGTCAATGTCGGATTCCACGATCCTGAAGTCGGGAACAGCGCCGCGCCTGTAACGTAGACATTTTTCACGCCGTGCGGACGATAGTCGGTGTCGACCACTGATGTTTGTGAGTCGGTTCCCATCCACAATGGAGAAGCCTCATGCACCACGATATTGAGGCGCATCTGATGCTTGCCCGGGTGGGATGTACTCCAGGAACCCCCGCCTTCGGGAGAGTCGATCCAGTACTCGATTTCAGGTGTTCCGCCGCTCGTGGTCATGGCCTTAATCGTCTGGTCGGTTGCTTCGTCCAGCACCTTCCATAGGCGCATGTCTTCCTCGCCCGGTATCAGTTGCAGGGAAATATTCGTTGTCGGATTCTGTTCGCTATTGCGCCGGATCCAGTTATTCGGATTTTTCTCGCTGACTTCGCCCAAGGTCGCGCAGACAAACACGACATAATCCTCCGAACCGATCAATTGCTGCATGGAGGGCGCCGCTGCCGCATCCGGGTACTCGTGCGCAATCGTCCCGATGTCGGCCGCTGGATTCGATACCGCAAACGCGCTTGTCTGGACGTGATACTGATGGCCTGCATGGTCCTTGCCGTCAAGATACGTGGCGCCGATCTCCAAGGGGGCCAAGCTCTGGAACGCCGAACGTTTGACGCGCGCCGTCATATGCGACATGAAGTGGCCGGTGTAGCGCTTGCCCGCATTCGGCATCTGGTCCTTGAATGAATTCATCAGCAAGGTCGTCGGCGGAATCGTTCCCATTGCCAGCACGATTTTCGCCGGGCCAACGGCAAGGGTGCCTCGGCTTGTCTCAATACCGATGACCGTTCCAGATCCGTCATGCAAAAGATGTTGGACGATGCAGCGATCCACAATCGTCAGTGCTTGTCCCTTGCCGTCATTTGTTAAGGCATTTTGCTTTTCATGCAGATCGAGCAGCGTGCCCACGGTGGAATATTTATAGAACTTGACGGTCTTCCAATCCGGATTGTCGACGGCGATCGGTGCGGGATAGGCATTTTCTGCGGTCGGAACGAATTTCCTGAAGTTTTCGCAGAGATTGGCATCGAGCTGCTGTTGCAGCTTGCCGTAGACACCGTCATTGATCTTGTCGGTGGTGGTCACACGGAGAAATGCCTTCGCGCGATCCCAAAAGCCGGGGGACTGCGTGACGTCAATCAATTCCTGTGGCCAGTCACGCATGAGGTCCGGCGTCGGCGATGGGCACCAAGCGCTCCAATAGGTCGAGCGCCCGCCCAGCACCGGGATATAACCGGCCTGAAACATTTCCATCCCGGTGGTGGCCATCTCCGTGGTGCGCGACCATGGGTAGGTTGTCGGCGGGGAGCCGGTCGTGCCCTGGAATGCCGCAGGCAGCATCTGGTAATGCACAGGCAGCCAGAATCCACCTCGTTCCAGAACGAGTATTTTCGCGCGCGGGTTGTTCTTGAGTGCTTGGTCGATGAAGGCGACGCCGGTAGGCCCGGTGCCGATCACGATGAAGTCGTACGTCTCATTGAGAATCCGCTCCCAGTCGCAAGTACTGGCAAAGAATGCCTGCCCCGCGATGTCTTCCGAAGTCGGCGATTGCGGGCCGGGAACCGGGTAGCCTTGCGATGTGCCCGCAGGTTTCTTGTTGCGCGCTCCCTTGAAAAAGGTCTTGTAATTGGCGGTCATGGAAATCTTTTTCCTTATCGGTTTTGCGGATATGGTAGGGGAATATGATGCCCGCGAGATGCGGTCAGGCGGCGAGGGGAAAAGCGTTCGGTCGAACGCTTTTCCCCCTATCAGGACAATGATGCGAGGTGGATTACTTCACCAATTCTTTGCCGTTGTTCAGCTTGGTACGAGGCTTGCCGGTCCGGTCCATCGTGCTCAATTGATGCTGTTTGCCGGTCGTGGCGCTGTACCAGGCTGGCAAACTCTTGAAGGTCAAGACCATGTCAAAGTCGGCAGCGACACTGCCCGCATTCATCGGCACATTGCCATAACGGTCCTGGAACCAGCGCAGCCATTGCGGCGATCCGGGGGCGGGAGAAACCAGATAATTGCCTCCCGGGCCGGTGGTTTTCGGCGGGTTCGACGTGGTAGGCAACAAGAAGGACTTCATCCCCACGGCAGGATTCTTGACATCCCACTGCGCGCTGCTGTGGCAGCTCATGCAGGAAGAGTCCTGCGCGTTCTTCACCAGTTGCTGTTTTCCGTTGGCGGTGAAAGCGATATCGTTCATGGCACCGTCGTTCGGCCCGGACAGGCGCCCGCCCCAGCCTAGCGTTTCCGAACCGTACGCGGGCGCGGCTGGATTGTTCCAGTTCTCGATCAGCGGTGCGGATGGGTTTTTCGTGCTGTTGGCTTGCGGATCGTTGCCCCATTGCGCGCCAAGCGGCACCATCTTGTCCCAGACGCTCTTGCCCGGGGCGTTCTTATCGTAGACCAGGGTGGAAAACACCCAGCCGGTTTTCGGCGCCGACTTGCTGTCCTTGACGATGATGTCGAACTGCATGAAATAAGTATTGACGACCGTTGGCGTTTTGTAGTCGCCGGTGGTAGCGTCGGTCGTGATGTACAAAGGCCAGGCTTTACTGCCTTCCATCACTGGCCATACGGTCGGATCGGCGGTGATGAATGCGGCTTTGACGATCAGCGATCCTTCCGGGAATTGCGTCGTCACCGGCGTAACAAGCGGCTTCATTGCCGTCTTGCTCCAGATCTTCTGCAGCGTTTGCGCGGCCGTCTTGTCGTAGTAGGTCAGAACATAGGTCGTAATCGGCTTGGTCAGGCCGCTGCCTTGGAACAGCGATTTGTCCAGCACGCTACTGCCCACATACATGCCGTGAATGGCTTCGCGCATATTGCCCAACCATGGTTCGTTATACCAGCCACGCTGCGGGGCATTCCAATTTGCATAGTCTTCGATCAGGACACGCATGTCTTTGCCGACGGCTGCCTTGAGCGCTTGGGCATAGGCGCTGGCATTCTGCGTCGTGATCGCGCCATTGTTGATGGCGGCGCGCCACGGCATCGGCGGCACCGGCGCTTGCGCTGGATAGTCATGGCTCAGCTTGAAAAGAGGGCCATTATATTCGGACGAAGGCGGGATCTGGCCATTGTTGTCAGCGAACGGGTTGGCCGTAGCTGCGAAGGTGTTGAGGGCAAACAGCGAGCATCCCAAAAATGTGGGCAGGCATTTGAACAGCATTTCTTCTCCTTATAGAACTGCGCTGAAATCACTTTCTACCCTGAAAGCGCACAATTCCAATTGTTAGTGGTCTTCCTATTATGTGATAAGAGAGAAAATCCAACACTGTCAATATTGACAGGAGGAAATGGTGTGACGTGTCGCCACATCAATTGGTGGCGCTTCGTCAGGTTTTGTCACGTTAAGCATAGGCTGAACGAATTGAGATAGAGTGCCGGATTTTAGAATAAGGTAATGGAAGATGCGATCGACCAAAGGAATGCGATTTCCGCTGGAAGTGATCCTGATGTGCATTCGCTGGTACGTCGCGTATCCGTTAAGTTACCGGCATCTGGAAGAAATGATGCAAGAGCGCGGGGTGGTGGTCGACCACTCGATAATCAACCGGTGGGCAGTCCGCTTTTTGCCGTTGCTGGAAAAGGTGTTTTACAAGCACAAGCGTACTGTGGGCAGCAGCTGGCGAATGGACGAAACCTACATCAAGGTCAAAGGCGTCTGGAAATATCTGTACCGTGCGGTGGACAAGGACGGCAACACGGTCGATTACTTGTTGACAGTCAAACGCGACAAGGCCGCTGCCAGGCGCTTTTTCGAGAAGGCCATGCGGTTGCATGGCTTGCGTGAGATCATCGTGATGGACAAGAGCGGCGCCAACAAGGCGGCGATCGATGACCTCAATGACGGACTGGAAAACAAGATCGTGGTCCGTCAGGTCAAATACCTCAACAACATCGTCAAACAAGAGACCATCGAGCGATCAAGCACCGCACTGGACCCATGCTCAACTTTCAATCCTTTCAGTCTGCCAGACCTATCCTGGCCGGCATCGAACTCATGCACATGATCCGCAAAGGTCAAGGCGTCATCGAAGGGGGGCGAAGCGATATCTTTCGCTGATCAGTTTTACGCCTTGACAGGACAAGTCCGTCCGGCATAAGGGCCATGGGTTTATTCTGCTTAGCGCATGCAAGATTTCATGGCTCGCTCAAATTTTCTCCTTTTTGCACCTGTGTACAGCGCACAAACCAACAAACAAATTGCAAGTGGAACCCCCAGCGAAATATAAATAATTGAAAACAGGGTTAAGAAACTTGGAATATGGCCGCTGCAATGTGACGGCCCACCACCCATCTCCAGACATGAATCCGACAATGCATATGCCGCAATTAGCCACAAAATCACGGAACAAAAAAAGCCAAGCCAAAGACTCCTATTCAATTTGGCATACATTGCGGCGTCCTGTCGTGCTGTGTTCGTCATTTCAAGTCCCCGATCATTGGTTTTGGTGGCAAAGGGCAAAGCTGGTCGAGGTTAGGGAAGCGTTTGGTTTTGTCTTCCCTCACTTCTTCCAGCAGTTGGTAATACGTGGCAGCTCGTTTGGGGTCTTTTTCAACGCCATCGCTGCCATCGCGAAAGGAAGAATGCAGCCAATAGAGGCTATTAATATGCCCCAACTTACCCGCCGCCTGAAACGCTCGCAGAGCGTCGGCGGTCTGATTTTCGCCAGATAAATGGAAGCCCAGCTCATAGCCGGCTTCGGCCAAGCCTTGGTCTAGAGCGCATTGAAAGATACGCCTGACAATCTTGTAGCCCTGTTCTTTGCCCGCTACAGAAATATCTGGAGAATAAAAGGCTTTCAACATCGTTTTCCCAACCACTAGCTGCCCCTGCGGATTCCCCAGGTCAGCCGCCTTGCGAAAGTATGTCAATGCCGCTTTCCTGTCTTGTCTGACCCCAATGCCTTGTTCGAGGAATGTCCCCATGTGATAGTAGCCGCGGCCGCTTTCCAGCTTCATCATTTCCTCCGCCCAATGCACGGCTTGCTTGTCGCTTTGCTCGACGCCGTCGCCATTCAGGTACGCCAGCACAAGATTGTTCATGGCCTTGATATGGCCGCGTTCCGCAGCTCTGCGCAGCAATTGCGCGTGTTCGACCAACTGCTTGTCCGTGCCGGATTTGTACAGACGATTGGCGGTTTGATACCAGTGTTCGGCTTCATCGTCTCTTGGCGGTCCCGGTTTGGCTTCCCATGTGCATCTGAATTCGAGCGATTGCCAGTCAATGCTTTCCATTTCTTTTGTCCTTGGATTTTCCTTGCAGCCCGCCTCCGTGAAAGCCGCTGCAAATAACAGTATCAATAAAAACAGGCGCGACACCATCAGTCGGCCCGTCCACCGGTTTTGGCGCCATCGTAAAACTCGATGATCGTGCCGCTAAACAGGGGGTGTTGCTTATCTATTTTTTCTGCATTTTTTTTCATGATTTTGTCCCATTCAATAAATTCATCCTTCGGATTCCCCAACGGCGGCCGCCCCGTATGAATCCGCCACAAATGCTCCCGCCATTCCCTGGTAAGCGTCGGCGACGGCATGGCGATATTGAGTTCGGAATCGACCTCAAAACTGCGGGTGTTGACGTTGGCCGAGCCGAGGGTGAAGAACACATCGTCCACCAGCAACAGCTTGGAATGCACATAGATGTCTTTGTAGGCAGTGTACGGCCTTGCATGCATCGTCGTTTTCATCGGTTGCGGATCGATTGCCGTGCCGGAAGGCGCAGCGAACGGGTCTTTTTTTATCTGCGGGCTGGTGGCGGAGGCCGGTTTGGTCAACATGAATGGTTCCGGCAGGGTGGTCTCCATGTCATGGCCGATTTTCTGGCCCGATGTGACCAGTGTGCAGACATGGATATGCATGCCGTCGAGTTCGTTTTGACGCAAGGCGCGGTCTTTGTCTTTTTTGCCGTCGTCGGTTTCCTCCTTGTCGATCCTGGGCATGTTCTGCCCTTTTCCCAATGCGTGCAGCATTTCATAGGTGGTCATGCGCCCGTGGTCATCGGGCACGTTGGTGACGACGAAGACATAAAAATCACGCTTCCAGCCACCTTTCTTGAGTGCCTTGCGCACTGCGCGCATGTGCATGGCAATTTCTTTGCTGCGGAAATACTGGTTTTCAAAATAGACGTAGCTGCGTGCGTTGACGAGCGCCAGTTTGTACGCATCCAGAATCGACCGCTCGTTTTCCTGGGCCTGGGTGCGCACGATTTGCGCCGGTTCCGGGTTGCCCCGCTGCCTCGCGGGTGCTTCAAAGACGGTAGGTTTGATGGCCAGTCTTGCCGGGGAAATAGGCAGGTCGTAGCCTATCCACGGCTGCGCTTTCATCCAGGCGGTACTAAAGTTTTCATTGAGGTCGTAGAGGACCGGCCCCCATACTCGCGTGGAGAGGTCTTGCCACGGCGCGAAGCCTTCCCGCGCTGCGGATTGGTAATCGTGTGCATCGTTATCCCAGTAGTTGCGCAGCATGTTGTGACCCATGACAAAACCGACCGCATCTTCCGGCACTTCATAATCGACCAGGATCATTTTTTGGTGGTGGGACGGGAAATTCACGAATGCGATCCGTTGCATATGGCCATCCATGCCATGTTTGCCTACATGGCGTTCGGCGATCCCGTCCTGATCTGAACGTGAGAAGTCGCGGGTGCGAAAGGACAGTTTTTTCAGGTTCACATCGGCCGCGAACCACGCACGATTGAACGCCAGGGCGTCCGCATCGCGCTGTTGAATGGCGCCGCTTGTGCCGCTGCCTCTCTTGCCGCCATAGTCGTTGTATTCGCCGCCCTGATTGGCGTCAGTGGCACCCGTGCGCCCTATGCCGGAACCGAGTCCGGTACCGCCGCCGCTGCCGCCCATCCCATCGCCGATGATGTTGTTTTCACCAAAATTGGCAAGCGCATTTTTCCAGACTAAAACACGTACTTCTACGCCGGCTTTGGCTTTTTGTTGCAACAATTCGCCAATCCGCAGTCCATTGGGGCGCAGAAACCGCATGCTGGGGTCGAATCCCCAGCCGATCATGTCGATGGATTTCTTGGCGTTTTTGATCGCCTCATAAGCCGCGCCAAACGCGCGTTCGCCTTGATGAGGGGATTGACGACATTGGCGGCACGCGGCGGATATTTACTTAATTCGGAAAACCAGGGCATGGTTAATGTCACGTCGCGCTTGCTGAGCAGTGCAACATGATTTGTTTCTTTAGGAACGCTGAAGAGGCTCATAAATGCTTTTCCTGGTGAATGTTGTGTGAGTGTCAGGCATCTTTGTTTTTGCCCTGAGCCAAGAGGTTTCTAAAATCGTTGCCCTCTGCGCCATGCTCGGCCTTGATTGCACTACGGTGTTCAAACCCGCGCCAACCTTGATTGGCAAGTTGTTGTTCCGGTCTGGAGAAACCAGTTTGATCGAGAGCGATAACGTCAAAAATTTGCCCCGTCAATAGTTCGATTTTGTATTGTTTGACGCCTTCTTTGTGGTCCCATAGCACTGTGCCATCTTCACTCGCCAGTCCCTTTTTGAGTAAGGCGCCATCGGCATAGAGCTTGTAAGGTTCACCTGCAAAATGGTCCGTATGGCTAGGCAAAGATCCAAGGGAAAAGCGCATTTTCTTCTTGAGAGGATTGGTCAGGTCATCCGGGAATTGCGGCAACGTTGGAGTCATCGATGCCGGCCCGCTCAATTCAAAACCGGCTGCCTTCTGCGACTGCTTGCCCGGATTGTGGGTGTCGATATTGGCGCCGATGCGGATATAGCCACCGCCTGCCGTCAGCAGGATTTCGTTGGGCGCTTGAATGAGCACCTTGCCGTTGACGCTGGTGATCGTCAAGTCCTTTTGCGCGGTCGCTTCGATCTCGCCATTCTGTGCTTGCATCTGGATATTGCCCTTGGCGGCAATGATCTTGAAGGTGTCCTTGATCTTTGCCTTGGTCCCCGATACGAACAGGCTGATCGTTTCGGTGGCGTTGTGAATCCAGCGCCGGCCTGTCGTTTGATTGATGTCGCGCAGTGCGATCTGGTCGGCGTTGGTGCCTGTCGCCATCGTCATGCTGCCGGGGGTGGTCATCGCGATGCCGTCCGGCGCGGTGATGGCGACGATGCCTTGCCCGCCCGGCTGTTTGCCGTTGCCGCTTTTGCCTTCCTTGTCGGTGTTCGTGCCGCGCT
>CBINHE010000031.1:0-41790 GCA_966250375.1 uncultured Oxalobacteraceae bacterium
ATATAGGTTTGCGGCTCCAGCAACCATACTTCCTGCCCTGCAATCATCGTTTTTGCCGCGAATGCATTGAAGCGGGCTTCACGTGCCAATTTGCCGCGTGCATGACTGCTGTTGGCGAGATTGTCGACCAGCCAGAAACCGGCGTTGTGACGGGTTTTCTCGTATTCCGGGCCGGGATTGCCGAGGCCGACGATGAGGCGAATGGACATGGTATTGGCCGATCAATTTGTTGGAGGACAGAGTCAACTAGCGGGCCGCTTGGCAACGGAATACGCATAGAGCAGTAGCCTTGGACGCGTGCGCTTCTCCAGTGCTACATCACTCCGATGAAATGATGATTCCATTATTCAGTAATCACGAGCTAATGCTTCACTCTCTCCCTCAATGACAAAAGCATCGATTATCCCGGATGTGGCGAATTGCCGTCTACTTCAGTGCCATTGTGGGTAGACGCATGTAATGACCTCAAAAAAAAGCCCGCCACATGTGGCGGGCTTTTTCGATCCAGGCAATTGGCCTGGACCGGTGCATTACTATTACTTCTTCTCTGCAGGCGCGGCGGCGGCGCTTGCTTCGGCTTCCACTTTGCCGGCAGGAATCGACGCAGTTGCGACGGTCGGGTTGTCTTGACCGCCATGGAGAACTGCTGTGACACCTTGCGGCAATTTGAGATCGGACAAGTGGATCGAATGACCGACTTCGATCGTGGACAGATCAACTGAGACGAACTCAGGCAGATCTTTTGGCAAGCAGGAGATATCCAGTTCAGCCATCACGTGGCTGATGATGCCGGCGGACAGTTTGACTGCCGGTGACACTTCGGCATTGATAAAGTGCAGTGGCACTTTCACATGGATTTTTTGCGATGCATCGACGCGCTGGAAATCAGCGTGCAGAACCAGTTGTTTGTACGCATGCACCTGGAAATCGCGCAGCAGAACTTGCTCAACTTTGCCATCGACTTCGAGGTCGAGGATCGACGAGTGGAAAGTCTCTTTTTTCAGCGCGTGGTACAGCGCGTTGTGGTCGAGTTTGATAGTGACTGGCGCACTGGTTCCGCCATAGATGATGCCTGGGGTTTGGCCAGCATTGCGCAGGCGGCGGCTCGCTCCGGACCCCTGCTCAGTGCGTGCAAATGCGATTACTTTCATTGTGAAGCTCCATTAAATGCAAGATCTCTGTCTCGCGGTGAAAATCCCCCGCGACCAGGGGATTTAAAAACTCTCTTCCAAACGAGGATGAGAGATAAATTCTTAATCAGCGAACAGCGACATCACCGAATCGCCTTTGGTGATGCGCTTGAATGTCTCCGCCAGCAAACCGGCGCATGACAATTGGCGAATCTTGTTGCAGGCCTTGGCTGCATCTGACAACGGGATGGTATCGGTCACAACCAGTTCGTCCAGCGGCGAATGCGAGATGCGATCAATGGCTGGCCCCGACAACACTGGGTGCGTACAGTAGGCGATGACCTTTTTCGCGCCGCGCTCTTTCAATACTTCGGCAGCTTTGGTCAAGGTGCCTGCGGTATCGACCATGTCATCCATGATTACGCAGTTGCGGCCTTCAACTTCACCGATGATGTTCATCACTTCCGACACGTTCGCTTTCGGGCGGCGTTTATCGATGATTGCCAAGTCGCAATCAAGACGTTTGGCCAAGGCGCGCGCGCGCACCACGCCGCCGACGTCCGGCGACACTACCAGCAGGTCTTCATATTTCTTGCTGACCAGATCGCTCAGCAAGATGGGAGATGCATAAATGTTGTCAACCGGGATGTCGAAGAAGCCCTGAATCTGATCCGCATGCAAATCCATGATCAGTACGCGCTCGACGCCGGCTTCCTGCAGCATGTTGGCGACGACCTTGGCCGAAATCGCCACGCGTGCCGAACGCGGACGGCGATCCTGGCGCGCATAACCGAAATACGGGATCGCGGCGGTGATGCGGCTGGCGGATGCACGTTTCAATGCATCGACCATCAGAATGATTTCCATCAGATTGTCGTTGGTTGGCGCACACGTCGATTGCAGCACGAAGACGTCCTTGCCGCGCACGTTCTCGTTAATCTCGATCATGACTTCGCCATCCGAGAATTTCGAGACATCCGCCTTGCCGAGTGGGATACCGAGTTGCTTGGCAACGCCTGCAGCCAATTCCGGGTTTGCGTTACCGGTAAAAACCATCAGGTTCTCGAGCGCCATGGGAATCCCTAAATGCAATCGTTAAAAGCTTGAAAAGCCGCCAATGCCTGACTATTGATAGTCTTGCATTGGCGGCTTGCGTATTTACTTATGTTTTTATTTTTATTGAGCTAATGGCAGGGGAACAAGGATTCGAACCTTGGAATGCTGGAATCAAAATCCAGTGCCTTAACCGGCTTGGCGATTCCCCTACGCAACTGGTTGTTTCGCGTCATATTTTCGCTGTATTCAGCGTTCGATGCAACGTGAAACGAATCTGTTGACTACGACTTTTGCAAGTAGGCAAGCGGATGATGCTCGATTGCTCTTGTTTTCCAGGCTTTCCACTGCACGGGTACTGCTTTGAGTACCTCGTCAGCTTGGTGTTCCTGCGCAAACGCACAGAACACGCAAGCGCCTGAACCTGTCATTCTTGCGTTTCCGTGTTTGTCGAGCCATTTGATGGCATCGGCGATAGGCGGAAACTGCTTGACAGCCACGACTTGCAAGTCGTTTTTCCCAAAACTAATTACGTCAGCGGGAAAGTCGGTTATTTTGACGGGTTTCGTATCTCGTGTCAATTCCATTGAGGAAAATATGACTGCGGTTGGTACAAAAACCCCCGGTTCGATCACGACAAACCAGCGATCGGGTGTGATGAGTGGCACTAGTGCCTCACCCACTCCTTCGGCAAATGCGTTTTGGCCAAACACGAAAAACGGCACATCGGCGCCCAATTGCAGGCCCAAAGCCATCAGTTCGGCGCGCGTAAGGCCGGTTTGCCATAAGTGGTTCAGCACCATTAACGTGGTTGCCGCATCGGATGATCCACCGCCCAAGCCACCGCCCATGGGCAGTCGTTTTTCGATTGCAATGTCAGCGCCGAGACGTTTGCCGCCAGATTTTGCGCTGGCGCTTGATTGCAATAGCTTCGCAGCGCGCACGATCAGGTCGGTTTCTTCCGGTACGCCGGGGACTTCCGTGATGCGGTGGATTTTGCCATCGTTGCGCACATCGAAATGCAGCATGTCGCCGCGATCAATCAGCTGGAATACGGTTTGCAGCAGATGATACCCGTCGGGTCGCTTGCCGGTCACGTGTAGGAAAAGATTCAGTTTGGCAGGTGCAGGGCAGTTGTGGAATGTGCGAGTCATGGTGATCAAGGGGTGGGCCAGCCTGTTTTCCAGCGGTCGATCACGATGCGGATCGATACGTCGCCGGCCTGCGGAGTGAACCGCTCAAGGTCGATGCGCTTCGGGCGGTCTTGCTCTGACGATGCATCGTCGTCCTGCCAGCCGGCATAGCGGATGCGCCAGCCGTCATTGGTGGTGATGGTGTCTGCACTTTGCGGCGTCGCGACAATGCGCCGGCCATTGGTGTCGATCGCAAAGCCTTGCAGCCATTGGCGCAATCCGGAGATCGGCAGCGGCCAGCCTATCGCGTCTGCAACTAATGCATCGGCATTTGCGGCCGTGCGAGGCGCCTGGCCTATCCGTACCAGCGTGGACGCGACAGAGGTGATGTCAACGGTGGCAATAATCTGCCCGAGCGGCGATAGCAGCGTGAGCAATGTGTGTTCTGGTGTTTGCGCCCAGATAAAACTGCCGTGCAGCGATTCGTCCTTGCCGTTCTGCTGATAGCGTATCGACAGCCGCCCGCCTAGATCAATTGCGTCGTGAAAGGTCCGGGCGGGAGTGGCGTGTCGCGGGGGCGTGCCAGTGCTTGTTCCGGGCGGCGTCATGCCGGCGCAAGCGGCCAATAGTAGCGGTAGCACTAATATGCAGGCGGTGCGCCATTGACCACTGCGGGCGACATCAAGAAAAGAGGCGATCCGGGCCATGGGGAGGGGTGTTAAATTGGAAAACAAGCCAAAGCAGTCGAGGTTTTTATACTTCACTCCGTTCGGCACCGATCTGCCAGTGAAATCCTGTCATGAAGTCGACTTGTGGTTCACGTAATTCACAGGCTCACATGCAACCGCACCAGCGTGTTTTTCAAGGTGTCGTTGTGCGGGTCTTTCGTATTGGCGTCACGCCAGAGTTTTTGCGCATCTTCTTTCTGTCCTTTCACCCACAGCACTTCGCCTAGATGCACGGCGATTTCAGGATCCGGCCGCAAATTATACGCACGGCGCAGCGACTCTTCGGCTTCCTTCAGCTTGCCCATCCGGAATTGCACCCAGCCCATGCTGTCCATGATGAAGGGGTCGTTCGGTGCGAGCTGGAGCGCTTTATCGATTAGCGCTAATGCTTCCGGCAGGCGTAAATTGCGCTCTGCCAGTGAATAACCTAGCGCGTTATAGGCATGCGGACTAGTGGGTGCAAGCGTGATGACCTTGTGCAGCGTTGTTTCCATCAGCGCAATGTGGTTGCTCTTTTCGGCCGCCATTGCATAGTCGTAGAGCAAATCGGTATTGTTGGGGAAGCGTTGAATACCTGCGTCCAGTACCGCCAGCGCGTCGTCAGTCTGGTTTGCTTCACGCAACAGTTGGGCCTCCGCCACGACGACTTGCGTCTGTTCCCGCTCGCCTTCCGGTTTGAGGCCGGTCAACAGCGCACGTGCAGCAACCATGTCGCCGCGCTTGGCGATGATTTGCGCGCGCTTTATCTGCGCGCCAAGATAAGCTTCGCCGGATTCGACCTGTGACAGCCATTTGAGCGCCTCGTTCGCATCCTTGCGCTCTTCCGCTATTTGTGCCAGCACCAGCAGCGCCTGCGTCGGGTCACGCTCGTTGTCGGGGTCTTTCGCCAGCAGGTTCAGGTAAGCTGTCAGATATTTTTCGGCCGACTTCAGATCATTGGTCTGTGTGCTCAGCATGCCGAGTGCATACAGACTCGACAAATCCTCTGGCTGCGCCTTTAACAAGACTTCGAACTCGCGGCGCGCCTTGTCGTATTGCTTTTGCTCGATCAAAATACGCGCAAAAGCAAGTCTAACCTCGCGCGCATTTGGGTGGGCAGCCAGGAAAGAGGTTAGAAATTTTGCAGCGTCGTTTTTGTCCTGCATCACCTGCGCCAATGTCAACGCGCCCAACTCCGAGTCCGGCTTGATTTTCAACGCCGTGCGTGCTTCAGCGCGCGCCCGAACATTGTCGCTATTGGAGAATGCGCCCTGCGCCAACGCGAGATGTGCCTCCAGCGTGGATTTGTACGGCAACATCAAGTCTTCCAGCATCGAGAAGGCAGCGCCTTTATCCTTGGCACGGGCCAGCATGCGTTGTATCTGGAACATCATCAAACCCCGTACCTGCGGCTTGGCATTATTCAGGCGCTGCGCGAAAATCGGCCGCGCGCTTTCGAGATTGTCACTCAATACAATGAACCCCAGAAAATACTGCGCGGCCTCTTCGGAATGCGGCGCCAAGTCGCGCCATAGCCGAATCGCCGATAGCGCTTCGCCGCTTTGCTTGGCGTTGAGCGCGATTTCCGCGGCGCGGCGAGCCAGGCGCGGGTCGCGCGTTTGTTGGGCTGCTGTCAGCGTGGTGATGTACGCGGGTTGCCATTGGCCGCGCTGATAAGCGATTTCCGCGCTCAAGAGGTTGAACAGCAGTTCATTGGTCAACTCGACGGACGGCAATACGTCTTCAGTCTGTGGCGCATCTGCTTTGGCGGCGATTTTACGAATGCGGATCGGACCGGGGAATTCTTCTCCCGCCGCCACAATGGTCGACGTGCCTGTAGCTTTCGGCGACGCCGACTGTAGCTGCGGTCCTGCACATCCCGTCAACAGGGATGCCAAGGTTACAATGGCAAAAGTGTTTTTCAATGGATATCCTGAGAAATCATAGCGTACGTATTACCGCATTTTATTCTACGCTCAACCAGTCCGTATGCGCACGGGTAATGCATATTGCAAACCATGACGCATGTCTAATCGTTTTATCAGAGAGAGTTTGGTTCAAGCATGCCTGAATTGCCTGAAGTCGAGGTTACCCGGCGCGGTGTTGCACCGCATCTCGAGGGCCGTACCGTCACCGCCGTTACGCTGCGTCACAGCGGACTGCGTTGGCCGTTTCCTGCCGACTTGCAGCAACGCCTGTCTGGACGCACGATACGCAGCACGGGACGGCGCGGCAAATATTTATTGATTGAGTTTGATCACGGTACGTTGATTATTCATCTCGGGATGTCCGGGCATTTGCGCATTTTACCGCTGGGGACCATACCGAAAAAGCATGATCATTTCGACTTGGTGGTCGGTAAACAGTTACTGCGCATGCATGATCCAAGGCGTTTCGGCGCGGTACTGTGGCATGGACAGGAAGAGGGGGCCATCGAAAATCATTTGCTGCTGCGAGGATTGGGCGTGGAGCCGCTGGAAGAGGCGTTTTCAGCGGAACTGCTGTACCGGCAAACGCGCAATCGCAGTGCAGCAATCAAGCAGGTGTTGCTTGCAGGCGACATCGTGGTGGGTGTCGGCAATATCTATGCATCGGAAAGTTTGTTCCGGGCGGGCATCAATCCGAAGACGCCGGCGCAACGCATCGGCCTCGCGCGCTATGCCAAGCTGACGCACGCGATCCGCGACATATTAACGGCTGCCATAGAGCAGGGCGGCAGTACTTTACGCGATTTCATTGCGGTCAACGGGCAATCCGGTTACTTCCAGCAAAGCTATTTTGTGTATGACCGGGCCGGGCAGGCTTGCCGTATTTGCAGCGCCGAAGTACGTCAAATCAAGCAAGGCCAGCGCTCGACGTTTTACTGCGTAAATTGTCAAAAGTAAGCGCCGGTGCTAGTGTCCTGATTTAAGGTGTCGTGGAAATAGAAAAATTATTTAAACGAAAAGATCGTGTCAGTGGAGATAACGTGAGCAATCTGGTCCAGAAGTTCCAGGAATACAGTGGCTGGCGTAGCGGCGTGGCGACTACGCTGGAGCGCTATCGCGCCTGCGTCAACGTTGCCGAACTGTCGGACGCGGCAAGCGACCAGCGCTTTGCGCGGGCACTTGCGCGCCTGAGCGACGACAAGCTGTCGATTGCATTCGTCGCCGAATTTTCACGCGGCAAATCCGAATTGATCAATGCCATTTTCTTTGCCGATTACGGCCAACGCATTTTGCCGTCCTCCGCCGGACGCACCACGATGTGTCCGACCGAATTGTTATACGACGAAACGTTTCCGCCGTCGATCCGCCTGCTGCCGATCGAAACCCGCGCAGAGTCGCAGTCGACCACCGAATTCAAGGAACAGAGTCATGTCTGGACTGTTTTGCCGCTCGATATCGCGTCCGGTGACGGCATGCTGGAGGCATTCAAGCAAGTGAGTCTGACCAAGCAGGTATCGGTCGAAGACGCAAAACGATATGGTTTGTACAATGAATCCGACCCTGATATTGCGTTGGCGGTCGATAGTCAAGGCATGGTCGAAGTGTCGCAGTGGCGTCATGCGATCGTGAATTTCCCGCACCCGCTGCTGAAACAGGGGCTGGTCATTATTGACACGCCGGGCCTGAACGCAATCGGCACTGAGCCGGAACTGACTTTGAACCTGATCCCGAATGCGCATGCGGTGCTGTTCATTCTGGCGGCCGACACCGGCGTTACCAAGAGCGATATCAGCGTGTGGCGCGATCACATCAATGCCGGTCCGGGACGCATGGTGGTATTGAACAAGATCGACAGCATGTGGGATGAATTGCGTACGCCGGACGAGGTCGACGCCCAAATCGATAAGCAAGTTGCCACGGTCGCGCAGATGCTGACTTTGCCGGAACAGCAGGTCTTCCCGGTATCGGCGCAAAAGGGCCTGGTCGCCAAGATCAATCAGGATGTCGAGCTGCTGGCAAAGAGCCGCGTGCCGGCATTGGAAGCGGCATTGTCGAATGAACTGATTCCGGCAAGGCAGGACATCATCCGGGGGCAACTGTCATCCGACATCAATGAATTAGCCTCATCCAGGCAGGCGCTATTGTCTGTGCGCACCCGCAATGTCGTCGAACAATTGGTGGAATTGAAAAGCCTGCGCGGGAAAAACAAGAACATCATCGAACACATGATGAAGCGCATCGATGTGGAAAAGCAGGAATTCGACAACAGCCTGTTCAAGTTGCAAGCGACACGTTCCGTGTTTGCGCGGCTGTCGGCTGAAGTCTTTACCAGTCTTGGCATGAGCATCCTGAAAGAGGATATCCGCAATGCGCGCGATGCGATGGAAAAGAGTAAATTCTCGGCCGGCTTGCGGCAAGCGGTGAAGGATTTCTTCGGGCAGATTGAAGGCAACCTGCAATCGTCTGGCCGAAAAACGGCCGAAATCACGGAAATGATGACGGTGATGTATCGCAAGTTTTCGACCGAACACGGACTGGCACTGTCGACGCCGATGCCGTTTTCACTCGATAAATACATGCAAGAAATCAAGATGATTGAAGGTATTTATCACAAGCAGTTCGGTGCCGCCGCGATCATGACGACACCTCAGGTGGTATTGATGCAAAAGTTTTTCGACTCGATCGCGTCGCGTGTAAAACAGAGCTTTTTGCAAGCGAACCGCGACGTCGAAGCATGGCTCAAAGTTGTGATGGCGCCGCTCGAAGCACAAATCGGCGAACACAAGGCGCAATTGAAACGGCGCCGCCAGTCGATCGAGCGGATTCATCTCGCCACCGATACACTGGAAGACAAAATCAAGGTTTTCGAGCAAATGCAAATTGAACTGGAAGCACAAAAGCGTACGCTCGTGATGTTGGAGGCTGAATTGAAAAATGCGATTGCGGCGGAACTCTCTTCCCTCGAAGAAGCCGCATAGATGAAGCGAATTGTTAGTGCGCGGACAGATATCGTTGACGCGTCAGATGTGGAATCGTTGTCCGCAACGGAATACACGGATTCGACTTTTTCCAGTGCCGTCATCCAGTGGCAAAAACAGCATGGCCGTCATGCCCTTCCTTGGCAAAATACGCGCGATGCGTATCGCATCTGGCTATCCGAAATCATGCTGCAACAGACGCAGGTTGCAGCAGTGATTCCCTACTATCAACGCTTCTTGATGCGCTTTCCAGATGTCGCAAGCCTGGCCGCTGCGCCTTCGGAAGAAGTGATGGCGCACTGGAGCGGTCTTGGCTATTACTCGCGCGCGCGCAATTTGCATCGCTGCGCGCAACGCGTTCTTGCCGAACACAATGGCGTATTTCCCAGCGATCCGGAACTGCTGGCCGATTTGCCTGGCATCGGGCGCTCGACTGCCGCCGCGATTGCAGCGTTCGCGTACGGCACGCGCGCAGCCATCCTCGACGGTAATGTGAAGCGGGTATTTGCTCGGGTGTTCGGCATTGATGGCTATCCGGGACAGAAAACGATCGAAGACAAGTTGTGGCTGCGCGCGGTCGCGCTATTGCCACGACAGGAGATCGGCGCGTATACGCAAGGATTGATGGACTTGGGCGCGACGCTTTGCACCCGCGGCAGACCGTCTTGCCCGACCTGTCCACTGGCGCAACGCTGTGTCGCATTCGCGACCGGCCGCGTGCATGAACTGCCGGTGCGTAAACCGAAAAAAGCGATCCCCGAAAAACAGACTGCGATGCTGGTCATTACTGACCGCAATCAAGTATTGTTGCAGCAGCGTCCCGATAGCGGTATCTGGGGCGGCTTGCTGTCGCTGCCCGAGGTCGATCAATTGACCGACGACGCACAATGGGATGCAACTGTCGCACGGGCGGTTGCGCCGTTCGGTGTGCCGGCTTCTTGCGAGCGCTTGCCGGCGTTTTCGCACGGATTCACGCATTTCAAATTGCATATCGCGCCATACCGCATCAAGCTTGCGCGCAAACTGGATATGGCCGGGCAGGCCACGCATGTCTGGACAGACGCTGACAAACTGGCAGATGCGCCATTGCCGGCGCCAGTCAAGAAGCTATTGCTTGCAGTATTTAGCGAAGCCTCCTGATCAATCTTCCCATTCGACACGATTGCGTCCAAGCTGTTTGGCGCGATACAGCGCGATATCCGCACGCTCGATCAGCGTGGTGATTCGTTCGCCATTGCGGTACTGAGCAACGCCAATCGAAATCGAAATATTCCTTTGCGGCAGTACTTTCTGGAAGTCCAGAAAATGTGCATAAACGCGTAGCCGTTCCGCGTGCATGACGGCACCTTTCAGATCGGTGTCCGGCAATACCAGCATGAATTCGTCGCCACCGTAACGCCCAAAAATATCGCTGTCGCGAATGCTGTCGCGCGCGACTCTGGAGAATTCCCGCAAAATCGTGTCGCCCACCAAGTGGCCGCTCTTGTCATTGATCGTCTTGAAATGATCGATGTCAATCAGGCAAATGCAAAATGGTACCGACAATGAATTCGCCTGCAACTTTGCCTGATCCAGTTCGCTCTGAATCTGGCGGCGGTTGAACAGACCGGTCAACTCGTCGCGGATAGCTTTTTCTTCATAGTGTTCCAGTTGATAGCGTGTCGCTTTCAACACCCTGCGCAAATGCCGGATATGGCTGCCGACCGCGATCATGCTCGGCAAAGTCAGCACCAGCACCAGCCATTGCATCAAGTCAGTGTAGAAGCTGGGTGGGTAAAGCTCATACTGTCCCCGCAGCAGGATCATCGCAAAGTAAGTGCCGAGGCATATAACCGATAACAACAAAAGCACCGCTGTCGACAGCCGGAACAAGCCAAATGAAAATGCGATCAGCATGAATGGACCAAGCACGATTTGCGTCGAGCGGTCGAGGTAGGCAACTACGAGCATCGTGAACGCGGACGCCAGAATTTGCGGAACGGTCAATGTCGGTTCGGCAAAACGCTTGTTGATGCCCAGCTTGAAGGCGAGATAAAACAGCAAGATGAAACACAACACCATTGCCAGGCTCGCAATGAAGGTTGTTTTTTCGATAAATCCTTGCTTGAAAAATATAAGCAGGGTCAATGTGTAAAGTAAGGCGCTCAAGCCCGCATGTGACATTCTTGGCAGTTGCGTCAAAGACGTTTTTTTTCGGCGATTGATCGTTTGTGGACGCATGGGCCGTCGCTGTACTTGGAGGATGGGCAAAGGGAAATGCCTAAAAGCATAGGGCAATCGATTTGTTGCAAGCGCCGTATTTTTAAAAAACGGTCACAGCCTTTCTTATCCCATTGGGCGTGCAAATCGTCATTGCGATGCAGCAAAAGAAGATGAAAAGGTCGGGGAAATTGCCGGATTCAAGCGCGCGTTGCGGTCGCGCAGGTTCACACAATCCGATGCTGCTGCAAGTATTGATAAACGATCTTCAATCGGGCCTGTGCATCGTCAAGTTCCAGGAGCTTTTGCCGCGCTTTGAGCGGGATGGGGAGAATTTCGCACCAGCGGTTGGCGACCCAGTCTGCGTCGTCAAGTTGAACCGGCTGCACGAACGGGCTATCGAATGCATCACTCTGGGTGAGCTGTGCTTTTGTGTTGATGTCATCGATGACGGTTTTGAGCGCAGTGGCGCAGCGAACGTGGATGTCGCTGACCGGTGCGAGCGCGTCTGTGGCCATTATTTCAATGCGCGCTTCCAGCCTGTGGTCGGTCAACTCGCGGGTCTGCAGAATGCGGAAGCGTTTTCCGCCTCGCGTGCGCAATAACAGTACGCCCGGATTAACCATGTCCCACTGCACAATAGAGGCAAGGCAACCGACATTTTCCGGCTCGGCTGCCGTGCCCACTTCCTTGCCCGACTTGATCAGCACCACGCCAAAGGGCGCTTCGCGTTTCATACACTCGCGCACCATGTCGATGTAACGCGCTTCAAATACGCGCAAGGGCAGTATGCCGCCCGGGAACAAGACCGTATTCAACGGGAACAGAGGAAGCCAAGCGGTATTGTCCGGCATGGTTGGTAGCGCGGCCATTGAAATGGGAAGCGGCGTGCCGGGTGGTGATGATGGGAGGCGATCGATCCGGCGCTACGCCAGTTCGCGGTGCCGCAGCAAGACGCGTTCCGATACGCCGAAATACCGCGCGAGTTGCTCGGCAATGTAGACGGAACGATGCTGACCGCCAGTGCAACCGATGGCAACCGTGAGATAGCTGCGGTTGTCGCCCTTGAAGGACGGCAGCCATTTTTCCACGAAGGCGCGGATATCGTCGCGCAATACCGCAACCTCGGGTTGTGCATCGAGAAATGCGGCCACCGGTGCATCTTTACCGGTCAGCGCCCGCAGTCTCAGGTCGTAATACGGATTGGGCAATACCCGTACATCGAATACCAGGTCGGCATCCAGTGGCACCCCGAACTTGAATGCAAACGATTCGAACAGCAGTGTCAGCGGCGTGCGTTCCGATTCCACCAGTTCCTTGATCCATGCACGCAGTTTATTGGCGGAGAGGCCGGACGTGTCGATGACATGGCCGATGCCTTCGATGGCGGCCAGCATTTCGCGCTCTTTGAGAATGCACTCGATGAGGGTTGGGCGATCGGCGGGATTTTGGCCGGTTCTGATGCGATGTGACAGCGGGTGGCTGCGCCGCGTCTCGGAAAAACGTGCAATCAGCGATTCCGTCTTTGCCGTCAGGAACAACACTTTGATGTCGTGGCCTTCATCTTTCAGCCACTTGATATCGGCCGGTAGTCCGGCAAGCGTTTCCGCGCTGCGCGCATCCATCGCGACGGCAAGTGTTTCCGCGCCTTCATCGATGCGAGAGGCGACCAAGGCACGCAATAAGGTGGGTGGCAGATTATCGACGCAGAAATACCCGGCGTCTTCGAGTGCATTCAGGCCGATCGATTTACCAGAACCGGAGATGCCAGTGATGAGAATTATGCGCATAAGCGATGATACCGTAAGCGTACCGAAACATGATGCCGGTTTCAGCGTCAGTCGCCGTCCATTGCCTTTTGCTGCCGCTCCATGAATTCCTTGAGCGTATCGATGCCGCGCAGTTGCAGGATGGTGTTGCGTACAGCCGCTTCCAGCAACACCGCCAAGTTGCGGCCGGCTTCGACCGGGATCACTACCTTGCGGATCGGAAGCCCCAGCACGTCTTCGGTTTGCGAGTGTAGCGGCAGGCGTTCGTAATTTTCTTCGAGCGTACTGCGTCGTACCAGGTGCACGATGAGTTTGAGGCGCATTTTGCGGCGTACCGCGGTTTCGCCGAAGATAGTTTTGATATCCAGCAGTCCCAGACCGCGGACTTCGAGCAGGTTTTGCAGCAGCGGCGGGCAACGGCCTTCGATCATGTTTGGTGCAATACGTGCAAATTCGACCGCATCATCGGCCACCAGTCCGTGGTTGCGTGAAATTAACTCAAGTCCTAATTCGCTCTTGCCCAGCCCCGATTCGCCGGTGATCAGTACCCCTACGCCCAGCACATCCATGAACACGCCATGCATTGTGATGCGCTGCGCGAGTTTTTTAGACAGATAGACGCGCAGGTAATCGATGACTTGCGCGGCCGGCAGCGGGGTCGAAAACAGAGGGATATTTTTTTCGTCACAAATCGACAGGATGTACGGCGGTGTTTCCAGCCCTTGCGCGATGATGAATGCCGGCGGTTCACCTGCAACCAGTTCCGCAGTTTGATGCATGCGCGCTGCGGGAGACAGGCGCTGATAATATTCGGTCTCCTGATGCCCGAATACCTGGATGCGGCCCGGGTGGATCAAGTTCAAATGCCCTACCTGGTCCGCTGCGGAAATCGCATCGCCTGAAATCAGGCGCTCACCGCCAGGAAACCCGGCGAACCAGCCAAGTTCCATTTCTTCGCGGTTGTCGTCGTACAGTTGCTGGATCGTCAGCGGGGTCGATAGTGGCATGATGGATGCTCGGGTGACGGCAACAGGGTCAGATTACGGCGTGTGCAAATACCGTCATTCGGATTATGCAATATTTTGCGTGCTCGGCTGCCATGTAATCAGGCGCGCATGGACGGCCGTTGCATCGGGCGAGGTGCTCAGCACATGGCGGAACGCTTCGTCGGAAAACATTTCCGCGATTTCCGACAGGATTTCGAGATGCTGCTGCGTCACATGGGCGGGGATGAGCAGGAAAATCAGCAAACTGACCGGCTGACCATCGGGCGACTCAAATGGAATCGGCTCTTTCAAGCGTACGAACGCCGCCAACGGCGTTTTCAATCCCTTGATGCGGCCATGGGGGACGGCGACGCCATGCCCGAGGCCGGTCGATCCCAAGCGTTCGCGCGCAAACAGATTGTCCGACACAGTAGAGCGGGCGATGCCGCAATTGTTTTCGAAAATCAATCCGGCTTGTTCGAAAGCGCGTTTCTTGCTCGATACATCGAGGTCGAGAACGACATTTGCGTAAGGGAGGATTTGGCTGAAATGGTTCATGATGCGGCGCACAAAAAAGGCATTTTCGTCGAATTATAGGCTCATTTTGAATCAGTTGCGCCCGAAAAATACAAACCTTGGTAAATCAGGTCAATGCTTTAGGGAAATAAAGCGATTTAATGACGGACTACTATTACTGTCGCGCATTTCGCAAGTTCATCGGTCGTTGCCCAGTCGTGAAATTGCTGCGCCATGGATTGATATCCAGTCCGCCGCGCCGCGTATAGCGTGCGTACACCGCCAGCTTTTGCGGTTTGCATTGCCGCAAAATGTCGATAAAAATCCGCTCGACGCATTGTTCGTGAAATTCATTGTGATTGCGAAAACCGATCAGATATTTGAGCAAGCCTTCCTGATCGATAGGGGCTCCGATATAACGAATCTGTATGCTGGCCCAATCGGGTTGGCCGGTAACCAGGCAGTTCGATTTCAGCAAGTGCGACACGAGCGTTTCTTCGACTGCCGATTCTTCCTGGTGGGCGTGCAGCAGTGCGCTATTGGGCGTGTAATCGCTGACTTCGATATCAAGCCGATCCAGCAGCAATCCTTCCAGTTCGCCCATTTGCACATTGGCGAAGGCGCCGGGCAGGGTCAATGCGATTTGAACCGGTGCGCCAAATCCGGCCGACAGGTCGGCGCGCAACAATTCCGTCAAGGCATCGGGCTCCGCCAGTTTGGTTTGATTGAGAGAGTTCAGGTACAGCTTGAATGACTTCGATTCGATGATATTGGGAGAGTCGGCCGGCGCAGTGATCGTTGCAATCGCGATCTGCGGTTTGCCGCGCAAATTCAGCCATGACACTTCATACGCATTCCAGATATCGATGCCGAAAAACGGTAGCGTGCCGACGATGCCGAGTTCATCGCGCTTGTCTTGGCGTGCAATCGGAAACAGCAGCGCCGGGTCGTATTCGGCTTGATAGCTTGCCGGCTTGCCGAGCGGTGATGCGTCCGGCATGTTGGATGTCGTCATGATGCAGCAATGAGCCTCAAAACAATATTTTGCCAGATTCGCCCCGCTCTTGTTTGGGCGGCGGGGGAATCAATCAGGCAAGGCGAATGTTACAAGAACAACTTGTATGCCGGATTGTCGCTTTCATCCCAATGGCGATACCCTAGCGTCGACAGAAAGTCGCGAAATGCTTTCATCTCTTTACTTGGCACCTGCAATCCCACCAGAATTCGCCCCACGTCACCACCCTGACTGCGATAGTGGAACAGGCTGATGTTCCAGTTCGGTGCCATGCTGTCGAGGAAGCGCATCAAGGCGCCCGGACGTTCCGGAAACTCGAAGCGATACAGCAGCTCGTTATGCGCCAGCGGACTCTTGCCGCCGACGAGGTGGCGGATGTGCAGCTTGGCCAGTTCATCGTGCGTCAGGTCGAGCGTCTTGAAGTCGTTCTTCTCGAAATTCTTCGAAATCTTGCTGGATTCGTCGCGATTTGCAATCTGGATGCCGACGAACACATGCGCTTCTTTTGCGTCGTTGATGCGATAGACGAATTCGGTGACGCTGCGCGGGCCGAGCAATTCGCAGAAACGCTTGAAGCTGCCGCGTTCTTCCGGGATGGTCACCGCGAACACCGCTTCACGCGCTTCGCCGACCTCGGCGCGTTCGGCGACAAAACCGAGGCGGTTGAAGTTCATGTTGGCGCCGCAGGCGATGCAGACCAGCGTTTCATTTTTGATCGGTTTCTTGTTCAGCTTGGCGCGTTCGATATAGGCTTTCGCGCCCGCGATGGAGAGTGCGCCGGAGGGTTCCAGAATGCTGCGCGTGTCCTGGAAGACATCCTTGAGCGCAGCGCACACTTCGTCGGTGTCGACCAGGATGATCTCATCCACATAGAGTTTGGTCATGCGGAAGGTTTCTTCGCCGACCAATCTGACTGCGGTGCCGTCGGCGAACAGGCCGACATCGGGTAAGGTGACGCGGCGACCAGCTTTCAAGCTGCGCGCCATGGCATCGGAGTCGGTGGTTTGTACTCCGATGATCTTGATGTCCGGCCGCACGGCTTTCACGTAGGCGGCGACGCCCGAGATCAAGCCGCCGCCGCCGATTGCGACAAAAATCGCGTGGATCGGGTCTGGATGCTGGCGCAGAATTTCCATGCCTATCGTGCCTTGGCCGGCGATGACGTCGGGATCGTCGAACGGATGGACGAACGTGAGCTTCAGTTTCTTTTCCAGCGTCAATGCATGATTGTACGCGTCGGTATATGACTCGCCGAACAGCATGACTTCGCCGCCGCGCGCCTTGACCGCATCGACCTTGACCGGTGGTGTGGTGGTCGGCATCACGATCACCGCACGACAGCCGAGCTTGGCGGCCGACAGCGCAACGCCTTGCGCGTGATTGCCGGCGGACGCGCAAATCACGCCGCGTTTGATCTGTGCCGGTGGCAGGTGCGCCATCTTGTTGTAGGCGCCACGCAGCTTGAAGCTGAATACGCTTTGCATGTCCTCGCGCTTGAAGTAAATGCGGTTTTCCATGCGTTGCGACAGCGTCGGCGCGAGGTCGAGCGGGGATTCGATCGCAACGTCGTAGACGCGCGCAGTCAGAATTTTTTGAAGATAGTCGGTAGTCATAAATGTAGGTCAAGGCACTCGGTGACGAAAATCAGAGGCGTGTGCAGTGCAATGGATCATTATAATGGACGCCCCCGACTCTCTCTTGACTGTTGTTTCAAATTTGGCATTCCTCGTGCGGATTTGATGCGGCGACTTTACTCAATTCTTCATGATCGAATCCGCGACGTACTGGTTGTTAAGCGTTTTGGCAGTGCCTGATGTCGGGCTTCCGGCGATCTTTGTCATTAGCTTCGTGTCCGCGACTTTGCTGCCGGTGGGGTCGGAGCCGGCGGTGTTTGCTGTCGTCAAAGCAAATGCTTTGCTGTTCTGGCCGGCGATTTTGGTGGCGACCTTGGGCAATACGCTGGGGGGCGTCGCCGATTATTGGTTGGGTTACGGCGCCAAGAAAGTATTTTCTAAAGAGTGCGAAAGCCGCTGGTTTGGCTGGTTGCAGCGCTTCGGCGCCAAGACGATGTTGCTGAGTTGGGTGCCGGGCATCGGCGATCCGCTCTGTACGCTGGCTGGATGGCTGAAGATCCCGTTCTGGCCCAGTGTGTTTTACATGGCAATAGGCAAATTCTTGCGTTACGTGACGGTCACCGTGCTGCTGTTATATGTGCCGGATGGATTTTGGCATCAAATTGCACGCTGGCTGGGGTAAATGCCGACTATAAAAATACGATTTTGATAATATTTCTGGCGCTATTTGGCCGCACGGAATGTAAGGCTGTTGCCGCCTGATGCATCGCAATAAGCTAAAATGCTTGTTTAGCTATTGTCGGACAAAGTTCATGCGCTGCCCAAGGTGCCGAACCGCTCCGTCTTCAAAATTAGGGTATCTGACTCCATCCGATGAACGCCCCCGCACAAATCCAAGCTTTGCTCTCCGACGCCCCTGGTGGCGCTGTTCCCACGCGCTTGCGCGAGATTCCTTACAACTACACCTCGTTTTCCGACCGTGAAATCGTGATCCGCCTGCTGGGCGAAGATGCATGGCGCCTGCTGGACGACTTGCGCGGCGCGCGCCAGACCGGACGTTCCGCGCGCATGCTGTATGAAGTGTTGGGCGACATCTGGGTGGTGCGGCGTAATCCGTACTTGCAGGACGACATGCTCGACAATCCGAAGCGCCGCCAGGATTTGGTCGATGCGTTGAACCATCGTTTGGGCGAAATCGATAAACGCCGCGTCACTACCGATACGGCGGAAGCAGGCGATGCACAATCGATGCGTCGTAGCGCCAATGTGGAAGCATTGCTGTGCGCCGCAAAGAAGGCAGTGGCCGATTTTGGCGAAGAATTCCGCCAGACCTACGCTCTGCGCAAGCGTGCCAACAAGCTGCTCGGCCGCTATACGGCGAAAGACAACATCAAGTTCGACGGCTTGTCGCGCGTGTCTCACGTGACCGACGCGACTGACTGGCGCGTTGAATATCCGTTCGTGGTGCTGACGCCCGACACCGAAGATGAAATGGCCGGCTTGGTGAAGAGCTGTATCGAGCTCGGATTGACGATTATTCCGCGCGGCGGCGGTACCGGTTACACCGGCGGCGCGATTCCACTGACGCCGTTGTCGGCCGTAATCAATACGGAAAAACTGGAACAACTGGGCGCAGTCGAAATGACGATGCTGCCGGGCGTCGACCGCGAATACGCGACGATCCATTCCGGTGCCGGTGTCGTAACCAAGCGCGTGTCGGATGCGGCGGAAAAAGCCGGCTTCGTGTTCGCGGTTGATCCGACTTCGGCCGAAGCGTCGTGCATCGGCGGCAATGTCGCGATGAACGCGGGCGGCAAGAAGGCTGTGTTGTGGGGCACCGCGCTGGACAACCTCGCCAGCTGGCGCATGGTCGATCCGAACGGCGACTGGCTGGAAGTCACACGTATCGAGCATAACCTCGGCAAGATTCACGATGTCGCGGTCGCCAAATTCAAACTCGAATGGACACATCCGGGCGAGAAGGGAAAAACCAATGCGCCGTTCAGGGCCGAGACGCTGGAAATCCCCGGCCGCACCTTCCGCAAGGAAGGCTTGGGCAAGGACGTCACCGACAAGTTTCTGGCAGGGTTGCCGGGCATTCAAAAAGAGGGCTGCGACGGTTTGATCACATCGGCGCGCTGGATTTTGCACAAAATGCCCAAGTACGCGCGTACCGTATGCCTGGAGTTTTTCGGGCAGGCGCGCGACGCGATTCCATCGATTGTCGAAATCAAAGATTACCTCGATGCCGAGGCGCTGAAGGGAGGCGCCATTCTGGCTGGTCTGGAGCATCTGGACGAGCGCTACTTGCGCGCAGTCGGTTATGCGACCAAGTCCAAGCGTGGCGTGTTGCCAAAAATGGCCTTGTTCGGCGACATTGTCGGCGATGATGAGAACGCAGTCGCGCAGGCCGCATCCGAAGTTGTCCGCATGGCCAATAAGCATGTCGGCGAAGGCTTTGTTGCGGTCTCGCCGGAAACGCGCAAGAAGTTCTGGCTCGATCGTGCCCGCACCGCCGCCATTTCCAAACATACCAACGCTTTCAAGATCAATGAAGACGTGGTGATTCCGTTGAACCGGATGGGGGAATACACCGACGGCATCGAGCGCATCAATATTGAACTGTCGATCCAGAACAAGTTGGCATTGCTGGCCGAACTGCGCGGTTTTTTTGCCAAAGGCAATCTGCCATTGGGCAAGAGCGAGGATGCGGAGGGCGATGATATTCCGGCCGCCGAATTGCTGGAGGATCGCGTCAACCAGGCCGAGCAATTATTGGAAGCCACGCATGCGCGCTGGTCGTACCTGCTGTCGCAACTGGATCAGCCATTGCGCGATGCAAAGCCGGCACTGAGCGCGCTTGGCCTGGAAAAATTATCGGACGTCTTCGATGAACGTTTGCTCAAGCAAGCGGATGCGACGGTATTCCATGTGCTGCAGGATCGTACGGTCCGCGTGTCGTGGAAAACGGAAGTGCGCGCGCAATTGCGTCAAATTTTCAATGGCGCGGCGTTTAAATTGATTCTGGATGAATGCACCGCAGTGCATAAGAAAGTGCTGCGCAGCCGGGTATTCGTCGCGCTGCACATGCACGCCGGCGATGGCAATGTGCATACGAATATTCCAGTCAACTCCGACGATTATGCGATGTTGCAAGTCGCGCATGCCGCGGTGGAGCGCATCATGGTGCTGGCGCGTTCGCTCGACGGCGTGATCTCGGGCGAACACGGCATCGGCATCACCAAGCTGGAATTCTTGACCGAAGAAGAAATCGGCGGTTTCCGCGCGTACAAGCAGCGCATCGATCCGGAAGGACGCTTCAACAAGGGCAAGCTGCTCAATCTGCCCGATCTGCATGCCGATCTGCGCAATGCGTACACCCCATCGTTCGGTTTGATGGGACATGAATCGCTGATCATGCAGCAAAGCGACATTGGCGCGATCGCCAACAGTGTCAAGGACTGTCTGCGTTGCGGTAAATGCAAACCGGTGTGCGCGACGCATGTGCCGCGCGCAAATCTGCTGTATTCGCCGCGCAACAAGATTCTCGCAACCTCGCTGCTGGTCGAAGCTTTCCTGTACGAAGAACAAACGCGGCGCGGCATCTCGATCAAGCACTGGGAAGAGTTCGAGGATGTCGCCGACCACTGCACGGTCTGCCATAAATGCCTGACGCCTTGCCCGGTCGATATCGACTTTGGCGATGTATCGATGAATATGCGTAACCTGCTGCGCAAGATGGGGAAGAAGTCGTTCAAGCCAGCGGCTGCCGCTTCGATGTTCTTCATCAGCGCGACCGATCCGGCCACCATCAATGCCACGCGCAAGGTAATGGTCGACTTCGCTTACAAGGCGCAGCGCCTGGGGCACGACGTCCTGAAAACATTTGCGAAGAAGCAGACCAAGGCGCCGCCTGCCTCGGTCGGCAAGCCGGCGATCAAGGAGCAGGTGATCCACTTCATCAACAAGAAGATGCCCGGCAATCTCCCCAAGAGAACCGCACGCGCCTTGCTGGATATCGAAGACGACAAGATCATTCCGATCATTCGCGATCCCAAGAAGACCACGGCCGATACCGAGGCGGTGTTTTACTTCCCCGGCTGCGGTTCGGAGCGCCTGTTTTCGCAAGTTGGGCTGGCGACGCAAGCCATGCTGTGGAGCGTGGGTGTCCAGACCGTGATGCCGCCGGGCTATCTGTGCTGCGGCTATCCGCAGCGCGGCGCGGGCGACTTCGACAAGGCCGAGAAACTCATCACCGACAATCGCGTGCTGTTCCATCGCATGGCGAATACGTTGAATTATCTCGACATCAAGACGGTGGTCGTGTCCTGCGGTACTTGCTACGACCAGCTTGCCGGCTATGAATTCGACAAGATTTTTCCTGGCTGCCGCATCATCGACATCCATGAATATCTGATGGAAAAGGGCGTGAGGCTGGAAGGTGTCACCGGCACGCGCTATATGTACCACGACCCTTGCCACACGCCGATGAAGTTGCAGGATCCGCTGAAGACCGTGAACGCTTTGGTCTCGACCGCCGATGGCCAGAAGGTCGAGAAAAACGAGCGCTGCTGCGGCGAAGCCGGGACGCTGGCGGTATCGCGTCCGGATATCTCGACGCAGATCCGCTTCCGCAAGGAAGAAGAAATGAACAAGGGTGCCGACAAGTTGCGGGCGGATGGTTTTACCGGCGACGTGAAAATCCTGACTTCCTGCCCAGCTTGCTTGCAAGGTTTGTCGCGCTTCGATGACGATTCCGGCACCACTGCCGACTATATCGTGGTTGAAATCGCGAGGCATTTGCTTGGTGAAAACTGGTTGCCGGAGTTTGTGGCCCGCGCCAATAATGGCGGCATCGAACGCGTGCTGGTGTAATGGCGCCTCACGCATCCTGTGAGTTATGCACGCAACCGGGTAGCGAGATCATCTGTCACCACGAAAAATTGCGTGTGGTGCTGGTCAACGATGACAACTATCCGGGTTTCTGCCGCGTGATCTGGAACGATCACGTGAAGGAAATGACCGATCTGTTGCAGGAAGACCGCACGTTTTTCATGAGCATCGTGTGGCAGGTGGAACAGGCGGTGCGTGAAGTGATGCGGCCCGACAAAATGAATATCGCATGCCTGGGCAATATGGTGCCGCATCTGCACTGGCATGTGATTCCGCGTTACATCGAGGATGCGCATTTTCCGGCGCCGATATGGACGGACATGAAGCGGATGCCCATGCCGGATGATTTGGCGGCGCGTACAGCGTTGCTGCCGGCATTAAGTGATTCGATTGTCAAACATATGGGCCAGTTGTTTTAGCGCGCATTGCGGATGATTGCAGGGTGCACCGCCAATTGATTCACAAAATGCTATAAACGCGGCCGTATCGCCATCGCTGCATGGCAGCCTTATCAGGATGAATCGCCATGGATGAATCAAAATCGACACCAAATCCGACCGCACTAACAGTGCATAAGCAATCGCGCACGCTGGAAATTGCGTTCGATGACGGCGCGACGTTTTCATTGCCGTTTGAATTGCTGCGCGTCTATTCGCCCTCGGCGGAAGTGCGCGGCCACGGGCAGGGACAAGAGGTTTTGCAGACCGGCAAACGCGATGTGTTCATGACCGCGTTGGAGCCAGTTGGCAACTATGCGGTACAACCACATTTTTCCGACAGTCACAATACCGGTATCTATTCATGGAATTACCTGTACTGGCTGGGTGCGAATCAGGTCAAACTATGGGAAGACTATCTTGAACGACTGGAGGCCGCAGGCTATACGCGCGAGAGCGGGCGTGATGCATCGGTAGCCGCAGCAAGCAACGAAGGACCTGGCTGCGGGCATTCGCATTAACGCAGTTTTTGCGCAGAGCCTGGTGCAGAATTTTAATGGCAGATGCAACGCAAACCGCACGCGATCTGTTCCGCCACGTCAGCGCGGACAAGGCGCAGTTCTACCGCGTGATCATGGAAGCATTCGCCGCCGCGAAGCGGCAATTTCGGTTGCATTTGCGCCCCGACGAAGTGCAGCTCGAAGCACAATGGCAAGGCACACCGCCCACGCTTGAAGAGATTCAACTGGCGCTGTCGCAACTGGCCGAATGGGGCAATCTGGAATCACAGCCTGACACCGCCCGCGTTTCCAATATCGAAGATTTTTACCGCGCACGCTTTCTGTACCGACTATTGGTCGGCGGCGAGGCGGTCGAAGCAGCGCTGACGACATTTGCGCAAGCATTGCAACGTCGCGGCGAATTGCAGACGGTTGCGCTCCAGGATATTTTCAATCGGCTCGAAGCCTTGCTGGCGCTGGTCGATGAACCGGTGCCGGACGCCGCCAAGGTGCATGAAGTGCTGCGCGACCTGGTACGCGTGTTCGAAGGACTAGCCGATAATGCGCAAGCGTTCATGGCCGGCGTGGCGCGCACGATCGAGTTGCAGCAGGCCGACGTCAAGGCGGTGCTGGCCTACAAGCAGCGCCTGATCGATTATCTGGAACGCTTTATCGGCGACCTGGTCGGTCGCTCCGGTGCAATCGCGCAACGCATCATTGCACTTGCGCCACGAATCGAACCGCTGTTGTGGCAGGCGGCTAATCGCGAGACGCGCGACGCCGCGCCGGGCGACATTTACGAACAGGCCGACGCGCTGCAGCAGCGCTTGAATAGCTGGCGCGAACGCTGGCGCGGGCTGCGCCTGTGGTTCGTCAGCGACGGCCATATCCAGGCGCAATCCGAACTGCTGCGTTCGAAGGCGCGCGCCGCGATTCCGCAATTGCTGGCGGCGGTGGCGGCGTTGAACGAACGGCGCAGCGGACGCAGCGACCGCTCAGCCGATTTTCGCGTACTCGCGCGCTGGTTTGCCGATACCGAAAACAACGCCGAAGCGCATTGCCTGTGGCGCGCCGCGTTCGCGTTGAATCCGGCGCGCCATTTGAGTCTTCTCAGTGCTGAAGATGTTCCCGCCTCGACGCCGTGGGCCGATGCGCCGGCGGTTGCGATTCATCCGCGCCTGCGCGAACGCGGCGAAATCGCGCCGCGCGGTCCGGTGCCGCACGTCAAGGACCGTGCTGCGGCACGCGCATTGCTGGCGCAGCAAATCGCCGAAGAACGCGCGCAGGTCGAAGCTGCGCGCGCGGTTCTGGTGACCGGGACGGCAACCAGATTGTCGGAACTGCGCCGGCTCGATACGCACGCCTTCCGCCTGTTTCTGGTGCTGCTGGGTGAAGCATTGGCGGCACAGGTTTCGCCGGATCAACCGGTCATGCGGCAAACCGCGGATGGTCTTCTGCAAATTTATCTCGAACCATTGAGCCTCGATTCGCACGCGGAAATCGAAACCGAACTCGGCGTGTTCACCGGTCGCGATCACATGATCACGATCACGCCGACGCAGACCTCATGAACGAGCTCACCAGCGTGCTTGCCAGGCATCGCGACCAGGAGCGACGCGACGCTTTGCGCGCGCTGCTGATGCGACCGCTGATGACTGCCGCGCATCCCGATTTTGTCGCGGTGCGGCGTCATGCCGACGACTTGCGCGAATGGTTTGCGCATCAGGCCGGCTGGATTCTGCATGTCGAGCGCGACTGTGCGCGGCTGTACAAGTGGCCCGCCGATTTGCACGATGCCACGCGCGGTGCGCCCGATTTTGAACGGCGCCGCTACGTGCTGTTCTGCCTTGCATGCGCCGCGTTGGAGCGTGCCGATCCACAGATCACGCTGCGCACACTCGGTGAACGGCTGCTTGTGCTGGCGGCTGAACCGGAACTCATCGAGTGCAGCTTTTCATTCACGCTGGAATCGCAGCACGAGCGGCGCGACCTGGTCGGCGTCTGCCGCACCCTGCTTGAACTCGGCGTGCTGCATCGTGTTGCAGGGGACGAGGATGCCTTTGTCGCGCGTTCCGGCGATGCCCTCTACGACGTGCAGCGGCGCGTGCTGGCCAGTCTGCTGGCGGCCACGCGCGGTCCCTCGACTTGGCCGGCCGGCAGCGCGCCGGACAGTCTCGATGCGCGTCTCGCCGCGCTGGTCGACGAGTACACGCCGAACAGCGACGAAGGCCGGCGTACTGCCATGCGCCAGCATCTGGCGCGTCGCCTGCTGGACGATCCAGTGCTGTATTTCGACGAGCTCGATGCCGATATGCGGGCCTACCTCCAGAACCAGCGCGGCCCCTTGGCCGCGCGCCTGTGCGATGCCAGCGGCCTTGCGCCCGAGCAACGCGCCGAAGGACTGGCGCTGGTGGACGAGAGCGGCGATCTGACCGACATTGCGTTGCCGGCCGAAGGCACCGCTTCGCACGTCACGTTACTGGTGGCCGAATACCTGGCAGATATCAGGCGCAAAGAGCCCGGCCGTGCGATCGCCGAATCTGAAATCGCCGTGTTCCTTATGCAAGCAACCGTCGAATACGGCCGCTATTGGCGCAAGTCCGCACGCGAACCCGGTGCTGAAAAGGCGCTTGCGCAAGATGCGCTGACCCGGCTCGCGATGTTGCGACTGATCGAGCGACGAAGTACGACTGTTATGCCGCTACCGACGCTGGCGCGATTTGCGCTTGGGGAACCGAGATTGAAAACGAAAGAAAAGACATCATAAGCATGCCGCCGACAGTGCCCGTATCGCCACTTCGCATTTCAGCAGGAAGTCATCGATGTCTCCACCTACGGCGGCAACAGATATGCTGGGCCTAACCGCTACCGCGCCACTCTCCGACTCTACCCAGCAACATCCAATCATTCACCCGACGCAAAATCCAATACATCCAACGACGCGGCCCAATCCGCCGGATAGTCGCCACGCGCCAAAAAGCGATGAAACGAAGAATAAGGCCAATCAATTGCGCGTACCACATGCCCATGTTTGACCGGATTGTAATCGATATGACGATGCAAATCTTGTTCGTCCCGAATCACATGCTCCCAATAGCGTCGTTGCCAAATGCCGCGTTCGCCCTTGCGCATCCTGCTGGCAGAAACGCGTTCGCCGCGCGGGAGCATGCGAGAGAAATACGCCTTTATCAAACGCCAGCGCATTGGAAAGTCATTGTCGTCCGGCGGCAAGCGCCACAGGCAATGCAAGTGCTCAGGCAATACCACCATTGCCTCGATCGCAAAGGGATGCGCCTGCTTCGTCACGCGAAACGCTTCGCGCAAGGCATCGATGTGGCGGATGAGCAGGTCATTGCCATGACGCTCGGCCAGATTTACCGTGAAAAAGTAGGTGGCGCCGGGTATGCGGGCGCGGGGGTATGTTCGCATGTTGCGGTGATAGCTGAGATTGCATTCCAGCAAAATGTCGTCGCCCCTTCCCTCCTGCCGAGCTGCATTGGCGGCTTATGAATGACTGGCGGAAATTTCTCTGGTATCTTGTGTGCGGGGTTTTGCGGGTGCTGTTATACCTGTGTAAAAGCACAGTGCATGTGCCGCAAAACAAGCAGGCAAGCCATTTATAAGGATTTTGCATGGCCAATGTATACCTCAGTCGCCGTTTTAATCCGCAGGATCTGCGGCATACATTACGTTGGGCCTTTCAGGAGCTGTGAATGACTTTTGCAATTGAACTTCCGAATAGAACTGGAGCCGGCAATCCCGAGGAAATCAACTCTTCGGGTCACGTCGTGCTGATCGGAGCGAATGGCTCCGGTAAGACTCGCCTCGGTATTTGGATAGAGGAACGTCACCAAAACAAGTACACCGTTCATAGAATAAGTGCTCAGAAGGCGCTTACCATCCCTGAGTTCGCACAACTCAAGAACCTGGAGCAGGCCGAGAAGGACTTGATCTTTGGCCGTTCAGATCAGCATGCCGCTGTCGGTAGAAAGATCCATGATCGATGGGGCGGAACACCTGCCACATTTCTTCTTAGCGACTACGACAAACTGTTGTCACTTTTGTTTGCCAAATCATCAGAGCGAGATCGAAAGCACACCGAAAAAACTAGGCAATCACAGAGTTACATTCCCGTCGCCGACGCACCAATCGATACTATCGTCAAAATCTGGGGTGACATCATGCCCCATCGGGAAATTAAGTTCTTCGACGGAAAGGTTCTCGTCAAGAAAACCGACGAGCCCGAATATCACGGTAAAGAAATGAGTGATGGCGAGCGGGTCGCTCTGTATTTAATAGGCCAATGCCTATGCGCCCCGGACAATTCCATTGTCATTGTGGATGAACCCGAGATTCACCTTCATAAGTCTCTGGTGGACAAACTTTGGAATAAGGTCGAAGAGCTTTGCCAAACAAAGACAATTATCTACATTACACACGACCTAGACTTCGCCGCATCGCGGACTGATGCAAACAAAATTTGGATCAAGACTTACAGCGGCAACAATGCTTGGACATGGAACGAAGTTCCGGACGAAGAATCTCTGCCTGAGAACATGATTCTTGAGGTTATTGGGAGCAGGAAAAAAATCCTGTTTTGCGAGGGTGACGCAGGAAGTCTCGATGTAACTGTTTATCAAATCGCATATCCCAACTATCACGTCATACCAAGGGGGGGCTGCGAGAAAGTCATCGAATCTACGAAGGCTCTACGAAATAACGCTGCGCTTCATCATATGGATGCTGTCGGCATTATTGACAGTGACTATAGGGGACCAGACGAAGTTACAGCCCTGTCGACACACGGCATTAAGACAATTGCTGTTGCCGAAATCGAAAACATATTTTGTGTCGAGTCGGCTGTAAGGGTTGTCGCGGAACATCTTACGCAAGATCCCAACCAAGTCGTTGAGAACGTCACACAATACATACGCTCCGCGCTGGCAAGCGAGCTTGAGCTTCAAATATCGTCAATGGCGGAAAGGCGCATCCAATATTTGCTGGGCGCATTCTCAAAATCATCTAACAACAAGCAAGGATTAACAGGCGGACTCGGCGTAACCCTGGGACGGATTGACGTCGACGTGATCTATGGCGACTGCAAAAGGGCATTCGACACAGCAATTGCGTCGAACAGCCTTGATGAGCTTCTCCGCGTATATAACAGGAAGAGCCTCCCTGCACGAATTTCAGGAATACTCGGGCTGGCCAATGGTGAGTACAAGAAGCTCTTGGTGAGGCTCATGAAGGGTCCAAAACGGCAGGCGGTAACTACTGCCTTACAGACATTCCTACCAGCGCTGCCGTGAAACTCCACGGCCCAACTCGGCAGTCCACACGGACGCTGCGCGATAAAGCCGCGCAGCGCCGGTGACTTCTACGTAGGTGCTACATGTGCATCACCATATTTCCATACTTGGTTAGCCACAAAAGTGCACTCACACCATTAACAGACGATGAGCTGAGAGCTTTTTCACTTTTTAGAGAAAAGGCCGAGCGCCTACGCCTTGCACTAAAAGGCACGAAACCTCCGATTGCGAAATACACAATAGACAAAAGCAGCAACAAGGTTGTTGGGTTCGCATCAAACAACCCAGAATTCGACGAGATAGAGCTATTGGCAGTTAAGTTTAGGTTTTTCTTTGCCGAGAAAGAGCCGACTCACGTATTCAGAGTTCTTAATATATTATCCAAATGCGCTACCGATCCGTGGGCAAAAAACTACATTTCAAGAATCAGACTGTGGCACAAGGAATTTCTAGATATGTCAGATACGTCAAACGTGTTTAATCACCCCGTTAGCAATGAGAAAATAATCAACCTATGGTTTAACTCTGAAATATTTCATCAAGACGAAGAAAAGATCGCTCAATTGAGTTACGTGAATAAAAAAATTGGGAAAGAAGCCTCAATTCATCAGCTCAACACAGCATTGCGCCTTTGCACAACAAACGTCGATGCAATTTATCGAACGATTCACAAGACCACAAAAGAGCACCAGTTTATCTACACACCGAGCCACCATTTTGAACGAAGCACCTAATCTGGCAGTCGAGAGGGACGGCTACAAGTTGCGCTTGTGGTTCCCTACGCTTCGCTCCGGCCGCCCCTCACTTCTACGTTATGTGCTTGTGAGCACTGGAGGCGCATGGCGAAGCTTTACATTATAGGGAATGGATTCGATCTGTGGCACGGACTGCCCACCGGTTACGATTGCTTCTATGCATTCGCCAAAGAAATGCTCGACGAGCTTGAGAATTACTATTCATTTCATGTGGCTCATAAGGGACCGTGGTGTGACTTTGAAAACTCCCTCGGTTGCTTTGATTGGCTTCAGTTCTATGAAGCTCATAACCACATAGATGTTGCATCCGAAAGCTTTAGACCAAGCGAAGTGTATGGTTTGGAAGATGCTCTTATTGAGCAAGCTGATCATCATGTGGAAGCAATCAGAGAGTTCTTCCGGGAGTGGGTTGAAGAAATCGATATTTCAGTTGCTGAGATAAAGCTGGCCTTCCCTCAGGACGCCAGATTCATCACCTTCAACTACACATCTACCCTCCAATCTATATATGGGATAAGTGATGAATGGGTATTTCATGTACACGGACGAGCTGACAAGTTTGATGATCTGATTTTTGGGCATGGCGAAACCATGGAAGAGGAGCCCGAACTAGATGAGAGCGGCGACAGTAACCGCACCATGTTCTCTGACGCTGAAGGTGCGGCTAAGTATCCTTTTTATGCCCTTCAAAAGCCTGTGAGTGAAGTGCTAGAGAAGAATCGCGAGTTCTTCGATTCTGTAGGTTACGTCAGCGAAATCATTGTAGTTGGTCATTCGCTCAACAAAATTGATTTGCCATATTTCAGCAAGTTGGCTGCGTGCGCCCCCAATGCTCGGTGGCTAGTGTGCTGTTATGAAGAAGCGGACGAAGTTCATCACGTGGAAGAATTAGTCAACTGCGGCGCTCGGCGTGAGAGCGTCCGGGCGTGCACATATGCGGATCTACAAGACGAACATCATCATGGACGCATATAAATAAAATAGCGCTCAAGTGGGACGGTCGCTATCGCGCCCGCCCGTTAGCTTTTACGGAGATACTCAACGTGTGGAAATTTTCAGGAACCATCCAATACACATGCACCACTTGCGGTGACGGTGCAGAAATTTCTGTTGATGATTTCGAAATCGAAGGCATCGGAGGCTCAGAACGTTCCATGGGGTCTGAAAGTATTTACGGAATCACCTACGAGTTCGAGTGCACCAAGTGCGACCAACCGATTTCATTGGCCTTTGAAGCCTCGGAATATCCCGTTGAGTGCCTGAACTTTGTCTTAAACAACTCGTCAGGCGCGCAGACAGTTGGTGAGCCGGGGTTTGAATACTTGCGTGAAATCTATAGCGCAGAGGATGTACTTCAGTTTTACGAGTCAATCCCGGAACTGGTTTCCGCCCTAAAGATCAGCCCATATTTACTGCGCGATCTTTCCCCAAGGGAGTTTGAAGAGGTGGTTGCGGAAGTGTTTCGGGCAAAAGGATTCGTGGTTGACTTAACGAAGAAAACCCGAGACGGAGGAAAAGACATTATCGCCGTTCACACCGACGGACTCGGGATTCAAAGCAAGTACTTCATCGAGTGCAAGCACTATGCAGAGAACAACAAGGTGGGCGTTGAAATCGTCCGAGCGTTACATGGGGTAATGAATACAAAGGATGGGCCAAACAAGACAATTCTGGCCACCACCTCAACCTTCACATCAGGAGCCAAGGGGTTTGTGGAAAACGAAGCCGCTAGCAAATGGGATATGACGCTCGCCGATTACGACGAAATCTTAAGGTGGTTAAATGACTACCAAGAAAGCTAACCCATCATTCCACCGGACCTGCGCGAAAAGCCGCGCAGGCAGGTGAATTCAGACGTTAGGCTTCGAGTTGTCATTTGCCGGTTTCTAAAACCTCCCATCACGCGAAGACAATCATTGTTTCGCCAAATGTAAAACAGAGAGGGATTGCATGCTGATATCAGAAGTTAAGGGATGGCATTACTTCATTTCTTGGGACAACCCAGTTCCCGCAAATTCAAGTGCAATGCTTGCCGCCCTTGGAAAACTAGGCAGCCCTTGGAAAACTAGGCAAATTGAGTGATCTGAAGACAAAAACGAGCGTGGTGCTGTCGCCACGGTCGACTGTCACTTGGCAGCAAGTCAGGCATGCCATTGCAAGCAATCTGAATCAAACGACTGGCAATGCGTTCTACGTAAATCTGAAGTCGGGTAAAGGATTCCAGATCAGTCACAAAACTAGGTGGCTATGGAAATCTGCGCCGTAAGGCCAGTTATTTTGGTCTTCAAGCCGACTCCTAACGAGGACCGTAGATACTGGGATGCAATCCCAGCAAATATTGACTCATGTGTGAGTGTGAATGGCATTTTGCTGGGATTGCATCCCAGCCTACAGTCCTCTCGCGCAGCAGCTCCCCGAAAACAATGTGAGATCGTGCATTTTGTTTCTCACAGTATTTTGGCGCCAAGTCCGCAGGACG
Source organism: uncultured Oxalobacteraceae bacterium (assembly GCA_966250375.1). Lineage (GTDB taxonomy): Bacteria > Pseudomonadota > Gammaproteobacteria > Burkholderiales > Burkholderiaceae_D > CAMLDH01. The sequence goes on from CBINHE010000031.1 coordinate 31,362, forward strand.
TACTTGGCAGGGCGTCAATACCAAATGCGCCTTGCCGCTTATCGAGAGTGTCTTGCTGCGTCATGTTATGGCAGGAAGTTCTGGATGAATTCATAGTAGCCCCTGCTGCCATCCTTGGCATGGCGAGCAACTGAACGCCTGACTTTTTCGATCGTGGCGACGTATTCTTTTAGAGTCAGGCCATTGGTTTCTTCGATGTGTTCCAAGCCCACTGCAACACACCAATCAATAACGCCCTTGGTTTCAGGAGCGTGTGAGACGCTCTCGTTCCGGGCATAGCCAAACTGTTGCTTGATGGCGATCTTTGCATTGTCAAGCGCGAGGATGCAGATCGAGTCTGTCAGGTGCGGATTGATCTCATACTGGTGTTTGAGTCCGACCTCGATGTTTTGGCAAATGTCGAGGTGTTTGTCGTCGTTGAAGTCCATGAGTGATGAATAGAGTAAATGAGTGAGGAAGAGATTACGCTAGCCCGAAGCGCTCATTATATTTTGACACGAGTCTAAAGCCGTGTTTAATCCATCATAGGCTGGCAACGGTCGGTTGAGGCGCTTTACCGTGTTGCTATGATTGAGGCAGAGCATATAGTTTCAATCCACACTGGGCACAGCAGTGGTTACGGGGGAGGGGGTGTTGGGACTGGCATCGGAGAAAAAGTATTTCTTGGAGGAAGTAATTAATCCAAGGTTCACCGAGTACGTTTTACCGGAATGACGCACCCAAATCTCTATAGAAAGCGTCGGCCAGTTTAGACTGCCGGTTACCCCCGCCGCAAGGCATCTGGATTCTTGGTTATCAACAAAATTCAATTTTCTCCGTCCTTCCATGCGTACCAATACTCCAGAAAAGCTTGGAAAAATCGTCTCTCAAATCAAAGAGTCCGGTTCCGCTGCACTTACCCGTTTGACGGTATTGAAAAAATGGTTTGAACAAAGCGACAAACGCCTTCCTTCATTTGCCGTGTTCATCGCCAAGCGCGCTTCCACCTCCAAGGAAAAGACGGAAGAGGCGGCGACCGCTCTTTTTCGCGAGGCCCGCGCTTTGTTGAAAGGCGTTGAAATTTATGATCCGCAAATTCCGCGGAAGGCAGCAGAAGATTTGTATCACCGCCTCAAGGCATTCCAGAACGAGTACAAAAACTTGCAATGGGGTGCGGTTCGCATCATCTACAATCGCAACCTGTTTCTGATAGAGGAGGGATTGCGCATCTATCTCTGGTATTCCCACTCGCCATCCGACGGTTATCGCCTTGCCGCGCAGTATTGCGAGCATTACGATCCGCGTTATGGCGACGGCTTGAGCGGTCCCAGCTCTACCAGGATCAATGACATTGTCCGCTTCGTGACTAACATGGAAGAGCGTGAAGATGCACGCGACCAATAACAGGAATTATTTCGGCAGTTCCACGATGAGTGTGCGTTGTCGCAATACACGACCGATTCAAAAAGGCACTGCATTACGCTGAAGAAAAGGCAGATAACATGAAACGAAAACAGGAAAGTCCTTTCATCGGAACGTGGCGAATCGTCTGGATGAAAGTGTGGGATCAAGACTACGTGGATATGGAAGTTCCGGGTCATTTTACGTTTAACGAAAAGCGCCTGGGCAATTTCCAGTTTGGTCTGGTTCAAGGCGAGATGGATTGGCGGGTGCAGGATGCACGTCTGGAATTTACCTGGGATGGTTGCGATGAGGGTGATCAAATCAGCGGCAGGGGCTGGGCGGAAATCAAACAAGGGGAACTCGTCGGCCAGATATTCATTCATCTGGGCGACGATTCTGAATTCAGGGCTGTCAGGCAGAGTAACGAAGAAACATGAGCGAATACCAATACTACGAATTTGTCGCCATCGACCGGCCGCTGACACGAGAAGAAATGGCGGCACTGCGCTCCCGTTCCTCGCGCGCGGCGATTACGCCGACGAGCTTCGTCAACGAATATAACTGGGGTGATTTGAAAGGCGATCCCGCTGACTGGATGCGGCGTTATTTCGACGCCTTCATCTATGTCGCCAACTGGTGTAGTTGCCGGTTGGCGCTGCGAGTTCCGCATTCCGTATTCCGCAAGGCCGAGTTGATACAGTATGCGACGGAAGAGAACGCTCTAACCGTCGACGACGCTGGCAGTCATTGGATCATCGATTGGTCGCTTAACGAGAGTGAAGACTACGAGCGCTTCGAGATAGAGGACGGGCGCGGCTGGATGGGGCGTCTCGTGCCCTTGCGCGACGAATTGCTGCGCGGCGATTTGCGTCCGCTCTATCTCGGCTGGCTGGCGGGTGTTACTTCCGGTGAAGTCGACGACGAAGCGATGGAGCCGGAAGTGCCGTCGGACATGTCACAACTATCCGCGTCACAGCAGGCACTGGCGGAATTTCTGGAAATCGATCCGGATCTTCTGGCAGCGGCTGCGGCGGGCAGCACGGTTATTGCGGAATCAAGTGCTGACGCTGAGGCAGGCATCAATGCCTGGCTGACGCAACAGTCTGCCGACGACATGCGCACCGTTCTCAAGCTACTGTTGCAAGGCCAGTCGCAGCAGGCCGAACGGCAAATCAAGTCGCGTTTTCTCTCTTGGCAAAAGGAACATGTACAGAGCGCTATTTCGAGCGGAAAGCGGCGTCGGGTGAGCGAGTTGTGGGAGATCGCAGCGGAAGCGGAGAAGGGGCGCCTGCAACACGAAGCAGAAGAGCGTGCCCGGCAAGCAGCCAGGGAGCGAAAGAAACGCGAGGCTTATCTTGCGACACTTGCGGTTGATTTCGATCGTTGCTGGAACGCGATCCATCAACAGGCAGAACGCGGCATTGCGTCCGCTTACGATGAAGCAAAGCGCGCGATCGTCGATCTCGCCGATGCCTATGCGCTCGTATCCAAACGAGATGCATTCGACCTCGCGCTGCGCGGTTTCATGGAACGGCATGGCAAACGCAGCGCGCTGGTGCGGCGGTTGGTTGACGCCGGGTTGTGGAAAAAATAGAGCGCAATGACCGAACTCCTGAACGATGACGCGCCGCCAGCGCCGCTTCCCGCGCTGCCATCGCTACCCGAACCCACGCAACGCCGCTGGCAACCGCTACGCACCGGCTTGATCGAATTGTTCCATTACGACAGCGAGGAATTCTGGTTCCGCGACGGCCATCTGCTATTGCGCGGCAATAACGGCACAGGCAAATCCAAGGTGCTGTCGCTGACCTTGCCCTTCCTGTTCGACGCGCAACTCAAATCGTCGCGCATTGAGCCGGACGGCGACGCCGGCAAGAAGATGGCGTGGAACCTGCTGCTTGGCAAGCATGAGCGACGCATCGGTTATACCTGGATCGAATTCGGCCGTATCGACGAGGAGGGCCAGGCGGCGTATCTAACGCTCGGCTGCGGACTGGCGGCAGCGGCTGCGCGCGCCAGTGTCGATAGCTGGTTTTTCCTGGTCGAGAACCGGCGGCATGGACGGGATTTCTGGCTGATCAGTCCGCAGCGCGCTGTGTTGACAAGGGATCGTCTGAACGATGCACTGAATGGTTGCGGCCGGATTTTCGACACGGCCGCCGCTTATCGCCGCGCGGTCGATGAGCGGCTGTTTCATCTCGGTGAAGTGCGCTATGGCGCGCTGATGGATACCTTGATCCAGTTGCGCCAGCCGCAATTGTCCAAGCGGCCCAACGAAGACAGTTTGTCCGATGCGCTGACCGAAGCGTTGCCGCCGTTGTCCGCCGATCTCTTGGGCGACGTGGCCGATGCGATGAGCCAGTTGGAGGAGTACCGCCAGCAACTGGCCGAGTTGAGCGCATTGCGCAAGGCGATCGAACAGTTCAACCGGCGCTATCGCGTGTATGCCAGCATTCGGGCGCGGCGCGAAGCGCGTATCCTGCGCAGCGCGCAAAGCGTTTTCGATCATGCCAGCCGTGATTTGAACGAGGCGAAGGCGGCGCTCGAAGCAGCGCAGCAGAATGAGCGAGAACGTCGGCAACTGGTTGAGGAACTGAGCGGCGCTTTGCTGCGCGATCGCGCCGCGCTGGAAGAATTGCAGGCCGATCCGGTTATGCGCGATGCGCGCCGGCTGGAAGAAACCGAACGCAATGCGGACGAGCGCCAACGCGATGTGCGCGCCGCCGAGAGCGCGCTGCACATTGCCGCGCAACGTCTGCAACGCGAGGCCGATGTTGCGCGTGAATCCGCGGCACAGGCAGCGCATGCGCAACAGGCGCTCGCCGCAACGCTGGTGCAGGCCACGACGTTTGCGCAGGGTGCCGGCATCGCTGATGCCGATGACTATGCACAGGCGGCACAGTTGTTTGCCGAGCCGCAGCAACTGGCCCAAGCCGATACCGCGCAGTTCCGCGCTGAACAGCAAGCGCTGCGCGATCTGGCTGCCCGGCGCCGCACGCATCTGGCGCAATTGCAGCGGCGCTTGCGCATACTGGAAAGCGCCGAACACGAACACACGCAAGAGCAGCGCCAGCGCAACGAGCGCGTCGACGAGCTGGAAGACGCAGCATTACAGGTTGCGGCAGCCGAACGCGCGGTCGAGCACTGCGGCGTCGCAGTGCTCGATGGCTGGCAGCGTCATTGCGCCGGCTTGCGCCAATTGCAAATTGCTGGCGCCGATGCCATGCTGGCAGCATTGGCGGAGTGGGTCGCCAGCCTCGACGGCGACAACCCGGCACGCATCGCGTTGCATCGCGCGCAACAGCAGGCAAGTCAGCGCCTGGCCGAGCGCGATGCCGAACTGCGCCAGCAATACCGCACTCTGGATGCCGAACGCGCCATTCTGCACAGCGAGCGCGAGCGGCTCGAACGCGGCAAGAACAAGATGCCGCCGGTACCGTATCAGCGTAGTGCGGACACGCGTAGCGACAGGCCGGGTGCGCCGCTGTGGCAATTGATCGAATTCCGCGAGCGCGTGACCGACACGCAACGCGCCGGCCTGGAAGCCGCGCTCGAAGCGTCCGGCTTGCTCGATGCGTGGGTGGCGCCGGACGGCACGCTGTTGGCTGCCGGCACCTTCGATACCTTGCTAGTCGAGCGCCACGGACGGCCTGCGTCGTTGACCTATTGGCTCACGCCGGCGGAGGGTGCCGTCGTTGCGTCCGAGGTTGTCACGCGATTGTTGCGCAGCATCGCTTGCGGCGACACCGATGCCGATTCCGCCGAAGCGTGGATAGCGCCATCGGGCCAGTTCAGAGTGGGCCCGGCGCGCGGCGCGTGGAGCAAACCGACGGCCGAATACATTGGCTTTGCCGCACGCGAGGCGGCGCGCCGACGGCGGCTGATCGAAGTGGACGCAGCCATCGACGCGATCGACATGCAATTGACAGAGGTGCGGCAACAGCAGGAAGAGGTTGCACAACAGCGGCAACAGGCAAGCGATGAATGGGAACAGGCGCCGGCCGATGATGCATTGCGCGCCGCGCAAGTCGATGCGGTCGGTTTTGAAAAGCAGCGCCGCATCGCCGCTGAAAAGCTGGCGCAGGCCGATGTGCGCCTGATCGCGGCCGAGCGGCGCTGGCGCGATGCGCGAGAATCGCTGGCGTTCGATGCCGAGGACTTGCGCCTGCCGACCGCGCCGCAAGCGCTGGCGCAGATCGAAAACGCGCTAAGTGAATTCGAGCGCGCGCTGCAATCGCTGATGCTTGATGCACAGAGCGTGCGGCACGCGCTGCCGGAATTCGATCGTCAGCGCAATCGCGAAGCCGAGGCGCGCGCCGATGTCTTGGCGCACACCGAACATCTGGCCGAGCGCCAGAACGTCGCCGAAGAGATCGCGGCGCGCCTGCAAGTGCTGCGCGCATCGGTCGGTGTCAAGGTCGAGGAATTGATGCAGCGGCTGGCAGCGACGCGGCAAGCCGTGATCGACGGCGAAAAGAAACTGAAAACCGAAAATGAATCATTGCGTGAAATCGGCGAACAACGCGCGCGCAACGAACAGCGCGTCGAAGACAGCGGCGCGTTGCTCGAAGAACGCAGTGCCGCGCGGCAGCGGGCGATTGCCGGCGTGCAGGGTTTCGCCGCAACCGGTCTGTTGGCGCTCGCCGTGCCCGATCTGGAACAGCCCGAGCAAGGTGCGCCGTGGACCATCGATGCGGCGCTGACGCTGGCGCGCCGTGCCGAGCAGTTGTTGCAAGATGTCCAGGCCGAGGACGCCGACTGGACGCGCATTCAGAATGCGGTCTCCACCGATTACACCGAACTACAGCGCGCATTGACCGCGCTCGGTCACCAGGCGCAGGCCGACACCAGCGACTACGGCCTGATCGTCGCCATCATTTACCAGAACCGGCCGGAGCGCCCCGACCTGATCGAGGCGCGCATCGCCGACGAAATCGGGCAACGCCGCGAACTGCTGACCAAGCGCGAACGCGAAGTACTGGAAAATCATTTGCAGGCGGAAGTCGCCGCCGCCGTGCAACGGTTGTTGCAGGATTCCGAGCGGCGCTTGTCCAACATCAACGCCGAATTGCAAAAACGGCCGACTTCGACCGGCGTGCGTTTTCGCCTGGTCTGGCAGCCCTTGCCCGAAGGCAGCGAAGGCGCACCGGTCGGACTGGAAGCCGCGCGTAAACGTTTGCTTAATACCAGTGCCGACGCATGGTCGGCGGACGATCGCAAAGTGGTCGGCGACATGCTGCAAAACCGTATCGCCACCGAACGCGCGCGCGCCGATGCCGATGGTGGCGGCAGTTTGCTCGACATGCTTTCGCGCGCGCTGGACTACCGACGCTGGCATCGTTTCCGCGTGCAGCGCTGGCAGGACGGCCAATGGCGTCCGTTGTCCGGCCCGGCATCCAGCGGCGAGCGCGCGCTGGGACTCACGGTGCCGCTGTTCGCCGCCGTCTCCAGTTTCTACAGCCACGGCGACTATGCCTATGCGCCGCGCCTGGTGCTGCTCGATGAAGCCTTCGCCGGCATCGACGATGCGGCGCGCGCGCACTGCATGGCGCTGGTGCGTGAATTCGACCTCGACTTCGTGATGACCAGCGAACGCGAGTGGGCCTGCTATGCCGAGTTGCCCGGCGTGTCGATCTGCCAGTTGCAGCGACAGGAGGGCATCGACGCAGTGTACGTATCGCGCTGGACTTGGGACGGTCGCGCGCGGCGCGCCGAAGCGGATGGCGCGCGGCGTTTTCCGGCGCTGGCATGAGCGGCTGCGAACGGTTGCAACGCCTGCTCGGCGGCGCTCAACTACGTGCGCTTCGGGCGCGATTGCGCAGCCGTTACGAGCGCGGCGCCGGAGCCGGCATCGTCACACTGACGCAATTGTCGGAGCCTGAGCGTGCGGCGCTGGCCGGCTTGCTGGGCCGTCCGTTGCGGCAAGCCGCCTCCATGCGCATCGATATCGACGCACTCGATGCGGCATTGCGCCACGGCGGGCTGGCCGACTCATTGCACAACGCGCTGGAAATACTCGACGGGCCGATCACGAACCGCGCCGTCGAGCGCGCCTCTTTGCAGGACCGATGGGATGGCGTGCGCCGCGCTTGCCCGGCGCAATTGGCGATTTTTCTGGCGGATGCCACGGGCCTGGGTTTGCTCAAGCGGCTGGCGCACAACGATCCAGATATCGCCGCCCAGCTATGCGAAGCGGCGCAATGCGTGCTGCTGCGCTTGCCGGCGGCGGGAATCGTGCGCTCGCGGCTGGCAGCTGAAGTGCTCGGCGATGCGCACGCGCTCGATTCCGGCAGGCCCGTCGCCACGCTGGTGCTGGCCGTGCTGCGCCGACAGCGCAATCGCGACGAGGCAGACGATACGCAATACGAAGAAACCGCGCGTGCGATATGGGCCGATGCCGGCGTGCTGATCAATGAACTGGCCCGGCCCGCGCTATTTCTGAATCTGCCTGCCGTCGGCGTTGTTCTTGCGCACGGCAAACCGGGCTATTTGTCACTGCGAGAATTGCTGCGCGCGCCGCCGTCTTGGGATGTTGCGGAGCGCACGGTATTCGTGTGTGAAAACCCGAACCTCGTTGCCATCGCTGCTGATGCGTTGGGCGAACATTGCGCGCCGCTGGCATGCACCGACGGCATGCCGTCGGCGGCGCAGCGCACACTACTGACGCAGCTCGCCGCAGCCGGCGCGCGCCTGTGTTATCACGGCGATTTCGATTGGCCGGGTGTGCGCATTGGCAATTGGGTCATGCGCCAGTTCAATGCGCAGCCATGGCGTTACCGGGCGCAGGATTATCTTGCCGCTGCGGGTGAGGTCGATGAGCGCCAGCGCGTTTTGGGCGCGGACATGTGTCACGTCGATTGGGATGTGGAATTGGCTGCTGCGATGCAGGCTTGTGGTCGCGCAATCGATGAAGAGGCGAGGACGGAGGTCTTGCTGGCCGACCTGACGGTCGGGCGATTGCCTGAAAATCCACAGGAATAATGCACGACAAGCGGGTGACATCGACCTCCTGCGAAAAAGGCTAAAACAGAGGGGGGCGTTAGCGTGCGATGGATTGATGCGCTCTCATTAAAAAGGCCCAAGACGCTCCGGGTACATCAACTTCCAGAACTCGCACTTGTGCTGCTGACTGGCGTTGTATAAGCCTGTCTTGCCCGGTTCCAGGAGCATTACTGTGTTCGGCTTGCTGTACTTCGGCCAGGCTGGCGACTTGGGCACTGCGGGCACGCCGGTGCTGGCAAAGCTCGTCCAGTAAGCGACCATTTGGTCCGCCAGCTTTTGTGACTCGGGGGCCAGCTCGGGAGCGTCGATTCGTGAAGTGTTCGAATATCGCGGGAACAGGTAGTTGATCTCTGAAGAATGAACAGCGCCCAGTTCCATGCCCGGATCAGGTTGCGCCGGGATGCCTACGCCAAGTACCGGCGCGTTAGCATCTGCAAATTCAAATTCATATACCGGCACGTAACGGGAGAATGCATCCGCGGTATGCAAGTACAGGCAGTTGTTGATGCCGACCGTAGGGTTGAAATTCGACATGATCGAACCGAGCAGCGTGGGCGGGTTGATGTCGCCGGTCAAGGGATAGGTGCGAGCGACTTGCTCCGGCACTTGGCGTTGGCGTTCTTCGGATGTTGAGCCGTAGAGCGTGCGCAGTTTTTCCATAAAGTTTTCGCGCGTGACCTTGCGGCCCGCCTGCTGGTCATATGCCACGTAGAGCCTGAGTTCGTCGCGTGTGCCACCCATGAGCATGGGCACTTTCATCACTTTGCCGATCTTGAAGGCATCGGCCATACTGCGCGGCACGGTTTGCGATCCTACGGTCGGAGCGAAGGCCATCACGGCATCGCCTGCCATTGCCGTTCCGGCATCAAGCAGTGCCTTCAGTGGCGCCTGTCTCAGGCACTGTAAGGCTGTGGCCGCATCCTTGCAGCCAACAGCGGCGGCAACGGTCAAGCCTGCTTGCTGTGCCTGCTTGACGGTGGGCATGGGCTGCAAACAGCCCGCACTCTGTATCACGACCTTGTGGAACAGCCCTTTAACATGCTCGGGGGAGGCCAGATGCTGGCATATCGACCCTGCGCCAGCCGACTCTCCCGCCAATGTGACATTATCGGGATCTCCCCCAAAGGCAGCGATGTTTCGCTGTACCCAGCGCAAGGCGGCGCGCTGGTCTTCGAGCCCATAACCGCCGTTGTAGGCAGCATCGAACGCAGGGTGCGGCATGAAACCGAATACACCGGCGCGGTAATTGAACGTGACAGCCACCACGCCGCTACGCGCCAGCGCATCCAGCCGGTACAGGTTGCTGGAACCGCCAACAAACGCACCGCCATGGACCCAGACGAATACGGGCTTCTTTGAGCCACCCTTCACACCCTTTGGCACGCTGACGTTGATCGACAGGCAATCCTCATCATTGCTCGCCTCGGTGAGCCCGAATCGCGCTACCTGTGGGCAGGCGCTGCCAAAGTTACTCGCATCGCGTACTCCGGTCCAAGGCGTGGCCGGTTGTGGAGGGGCCCAACGCCGATCACCGGAGGGCGGCGCTGCATAAGGGATGCCGCGGAACTCAAGCACTCCATTGCGGTATATGCCGCGTGCTGCGCCAAGATCAGTCTGAACGATCGTCGGATCACTATTTCGGGCTGCGGTAGCCGAGGAAGTGAGACTCAAAAGCAATGCGGTGATGCTCATGAACGCGGCTGTTTGAAGCCGCAACAAAAATAGTTGGCAGGTTCTCATTTTTCTTGTTGAAAATTTTTATTCACGTTATGCCGCCCCTCTGTTGGGCCAACTGCAAGGCTTAACCATATAGAGCGTTTGCATCATGGGTTCTGCGTAAGATCAGTAATTGCGGTTCGAACTGTCCGTTTGGCGCATCCTTTTACGAGACATGCGTGGGTTGTGCTGCCTGAGCATATGCATTGCGTGATTGCGATGCCGAAGGGCGATGCTGATTTTGCAGTACGATGGCGATTAATTAAAATACACGGCGTTCTCAAAAACCAAGTGCAACACCTTTTGCTGTAAGGTGCTGCCATGTCGA
>CBINHE010000032.1:0-40775 GCA_966250375.1 uncultured Oxalobacteraceae bacterium
ATTGCCGACGTGCTGTCATTTAAATCGAAAATCCTGAGTCCGACAGACTCCTAGCACCAAAAAAACCGTTTCCCAAGTTATTATATTGTTGCAGCATGGCAAGATGACGCATTCACGTTGAGCGGACCGGCCTTCATCCATGCGCCCGATCTGGAACCATTGAGGAGCGCGGCAATACGGCCGATTGGTTTTCAGGCGGCCATAAAGCATAAGAACGGAGTCTCCTGTGATGGTAGCTGTTCGCTTGGGATTGTGCTTTGCAGTCGGATGCGGCTTGTGGCCCTCATGGGTATTGGCTGATGAAGCAGCCATGCCTGTCAACCACGCGCCGTCCAATGCCGCTGTCCGGACAAGCGATGCAGGAAGCACAATGATCGGTGTAGAGGGCGCACGGTCTGATGTCGATACGCCGTCAGCAGGCCGGCATTTGAAAATCACAACGGAAATTGACACGTCGCGCATTGCGCGCTTGTACCCCCCTCAGGCCGCATCCGCACAGATACTGAGCCTCGGTGTGGACGAGGCAGTGACGCTCGCCATGCAACGGGGCCTGGAAATTGAAGTGTCGTCGCTGGATTTGCAGTCGTCGGAAAATCAGCTTGCCGCCGTAACACATCAATTTTCTCCTTTGCTGACACTTGCGCCCAAAATTCAGCGCAACACGATATCGGGCGCAGGCGCGACCAATGAAGTCAATACCGACCTTACCGGCGCATGGAAGCTACGCAATGGGATGGTGCTCAATGCCACGGCGTCCAAGAGCGTGGTATTGGGCAGCAGCACACAACTCGTTGGCGTCAGTATCCCGTTGGCGCGTGACGCAGGCAGCGCCATTGCCACCATCGACGAAAAAGATGCCGCATCGGCACTCAAGTCATCCAACCTGAGTTCGCTGCAAGTGCGGCAGGATACGATCTTTAACTGCGTGCAAGCTTATTTCGGTCTCGAATTGGCGCGGATGAAGGTGCGTGTAGATGAATCGGCATTGGAACGTGCACGTGAGATTGCGCGCATTAACGTATTGCTGGAGCAAGCCGGCAGGATTCCACGAATGATGTTGTTGCAAAGCGATCTGGCCGTCACGCAAGCACAGGTGACGCTGGCGCAGAGCGAGGAAGATGTCAAGGTGGCCGAGCGTGCGCTGTTGAAATCAATCGGCATTTCGCAAGTATCGACATCGGGCCTTCAGATTGAGCTGAAAGACAGCTTTCTTAACCTGACTGGTCCGACACTGACGACCGCATCCGAAGCCGTGCAAGAAGCCATTGCACACCGTTTTGAACTGCAAGCACAACGCGAAGGCCTTGTTGTGGCACAGCGTGCCATCCTGCGCGCTGAAAATGACTTGCAGTTCCGCGTTGATCTCAGAATGGAATTGGGACGCCAGATTGCCGGTTCCAGCGCTGCAGCGGGATCTGGATCAACCCAGTCGCGTGCAATTGGCATTGCGATGGAACTTCCCTTTGACCGCACCCCACAGAAGATTGCTCTTAGCAACACCAAACTGAATTTGAAGAAAGCCGAAATCCAGTTGGCCGCCTCTGAGCGCGATATTTCTACAGAGGCAGGAGAGGCTTTTAATCGATATGAATTCGTGAAGCGTCAAGTGGATCTTGCAGAACGTTCAGTTGAGTTGGCGCGTGTACAGCTTGACGCGGAAGTGCTTAAAGTCCGTGCCGGACGCAGTTCTGCAGCGGATCTGTCAGTAGCGCAAGACAATTTGCGGCAGACGGAATTGTCGCTGGTGCAAATCAGATTTGAAGTATTCAACGCAGGCCTTGTGCTAAGACGCGCCATGGGAACTTTGTTATCTACCTGGGCCGCGCGTTAGCCCGGACTTTCTGGCATCGGAAAATTATCGGTATGTTAAAACTTCCTCATTATCGGCAGATACCTCGCCCGATTCTTGTTTGTGGCGCGGTGACTTGTCTCATTCTTGGCGCAATGGGGTGGCTCTATGCCGGTTCGGCCGCTGCGCAATTGTCCGGCGGCCATTGGGTGAAGGTAACCCGTCAACAGTTTCAGCAGCCTCTGGTCTTGCAAGGCGTTGTTGTACCGGCACAAACAATTGATGTTCTTGCACCGACAGATGGCACCATTGTCAAAATCCATGCAAGAGCGGGAGACATTGTCACGAAGGGGCAGCGCTTGCTGGAGATTGACGCGAGCGAAGCGCGCAACCAGTTATACGAAGCTGAAGTGGCAACGATTCGTAGCGAGCAGGAAGCGCGCGCACTGAATGAAAGTTCAAATTCGGAATTACGCGCCGCGTTGCGCCGTAATGCCATACAGCGTGGCATGGCCGTTCAGCTTGATCAGCGCACGGTGGAGACCCGAGCGCTTTTTGAACACGGCGTGGTTGCGCGTAGCGAACTGGAGTCGGTTGAAAACGAACAGCGCAATGCCCATGATCAGCTGGCTTCTTCGGAAGAAGAAATGGCGGCGATCCGTAAAAAATTCTTACCTGAGATGTTGCGTGCATCCAAACTGGAATTGCTTGTCAAGCGTAACAGGCTCGATTCATTGAAGAAAAAGCTTAACCAGCTTGTAGTGGTTGCCCCGATTTCCGGCATCTTGTTGGCTCCGCCTGCGGCAGACGCGAGCCGGGGGGGCGAGAGTAAAGATTTCAGGCAAGGCTCGCCGGTTACCGGCCGTGATGTCCTCTATTCGATAGGCGAATTGAATGCGACTTTCGTCCGCATGTCCGTCAATGAGAGTGATGTTGGCAAGCTTCGGACTGGTCAGGCGGCGCAGATTCGGTTGAAGGCCTTGCCGGATACGAGCCTTGACGGCACGGTTGAATATGTTTCAGTACTTGCCAAACGGAACGGTGCCGGTACGGAACGTTCGGCGGGCGGCGGCAGTGAATTCGATGCGTTGGTGCGCATCAATGAGACATCGTCGGCCTTGTCGAAGGATTCAGGGAATAAAGTGTACTTTGGCGCATCGGCGGAAATAAGTGTTGTGCGGGAGTTCAATGGCGCAGCTTTTGAGTTGCCGGTCAGTGCAATCCGGTGGGATAGCGCGAACCGCCCATTTGCATGGGTACGCGAGAAGAACAATGCACGCAAGGTGCGTCGCTCACTCGAGATAATTGAAATGGCGGCCGATCGGGCGATTGCGCGTACGGGCGTCAATGAACATGAAGAAGTATGGGTGGAGGGTGCCGTCGCAGCGGAGTCCGCGTCTGCCTCGTCGCGTCCGTTGGCATGGTTGCGGGACTTGTTCAAGGTCACGGACGATGGCGAGTACTGAAATCTTGCCGCCTTTGCTGGAATTGCGCGCCATATCGCGCACTTATGCGCAGGGTGTGCATGCGGTTCTGGCGTTGCGCGAGATTGATCTGCACATTCAGATAGGCGAAACACTCGCCATCGTGGGGGCCTCCGGGTCCGGCAAGTCTACCTTGCTCAATATTCTGGGCATGCTGGATTCACCCTCATCCGGCAGTTATTTTTTTCGCGAGCAGAACGTTGTCGATCTTGACGAAAACCAGCGTGCCGATTTGCGTAACCGCGCACTGGGTTTTGTATTCCAGCAGTGTCACTTGGTCCCTTATTTGAACTGTCTGCAAAATGCCTCTTTGCCATTGTTGTATCGTGGCGCAGATGTCCAGCTTGCGACGGACGCGGCAGCAGATATGTTGCAGCTAGTGGGGCTCGGACATCGAATGACTCATCGCCCCAACGAACTGTCGGGGGGCGAGCGGCAACGTGTGGCTCTGGCGCGCGCCCTCATTGGAAAACCGCAGATATTGCTGGCTGACGAACCGACGGGCGCCCTGGATTCGGCAACGGGAGGGCGCATTCTTGAATTAATGCTGGAACTCACAAGCGAAGTCGGCTCTACGCTTATTATGGTGACGCATGACCATGGCGTTGCAAAAGCGATGAAAAGGCAAATCCTTATGAAGGATGGCGTCATCATTGAGCGTAATGGCTACTAGAAAAACCCTTTTGCCAGAGCACTGGCGCATGCGCTTGCGCCTCGCATGCCTGTTTGCCTGGCAGGCTGCGCTGGCCTCGCGAAAGCGCGTGATGCTTGCCGTCTTGGGTGTTGCCATCGGCATTGCTTCGGTGGTTTCCATGCTAATGATTGGCGCAAGCGTTGAAACTCAATCGATGACCTTGCTTTCCGCGCTCGGCAACGATGTGGTGACCATCGAACCGGAAGGAGGCGCCATCAACAGACTCCCATTTCAGGCTTTGGACAATCTTCCTCCGCCAGCCCCGTCCATGGCTGGCACCATGTTCAGGCACATGACGGAAATCAGCATTTTTTTGAATGCAATGCCGGAGTCGTCAGACATTGCGCCGGTTATCAGTCCGGTTCACTGTGGTGGGTTACCAGGTGAGGAAGTCGCATTGGACTTTCTGGGAGCGACCCACCAGTTGCAACAGACGATGTCGCTGAAATTGGCGGATGGTCGCTTCTTCTCACCGTCTGAAGGGGATGCGCTCAACATTGTCCTTGGTGCAAAGGCAATGCAGGAGTTGCGTAAAATTCGGCCTGATTTGCATATTGGCTCCTTGATCAATATCTGCGGTCAAAGCGGAATACTCATTGGCGTCCTGGAAAACAATGTTGGTGCAGACTTGATTCAAACCTTTCAACTGAACCGAGCGATATTGGTCAATCTAAAGGGTGTGCATCGGTTAACTGGCGATCCTGAGCGTTTCGTATTGCTGGTTCGTCCGCGTGCTAGTGTTGCAGTATCCAAGTTCGTTGATGGCATGCGCGTGCGCTTGGCAGCGGTGCTGCCTTTTCCGCTTACCGTATCGAGTGCCAGCGCAATGAGTGAAATACGGTCGCAGCAAGCGAATCTGTATTCCACCTTTCTGGCGATCCTGGGCGGCGTGGCGCTGGCGGTGGGATCTCTAGGTATTACGAATATCATGATTGTTGCCGTTACAGAACGGCGCGGCGAAATCGGATTGCGCAAGGCTATCGGTGCTCGGGTCGCGGATATCGCAGCGCAGTTTGTCATCGAGGCGATCATGATCTGCGTTTTTGGCGGAGTCATCGGCGCTATCATCGGCACCGCATGCACGGGCGCCATCTTGTCCGTCGCCGGTCTTCCTCTTAGCTTGGGGTGGACGACGCCACTGATCGTCATTGGCTTGGCGTGTCTTTCCGGATTGGTAGCCGGTGTTTATCCGGCTGTTCGAGCCGCTAGAATGGACGCTGTCGAAACATTGATGTAGTACCGATCGGGACCCATAACGCCATATCGTTACACACAACTTCCGCAATCCCACGTAAGCCACACGGTTTTTTACGGTAAGCATGGTGATGAGTTGGGCAGAACAAGAATTAAATGGAATTGATCTTGGTGACACGCGCTTGAACAAGCGAGCGATAAAGATGCTGGCATGTTTTCCCGAAAAGCCGACCCTGAGTATTCCCGGGGCGTGTAATGGTTGGGCGGAAACGCAGGCAGCCTATCGTTTTTTTAGTCATGATGAGATTGCATGGCCGGCTATTTTTGCGCCCCATCAGCAACAGACCCAAATCCGGATGCGAGAGCAGGCGGTGGCGTTGGGCGTCATCATCGTGATCGGGCTGTGGACCGCATCCATAACCATGGCATCCCCCCCTGTGCGGCTTGGATGCCAATCGCGTACATAAGTGGCTGGTTTTTAGCTACCTTGAAAGGGGTGCCCTAAGCAGTCCGTCAGGTTTTGCGTTTGACGGCGTGCTACAACTGGTCGAATCCTGCAACTTGGCATTGTTTCCCTTGAACCAATTTGCAGCACTGGGCGCTTCGGAGTTGACAAATTTACCTTCCACTACGGTAGTGGATCACTTGCAACGGGAGCAGCTAATATTCGCCTCGTCTTGCGGAACTAATCATTTTTGTTCGCCACTTATATGTCTATAGCGATTCTTGTCTTCAAGCGATATTGCAGACAGGTAAGGCCATGCGCCTTTGAAATCAGGATTTACGCTTCGCTTACCGTCCTGAAGAGTAGGTACTCACCAAATTCCCCATAAAAAACGACCACATTGCGTAAGGCCCAAAAATAAAAATGCCAATTACCCCTTTTACTCATGCAATTGCACGCAGCCCAAGTGAACTATCCATAACGGACACCCCCTCCAGCGACAATGCCCAAAAGTCGAATCCACCGGTTTCTGGAAATCCAGCGGCATTCCCTTCCCCTTCTCATCAACATGGAGCCGCGGCATCTCGTCAACAAACGCCCTTGGCTCAGGCATTGTTACTTAAAAATGCCAAGGCATCGGCAAAGAAAGATCCAATCGAATTTTGCCGTCGGTTTAACGCTAAGGCGTCCACATTGCCAGAAAAGTCGCGCACTGAATTAGCCTGGTTGGTTCTTGATGAATCGCCAGGGTGTCTTGCTGAGAATATCCAAAAGTTTGAGATTTTCGACGAGAGCGTCAGGATTGCATTAGCTAAAATCGTTGCTGAACGAGAACCAAACGAGTTCTGCGGGCATATCCAAAATTTTGAAATTTCCGATGATGAAAGCAAGCTTGAAATCGTCCGGCCCATTGCTAAAATAAATTCATATTTTCTTGCCAAGAATATCCAAAATTTTGCGTTTTCCGGCGAGAACGGCAAGATGGAATTCGCCCAAATAATTGCAGAAAAAGAACCTGTCTTGTTCCTCAGGAATATCCACAAGTTTAAGATTTCCAACGTGAGCGCCAAGATTGGATGGGCCTACAAATTTGCAAAAAAAAACCTAAAAGAACTTGTTGATAATTTCCAAAATTTTGAAATCTCCAACGACAGCGCCAGGATTGAACTGGTCAACAAAATTGCCGAAAAATATTTAAAAAATCTTAGCGAGAGTTTCCAAAATTTAGAAAATTTTAACGAGAATGAACGGGCTAGAGTGGCCTACGAAGCTTCTAAAAGAAAATTACACTCTTTCACCTCACATATTCAGGTTTTCAAGATTTCCAATGAGAGCGCCAAGATTGAATTAGCCAAACTCATTGCTGAAAAATGTCCAGAAGCTCTTGCCGAGAATTTTCAAAAATTTGAGATTGTCGATGAGAGAGCCAGAATTGGATTAGCCAAAATCATTGCCGAAAAAGATCTGGAACTTCTTGTCAAGAATTTCCAGAATTTTGCGATTTCCGACGAGAGCACCAAGCTAGAATTGGCTCAAAGCCTTATCAGAAAACATTTAGCTACTTCTTTAATTGACAATGGCTATTTCGAAAAACTTCAGATTTCCAATCAATCTGCCCGGGGCAGCTTATACGCCTCGGCTTATTTAGGGCTTATCACGAAGGGAGAAATGAGTGCGATAGATAAGACATGGATCAATAACTTCTTCCCTCACGATTCTGATCCCATGTCACTGGTTCAAGTTGCCACGCAATTCGGCAGCCACCATCCCGTCATGGCCGATTTGTTGAAAGCCGCTGAGCAACAATCCGATCCCTATATCCGGGAAGCCCTATCCACCTGGGCTCAACTGGTGTCCTTGCGCTTCGCGGCGAACCAATTGCCGGAAGCGGCTTGGCAAGATCTGAAGGTGCCGCTGGAAGCGATTCAGAAGTGGCGCGCGCCCGCCATGCGTTATGTGCTGACCCATCTCCTGGCGCAGCAATGCCTGCCGCCCGAGGCAAAGGACGTCAACGGTTTCTTCGCCTTTTGCAAGCAATTCACCAGGCCGCATACCCACTTGTACCCGGCCTTGCTGTTCCCGCTCTTTCAATCGGCAACCAACGACCCCGTCTTGAAAAACCTCATGCCGCTGCTGCACCAGTCAGACTTCAAAGATGCCAAACGGCAGAAAGCCGTGCTCAATGCACTTGTGACGCTGGTGCAAGCCGATCACCTCCCTGACGGCCTGAAACGCTCATTGCTGCAGGCGTCACTGCTCAATGGCCGCGGCCGCGAAGCAGCTCTCTCCCTGGTAAAAACCGCCCCACTTATGGAATGCCTGGTGTCGTTAGCTCAGCAGTCCCCAGAGTTTAGGAACGTTGCTCTACAGCGTCTGAAATCCGTCCGGAATCCGGACAATTTCAACGTTCAAATGAATGAGGTGTTCAAGGACTTGTTTCCGAATCTGCCAAAGGCACAGGATGTAGCAGCTCAATTCAACCACTACCGGGATCATGCACGGCATGCGATGGGGTTGATCACTTATACAGTCAAGATGCAGAACCATCGGAATAATCATGAAAAAGCATTGGTATTAGCGGCGATCGACGAATTCGTCAATGCAACAGTGTTATTCCCGGATTCGGAGCACACCTTCCGGCAGTTGCGTTACGACTCCAAAAAGTCGGCCCACTTGGGTCTGCTGGCGACAGAAGCGCCGGCTGCGTTTGCGCAATGGCAGCAATCTTGCAATGAGGAGTCCTCCTCCTCCAGGCAAGACGCTGAACGCTTCACCGTCATTGATACGGATGCAGCAGAAGACTTGTTTTTATGCGGCACCGAAGTGGCGGACAGTTGTCTGACCATTCACAATCCCTCTCACTACAATAAACCGCTGATGGGCTACGTCCTGGACGGCAAATATCGCATGCTGGCAATCAAATACAAAGATGGGCGCCTGATGGGAAGGCGCATGCTGCGCTTGCTGTGGGATGAGCAGAAGAAGCAGCCGGTGCTCTACCTGGAGCATTTCTATCAAAACCCAGGCATACCAGAGAAATATAAACAGGCACTAGTTGAATTGGCGCTGCAAAAAGCAAAGCAGATGAATTGTGTGCTGGTGTCGCATGATAGAGAATCAGGACTCGGTGATTTCTATACCGCACCACTTATCGCCTACCCCACTCCTTGGCCGTTTGAGTACGTCGATGGAGAAAGGCCTAGCGTCGTTACCGGCAAGGAAGGATATCAATTGTCAGGGGCAAGCATTGTGACTTCGACGCATTAACTAGCAGGGGATCGGGGATGCCGTGCATCGAACAAGCCGCGCTTGCCCCTGCCTCCCTCACGGGAGTGACTCAAATCTAGGAAAACCACTGGTCACCCGGCCGCTGCTGGGATTCAAGGTATTCCGTTGCGCGCGCATCATCCTGGAAGACATCGAGCTGATGCACATGATCAAGAAGAGGCAGCTCGACTGCCCCGAAGGACAACTCGCGTCCAATGCATCCCAATTCTATTCTCTTGCATTTTGATCCGCTGCCGCACACGTCGGCTTATCAACCCCTGTTACCTTATTGCGACAGAACCGGAAAAAATGATGGCGAACCGGGCGCAACAACATTGGGGATTGGATTGCAGCGCCTCGTGGATTTCATTGCCGGCATGCGCGCTGTTCGTAATATTTGTGTATAACGATATGCCATAACGCGACATGAAATCGCGTCTTTTTCCATCTCGCTGCGTTGCTCCTTGCAACGCAGCACCTTCATTTCACCTTCACGGCAATTGCTGAATACCCGCCAGTACCCAACCGCCTTGACCCGCGATCGGCTTCGACAGATTCCAGGCTTCCGAGAACGGCTCTGCCGGTGCATTGGCCGCTTCCTTGATCATGCCGGTGAATTTCACACTGGCGAGATGGTCGTTGCCGATGGTTTCCATCCCCAGCAGCGTAGCGTCCAACGACATGACATCGGTGTGGTTGGCCGATGCGCCGCGCTCTTGAATTTGCATTTTCAGCTCGGCGTACATTTCGGGCGTCGTGAATTCGCGGATATCGCTGATGTCGGCTTTGTCCCATGCTGCTTGCAAGCGGATAAAGTGCGTTTTTGCGTGACGCAGAAAACCCGATACATCGAAATCCGCTGGAATACCCCAAGGTGCATTGTCCATCGTGTCAGTGCCGGATGCCAGCGATGCCGATTGCAACGCAGCCGGTTGAACCGGTTCAATGCGCGAACCGATCTCCGGGGTATAAGCTGACGATGCGCCAGCGTATGCGGCTTGCGGGCCGTTCTGATTCGATTTGCGACGCAACATGCGATAAATGAACATCGCGGCGACGCCGAGCAAGGCAACCATCAATATCGTGCTAAGCATGCTGGCCATTGCACCACCCAAGCCGAGGTGCGACAACAACGCGCCCAGACCCAAGCCCAACAGCGCGCCACCCAGAATGCCCTTCCACGGACTGGCAGGCTTGGCTGGCACCGCCCCTGGCGCTGCTGGCTTCGCTGTATTGGCAGCTTGATTCTGCCCAGGCGTCGCCTGGCGACTCATGCTTTGCGACTGCTTGCCGAACGATCCGCCGCCGCCCAGACGCTTGGCTTCCGCATTAGAAACGCCCATTGATAGCGCGACAACGGCTACCATCATGGCGGCAAAGAATTTTTTCATGTTTTCCTCCAGAGAGTGAATTTCGGTGTGAAATGCGGCCATATCCGCGGTTAATACAACTAACCAAGAATAGACACTTTTGCATGGTAGGGCGCTTTTACATTTATAAAAAGCGAATATATCGGAATAATTAGTTCGCAAAAACAGGACCATCCCGACGCGGAGGGGAAGCGGACATTGCGACCTTCTGCCAAGGTGCTATTTGCAAGGTTTCCAAATACGACAGCGCACGGAAATGCGTTGACTGGATATGCGGCTGTTATTTTGTGCCGTCAGTTTCATTCAACACTTCCTGGGCGACGCGGAATGCATCGACCGCAAGCGGCACGCCGCAATATACCGTTGCATGGAGCAATACTTCGCGGATTTCTTCCATGCTCGCACCGTTATTGATTGCGCCGCGGATGTGCCCTTTCAATTCATGCGCGCGACCAAGTGCCGTCAACATCGATACGGTAATCAGGCTGCGCGTTTTCAAGTCGAGGCCGTCACGGCACCATACCGTTCCCCATGCATTGCGCGAAATGAAATCCTGCAACGGCTGCGTAAAATCGGTTGCGTTGGCGAATGCTTTCTCGACAAATTCTTCGCCCATGACCTGCTTGCGTATTTGCAAGCCATCCTTGTATTGCTGATCCATGATGTGTGTCCATGTGAATGAAAAAATTGCATCGGCTTCGGATACGTGCCGTCCATTACGGAATACGACTATATGGAATCGCATACAGTTCAGAATGCGCGTAGCGCTGCCGTACGGATTTTTCTTTTACTGCGAACATCTTCATCAGCGTACTGGCCCATTTGCCTGGATTAAGGACCATCTTCTGCCGCTATGCTTGCGGCTCTTCGCCTTCCGGCTTTTCTTCTTCGATCGAGAGATTGAACCCGGATGATGCTTCTTCCGTGCCGCGTCCGCGCGCGCCGCCTTTCAGCTTGATCTGCAGCCGCAACTCGTTGGCCGAATCGGCATTGCGGATCGCTTCGTCATAGCCGATGAAACCGCCGACATACAGATCGAACAGCGCCTGGTCGAATGTGCACATGCCAAGCTCGCGCGACTTCGCCATGATTTCCTTGATCGTGTGAAAACTTCCCTTGAAAATCATTTCCGAGATGGTCGGCGTGTTCAACAAAATTTCGATCGCGGCTTTGCGTCCCGTGCCGTCTTCGGTGCGAATCAGGCGCTGCGACACGATCGCGCGCAGGTTGGAAGATAGATCCATCAGCAGTTGATTTCTGCGCTCTTCCGGGAAGAAGTTGATGATGCGGTCAATGGTCTGGTTCGCGCTGTTTGCATGCAGGGTGCCCAGGCACAGGTGGCCAGTTTCGGCGAATGCGATTGCATGTTCCATGGTTTCGGTGTCGCGAATCTCGCCGATCAGGATTACGTCAGGCGCTTGGCGCAAGGTGTTTTTCAAGGCGTTGTGCCACGACAGCGTATCGACGCCGACTTCACGATGCGTGATCAGGCTGGATTTATTCTTGTGCACATATTCGACCGGATCTTCCACCGTGATGATGTGGCTGTTCGAATTGCTGTTGCGATGATCGATCATCGCGGCCAGCGTGGTTGACTTGCCGGAGCCGGTGCCACCCACCACCAGTACCAGGCCGCGCTTGGTCATGATGACGTCCTTCAAAATTTCCGGCAGTTGCAGCTTTTGAAAGTTCGGGATTTCCGATGCGATGGTGCGAATCACCATGCCGACTTGCTGCTGCTGCACAAAAACGTTAACGCGGAAACGACACACATTTGGCAGCGAGATCGCGAAGTTGCATTCCAGGTCAGTTTCGAATTCCTTTTGCTGCTTTTCATTCATCAGCGACAGCGCCAGCTTTCTGGTAATTTCGCCGGTCAACTGTTGCTGACTCAAGGGTTTCATGCCGCCGTGCGATTTGATACTGGGCGGGAAGTCGGCCGCAATGAACAAATCCGAGCCGCCGGCCTGGTGCATGACCTTGAGCAGTTGATGCATGAAGTTGCGCGCTTCATCGGTGCTGAGAGTAGACGACATACACACCTTTTATGGGAAAAGTGAAATCGAGCACTGCACTTGACCTTGCTTTGCGGGCGCCATCGGCCAAGTTGGAAAACGATTATGTTTCGTTTGATTTGTTTCCTGCAAGCATTTTTTTGCGCAACACGATGCCGGCCGCTGACAAGGAGTAGACTGTCGTTTTTTTCGGCGATTGCTGCCCGGCATTTCGCCAGCCGACCACGGCCCACTAAACCCTCCATTCCTAGCAGATCACCCAGCCATGACCATCTTCAATATCGAAAACGTCAACGTCACCTCCTTCGATCCGATGCCCACTCCCGAGGATCTGCATGCGCGCCTGCCGCTCTCTGACCGGGCGGGCGAAGTGGTACTGCAGGGACGCGAAGCCATGCGCGCCATCCTCGACCGCAAGGACCCGCGCCTGCTGGTCGTGGTCGGACCATGCTCGATCCACGATCCGGTGGGCGGCCTCGATTACGCGCGCCGCCTGAAAGCGCTGCAGGCGGAGGTCGCCGATACGCTGCTGCTCGTAATGCGCGTGTATTTCGAAAAGCCGCGCACCACCACAGGCTGGAAGGGTTACATCAATGATCCGGACATGGACGATTCTTTCCATGTCGACCGCGGCATGGAGAATGCGCGCAAGTTTCTGCTCGACGTATGCGAACTCGGCTTGCCGACCGCCACTGAAGCGCTGGATCCGATCTCACCGCAGTTTCTCGGTGACTTGATCGCGTGGACTGCGATCGGCGCGCGCACCACCGAGTCGCAGACGCACCGCGAGATGTCGTCCGGCCTGTCGACGCCAGTCGGCTTCAAGAACGGCACCGACGGCGATATCGATATCGCGATCAATGCGATTCTGTCGGCATCACATCCACACTCGTTTCTCGGCTTGAACGGCCAGGGCCGCGTGTCGATCGTGCGTACCCGCGGCAACCGCTACGGCCATGTCGTGCTGCGTGGCGGCGATGGCCGGCCGAACTACGACACGGTGTCGGTCGCGATGGCGGAACAGGCGTTAATCAAGGCCGGACTGCCCGCCAATATCGTGGTCGATTGTTCGCACGCCAACAGCTTCAAGAACCCCGAACTGCAACCACTGGTGATGGCCGACGTGGTCAACCAAGTCCGGCTCGGCAACCAGTCGATCGTCGGCGTCATGGTCGAATCGAACATCGTCTCCGGCAAGCAGGCGATCCCGCAAGATCTGTCGCAATTGAAGTACGGCTGCTCGGTGACCGATGGCTGCGTCGGCTGGGATACCACGGCAAAGATGATCCGCGATGCCGATGCGCTGCTGCGCGGCGTGCTGCCGGCGCGATTGAAGTAATACCCATCTGTTGGATCAATGCACTTGGTTCGCAAATCCATTCTGCTGCCGATACTGGCGTGTGTCTGGCTGACACATGCCGCCATTGCCGCCGACATGAGCAAGACCTTGCGCGTCATGCTCACGAGCGGCGAGACCGGTCTCGATCCGGCCACCGCGTCCGACGTCAACACGCTGAGCATTACCGAGAATATTTTCGATTCCCTGCTGCGTTACGACTATCTGGCGCGACCGGTCAAACTGCAGCCGAACACGGTCAGTGCGATGCCGCAGGTCAGCGACGATGGTGCCAGTTATACCTTCCATCTCAAGCCGGGGATTTATTTCACGCCGGATGCTGCATTCAAAGGCAAGAAGCGCGAGCTGACTGCGGAAGATTATGTGTACAGTTTCAAGCGCATGTACGATCCTGCGCTGAAATCGCCTTGGCTATTTTTGTTTGAAGACAAGATCGTCGGCGACGAACGGCTCAAGCGCCAAGGCAAGTTCAGCGCCGATGTGGCGATAGACGGCTTGACCGCGCTCGACCGCTATACGCTGCGCATCCGCCTGAAACAGCGTGACCGTAATTTCCTTTTCAAGATGGCGATGCCCGCTACCGGCGCAGTGGCGCGCGAAGTGATGGGTGCGTATGCGGGCAACACCGGCAATCACCCGGTCGGCACCGGCCCGTACACCATCGCGGAATGGCAGCACAGCAACAGGATTGTATTGCAGGCCAATCCTGATTTTCGCGCTACCGTGTTCCATGCGGCGCCAAGCCAAGACCCTACCGATAACGCGATCGCGGCTGCGCTTCTTGGCAAAAGGCTGCCGCTGATCGGCCGTATCGAGATCAAGGTGATGGAAGAGGCGCAACCGCGCATGCTCGCCTTGTTCAATCGCGAGTTCGACTACCTAGAACAGGTTCCGCCGCCGCTGGCCGAGATGGTTCTTCTCAACGGCAAGCTGAAACCGGAACTGGCGCAGCAAGGCATGCAACTGTCGCTGTTTACCCCGCTGCAAACCTATTACATGTGGATGAATATGGAGGATCCTGTCATCGGTGGCTACACCAAGGACAGGATCGCCTTGCGGCGCGCGATCGCGCTGTCGTATAACCGGGAGGAAGACATCCGCGTGCTGGACAAGGGACTGGCGGTTGCGGCGCAATCGCCGCTGCCGCCGAACGTGGCGGGCTACGATCCTGCGTATCGCAGCCCGGTCGCATACAACGTGCGCTTGGCGCGTGCATTGCTGGATCGTTTCGGCTACAAGCAACATGCCAGAGACGGCTACCGTACAACGCCCGATGGCAAACCATTGACGTTGACGATGCATACACTGGCATCGACCACGGGCCGCTTGCGCGACGAGCTATGGCGCAGGAACCTGAATGCGATCGGCATTCGCGTCGAATTCAAGAGCGACAAATACGGCGAGATCCTCAAGGCATCACGGCTGAGCAAAGTGCAGATGTTCGAAACCAACTGGGTTGCGGATTTTCCGGACGGCGAAAATTTTTTCCAGTTGCTGTACGGCCCCAACAGCGGCGGCGCCAATTATGCCCGCTTCAATCTGCCAGAGTTCAATCGGCTGTACGAGAAAGCACGTCAATTGCCCGACTCTCCCGAGCGCACGCAACTGTATCGCGACATGACGCAACTGGTACACGCCTATGCGCCGTGGGTTATTCGCACACATCCGCTGTCGGCGGACGTGCTTCATCCGTGGGTGAAGAACTACAAGCGCCATCCGGCCGAATTCACGGCGTGGCGCTATGTCGATATCGATATGGCGCAACGGCTGGCGGCGTTGCGCGGCGCAAAATAAATAACGCGCCTTGCATCAGAAATCAGCAACGCTCAATTTGATCGGTCGCACAACGCCTTCGTGGAATTTTCGATGTGCTACTGCATCGATGATTTCCTTGTTTTTTTTGTAAGCGGCGAGCTGGTCGCACTTTTTTGGGGACGCATTGAAGCGGTCGGTCAGTGCGTCCATGGAAATAAAGATAACAATTTCTTCTTTCTCTATTTCGATTGAGAACCATAATCCCTGTTGCACATTGTTGTGCCTATCATGCGGTGCCATTTGGCGCGTCCCCTGTGCCAGAACAAAACAAAACAATACCTGCCGCGCGGATAATTTTAATTTATTTAAGGCAACTTTTTCCGCAGCCTCCATTACACTCCCTAGCCTCGCGTCAGACCATCCCATAAACATGGGATATTGATGTAAAAAAGCGCCTGGATATAACGCGTTTGCCAAAGGATGGCAGCCGGCCATGCCGAAGGAGGCGGTAACGCGCGACGTTTGAAGGAATTGTTGAGTGCTGCGTGGCGAACACCCGGCGAGCACGGCACACCGGGTTTTAGAGCGGTTTGTGGGTCTGTGCAAAGGGGCCAAGGTCGGGCCGAGGAGCGCACGTGTACGTGAAGGTGTAGCAGGGGTTTCAGCCGGCATGCCGGCTGCCTGCGAAACGGCAACGGCTTGCAAGCCGTTGCGCGCCCTGCAAGGACACCGAGCACCGCAGGTCCGAGATTGGCCCCTTGCACCGATCCGCAAACCGCTCTAGAGTGGATTTCCCCGAATATACGGGGCACCACGAGCCTCTTTGGGGCACATTAGGGAAATCCGTTCTATATCAGCCAGCTTGGGGACTTCGCCCTGCATCGCGTCAGGATATTCTTTGCGCGACTTCGATTTCGTTTTCGTGACAATGAAACATGATGAACGGATCAAGTTCAGCGAATACGGTCGCATCGTCTCTGGTCGGCAAAAATATATCCTCCCAATTTTCAATGAAGAACTGTGGCGAGCAAGTAAAGCAGTCTCCGTTTTCGAACACCACAACCAGTTCACCGCGACTCGGAAGTTTGGCCAGCAACCACTGTTTGGCCAATTCGAAATCGCCACTCAAGGTCAAACGCTCGCTGCCGGTTGTATTTGCCGGATTCAGGCCTTTATGGACACGAGAGTAGTAGTGATGCACCAATGAATACGCTTGTTTCGCCTGAGGCACCGGAAGCCATTTGATTTCTTCCTCAAAGTGCTTTAATTCTTGCATCCGCCATTGCATGTTGTTTCCTCGTTTTCGACATCATGTTAAGCCGATCCACATTGTAGCTATTGACTGTCTGACGGCCCATTCCTCATGCTGCTTGTCGGATCTGCCAATCATTTGCGCCAAATATTGCATACCAGTGTATCGTCCAGTTGAACTTGTAGGGTGCGGCCCCTGCATCAATCCCGTCGCAGCAACATCGGTGCTCAACGCACTGTCTTTCTTTACCCGCTAGCTTCATCTGGTTGATTTACTAAAGAATGTCATGAACTAACTACCGCGTAGCTGGATAAAGCTACAGCAATAATCAGGCCAATGTGCAGTCGGCAAGGAAAATGTTTGGGGATTGGCTCTCCCAACGTGCAAGAGCGAAGGACTGGCCGTGAAGATTGGACTGCTGCAGGTAATCGGAAAGCAGGAAATAGCCATCGAAACGCATGGCAAAGCCGGTCGAGCCACTTGCGCATAGGGTGCATTGCCCTCGATGAGGGGCGGTAGCGGATTGACGGTTCCCGCATTCAGCACCTTTTTGCTCATGTCCGGCCTGACATTGCTGTCTTGGCGCTACGGGAAAGGGCGACCAAGGGGAGGTATTTCGCATTCATGCTGCAGAGGTCAATTTTTTGAACCAAGGCATTCATTCTGGCCGATTTGTTTGTTGAACAATAAACACGAAAAGGACGTGTCGTCTCAGGAAGGCCTTAGAGCGGATTTCCCTCGATTACAGCTGGGGAAAATCCGCTCTAGATGTTTAGGTGTCAGGGTAACAGCAGTGTTGTTGAATGGCAATTGTTGGTCAATCCCATATTTATGGGAGCTTGCTTAGCTCCCTCCCCTCAACGCATCGTTCGGCATTGACGCAATTCACACCGGGCCATGAATGTTGTTCCATCGCCGCAAGCCATCCGGTAAACCTCGACCGGTCCCTGATCCGTGATCAGTGCGGCACCTTTCACGCTTTTACAGCCATATCGTTGGGCGATCCTTTCCACCGTGGCCGAAGACACGCCGGGACGGAATGCAATGGTTTGTATTTGCGCCGCATCGCTATCGCTAATGATGGCGGCTTGCGCTGGTGCAGCGTTTTCCGCGGCGCTCGACACCCCTCCTTTGACGTCCGCATGCTGGGAACCGCTTGCCGCGCAGCCGGTCAACAGAATCGCCAGCAGCAACGCGGCAAGCTTGATCTCTCTCATTTGTTTTCCCTTTTTATGGTTCGAAAATCGCTGCGTCGCAGCTGTGGAGACGTACAGCATTTCCTATATCAGAAATACGGTGCCAAAATTTTGTGCCAGCATAAATGAAAAGAATTCGTCTGTGCGGCATTTTCAAATCCACCCTTCTCTTGTTTTGAGAACTGAGGATAGCACTCCCGCCTATTAGATACGGTTCATCGCTGGCTGCAGCATGGCGGTGATGAAGCATTGCAGAACACATCGTGATGCACTGGAGGTTCCCAGGCAACATATCACCACTCACAATCCATCTTGTCGCAATCGAGCGATGCGGGTAGCATGAGACCACAATCACGTTCGACATTCGCTGTTTGGAGGAGTCATGGCGCTTTTCGTTATCGACGCGGTTCAATTCAATGCTGAGAACAATCGGGTTGAAAAGGTGCACTGGGGTAAGGTCAGAGGCGGAGAGGTAAGCCCGCCCGCATGGACTGCCACACCCTCCGTTGCCGATGTAGCGATGGTCGCGGAGGTCATCCACGGCGGAGACGAGGTGATGACCTTGTTCGCCAGCGCCAGCGGCGCAGTGTTTGGTCCCAAGGTCCATGTGGTTACCTATGACGACGGTACGCAAGGACTTGAGGTGGACCAGAACGACACGCCGGAAAGAAGCTTGCGCGATCTGCCTGCAATTTAGTAGTCCGCCCCCCTTAAATTTAAGGGGAGCGAACTACTAGCAGGCCACTTGGCAACGGAATCATCATTCCTGTTGCCAAATGCAGCCATTATTTTCGGGAATCGCTCATTCCAGATATTGCGCGTTCCAGCGCGCGTACAGCGCATGCGCTGCGGCTTTCATCGCATATTTATCGGCATAGTCCTTCGGGTCCATCGGGTCATACACATAAAAATTGGCGCGGTTGTTTACGGTGGTCATCATGTGCCATATTTTTTGCGGCAGCGTGTATGGCGGCTGCCACTCAAAATCGTCTTGCGCTTCGTAATGCAAAAAAATCGGCAGGATCGGGATGCCAGTGCGCATCGACACTTCAAACGCGCCGGACTTGAACTCGCTGAACAGGCGCCGGCCCTTGCACCCGCCTTCCGGATAAAGCGCAATGTTGTGGCCCGCGTTGACCGCGTCCACCATCGTCTGGATCGCTTGCTGGCGCGACGCCGGGTCGTCGCGATCGACATACAAGGTACCGGCGGCCTTGCTGATGCGGCCCACGACAAACCAGTCTTGCACCTGCACCTTGGCCAGCGACACCACGTCAAACAGTGCGGGAATGCCGATATCTTCAAACGCGGTCGGATGATTGGCGATCAGGATGAAGCGCGCGGGGAGGCGCTGCCGGTTTTTCTGATGCAATCGCAAATCGACGCCGAGCGCCCGCACAAACGCCCGACTCCACGCCGGGAACAAGCGCGCCACCGGGTGCATGCCGGGCCAAGGCAGCCAGGACAGCAGGTACATCAGCGCAGTAAATGCAATGAAGTCCCCCCAGACGATCACATTTCGCATCAAACGTAGCAGCGGCAACATTCCGGTTTATCCCTGTGTTGTACAAATTTGGCGCGGAATCATTAGTGTCCC
Organism: uncultured Oxalobacteraceae bacterium; assembly: GCA_966250375.1. Taxonomy (GTDB): domain Bacteria; phylum Pseudomonadota; class Gammaproteobacteria; order Burkholderiales; family Burkholderiaceae_D; genus CAMLDH01. The sequence continues at coordinate 19,416 of CBINHE010000032.1, forward strand.
AGCACATTTTTTGCTGCAAGTGCGCTTCCAGCCATGCGCGGCTGACGCCGGCTCGCAATCGAATGTATCTGGACAGCGTTGGCTACCGGTTCAGCGCCTGAACATCTCTTCGAATTTCAGGTGATCGGTAGTCGCCTTGCGCGCGTCGTCGTGACTCACCTTCTTCGCCTGTATCAGAGCCTGCAAGACATCGTTCATCGCATGGCATCCCGATGTGGCGTCGCGTCCCAACTTTTCCAGCAAGGGGCGTATGCCCGCCAGATTGCGGCTCTCGATCAGGCGGCTGACCTCGGGATTGACGGTCAGGCATTCGGATGCCAGGTGATACGAATCTCCCTCTGCAGACGGCAGCAAGGCTTGGCAAATCACGCCGCGCAGGGAATTCGACAAGGCTTCGGCCTGCGCATCGGTGCTGCCCAGCAAGCGCAGCAGCTTTTGCAGGCCCAGCTCGGTCGATCGCGCGTGCAACGTGGCAAACACCAATGGTCCGGATTCCGACAGCGCCAACGTCTCTTGCGCGGTTTGTGCATCGCGGATCTCGCCGATCAAAATGATATCGGGCCGCTCGCGCAATGCATCGAGTGCTCCCAGATAAAAACTATCGACGTCGCCATCGGCGCCCACCTCGCGCTGCGTAATGATGCATTTGCGCTGCGGGATCAGCGTTTCCACCGGGTCTTCGATCGTGATGATGTGTCCCGATCGCGTCTTGTTGATCTGATCGAGCAAGGAAGCAATCGTGGTCGACTTCCCCTGGCAGGTATCGCCGATAATCAACACCAGGCCGCTATTCAACTTGGCGAAGTCCTGTGCGCACTTGCGCAAGCCGATCCGATCCAGCGCCATCGGCTCGGTCGGGAAGCGGCGAATCACGCATCCGAGACGCTTGTTCCCCTGGAACGAGAAACAATTCGCCCTGATGCGCGCACTGTGGAGATCCTTGGAGCGGTCGAAAGCGCGATCTCTTATGCGCTCCTCCCAGTTCGGCTCGATCACCTCAAAAAACTCTTCCAGCTCTTCGCGCGTAATCGGCGTGTCTGAAACCGCGACCAGACGTTTTGGCTGGCGCAGCATGATCGGGCTGTTTTGATGAATGATGATGTCGCTGAATACCGTATCGGAATTGAGCAAATGGACGATTTGCTCAATCAAGGTGCCGAGGACGGGAAGACCGACTGTTTCGCTGAATGTCAGTGTTTCAATCAGAGAGTATTGTTGATTTTCCATCGGTGTCCCTGGTAGTTGAAAAGAGCCCCGAGGTCTTTTCGTTATTGTCCGAAAGCGAATCTCATGCTGCCGTCAAAATTGCCGATGTTCAAGTTATTTTTTTTGGATATGATAATTCGAGTTTGCTGTTTCGTCTCTCATAACGTTTATCTTTTTAGCGTATTTTTGGAACGCAAAAACCACACGGCCGATTAACGCTGAGTGACCGGCGATATCGCGATCATAAATGTCTTTTATGCATCGTAGCGATGCATTCTCGGAATCAGCCATGTCGAGAGATATACTGCAACGCCAAATTCACTCTGTTAAAGACATCGTCACATGGCCGATCTCGATACGATACGAAACCTGCTCATCCAATTCAGGGATGACCGGAACTGGCAGCAATTCCACACGCTTAAAAATCTCATCATCTCGTTAAATCTTGAGTCGGCTGAATTGCTGGAGCTGACGCAGTGGAAAACCGATGAGGAGCTTGCCAGCCTGAAGTCGGATGACAAATTTCAGACGCAGCTCAAGGACGAATGCGCGGATGTATTTCTTTATCTTTTACTGATTGCCGGCGATAGCGGATTTGACCTGATGCAGGCAGCGGAAGAGAAGATCAAAAAGAATGCGGCGCGCTATCCTGTCGCGCTCTCCTATGGGTCGGCGAAAAAATATACCGAACTTGATCACTCCGAAGAGTAGGGCGCATCGTGATGCGCCCCCTGCTCAATCCGCCAATGGGCTTGGCGGCAATTGATGCGGCTTGATCTTTTCACACCTCATACGGCCGCACATCCACCGGTTTCCCATTCGCGTCAAATTTCATTGCCAGCGACAACGACTTGACCCCGATCGTCATCAACGCGTCGTAAGCGTCATCGACTTCCACTTGCAAGTCGCGCGTGACCGCCAACGGCTTGTCCGAAGAGGCGACCATGACCCCATCCGCTTGCGCGTACAGATTCACGCGCAGAACCATTTCGTCCCCCACATCGGCAGGCCCGATAATGGCGGTCGTATCTCCCGGCTTGATGCCGTGCTCGTGCAGGTCGTGATTTAAATCCGACATCATTTGCAGCATGAAGTATTCGGCAATGCCGCGCTCTTTTCCGCCATGGAAAAAATCCTGGTACAAAAAATTCACCTCGATGTCGCGGCTCTCAGCGCTCAGGCAACGCTTCACCAGCGGCGTAACCCGTTCTGTCCAGCGCTGAAACCGCTCGCTGCGCGTGTCGAAATAAGCGTCGGCGGCAGCTTCATCTTCCGGCACTTGATAAAACGCATCGTCTGTCGTCTTCAGCGCGAACCCTAACAAAAAACGCAGTTCGATCGCCTGATCCTGCGGCTCGAAAAGATTGTCGGGCCAGCCGGTAAAGCTGCGATCGATGGCCGGCGTCGCCACCACTTTCTTGTCTGTCATGGACGCGCATGCATCGCGCACCATTTCATTGAGATGGCTGAATGTAATGCCGTCGATTTCATCGAGATGGTATGCGTAGTTGACCAAGACAACGATTGCGTCTCGACTTTCCAGTTGTTCCGTTTTAAAACTTTTCGTGATCGCATCGAACGCTTCCTGATCCTGAAAGCATTGCTCGCGCTTGAGCCCGCCGATGGTATGCACGAACAGCGGGATCACAAACGCATTGACCTCGAACGTGTTGCCTTCGTCGCGCCGGATAAAGACGATTTCCGAGGCTTCTTCGATGTGGCCTTTTAAAAATCGATAGGCGCTGCTGTCAGCGTATTTTGTGCGTTCAAGCGCCTCGTACAAAATGTCGTCCTTTTTCTGATAAAGGCATTTCTTGATGCTCTTGTGAAAATCGCTTTCCTTTTGTTGCAACGAATCCGACATCGATTCATTGTCTTCCTGCTCCACCAGGTCGATTGCCAGCTCGCACAGCTTTTGCGTCAATGCGTCTTCCTTGTCCTCGGAAGATTCGCTGGATTTTTTGGGAATGGGTCGTTTGTTTTTTGGCATGGTTGTGTTTAATTATCTAAAGCATGTAGACAGAAGTGTTTTGACGTATTGCCAAACCGCGCTTCATGTCCAAAAATTTTGACCACTGGATCAGGATTATCGATTCAAAAATAACGCCGCCATATTATCAAGCTCAAGCTTGCGTTGCTTCCAATCCGGCAGGCATTTGCCAAGGAACCGATAGTATTTTGGGCTGTGATTAGGTTCTTCAAGAATCAATGAATCTCTTCACCATCAAAGCGTCCCACGGCTTCGTCCGACACGAGTGATTTGAATGACTTGCGCAATGACTTCCTTGGCCTTTTCCAGGCCCATGACGGCGAACAGGCGCGGCAGCAGCACGTTACGGATGGTCGCCTCAATGTTCTGCGGATTAAGCGAGTTCTCGGCCACGGCATTCTGGACAATCTTGTCGATATCCAATGCTTGCTCCACATAGGCTTGCATTCCAGTCGCATCAACTGTCTTGAAATAGTCTTCGCCTAAAGTTATCCGAAATGTACCGAAGTAAGCGCGGGCGCGATGGTTGTTGCCGAACGTGTCCGGCACACCTTCCACCTCAAGATTTTTCACCTGCGCTTCAAATTTCTTGAACAGCGCATATTGCTTCAGCGGATGCTCGAACAATGCCGCCGCTTCGGCAATGGTCAGTTTCAGCAAATCGGCAAACACCTTCTGTGCGTAGGGATCGCCGGCCAGCTCCTGCTCAATGGTATTTTTCAGCCGGGTGCGGATGGTGTCCGTCTCGTTGCGCGTTTTTTGTTCGCTCCACGTATTCGGATCCTCTGCCTGACCCAGCTTGTTGACCAAGTACACGCCTTCGAGGTCGCGCACCTCAAGACCGACGACCTGTTGATCGACCAGCCGATGAATCTGTTCTTCATACACGCTGTAATTCACCGTCTCCAGCGCATCCCGCCGGGCCATATTGCGCAGTTCGGTAAAAAAGCGCAAGTGCTTCTTGTAGGTCAGAACATCCTGCTCGGAGAAGCTGTTCTCCGTGAAGAAAGTGCGCGAGGACAAGGCGATCTGCAAGCAAAGGCCGAATTGGGTCAAGGCCTCATAAAAATCCTCGCGCAATTTTTGCCGCGCATCATAGCTTTCCCCTTGTGCATCCTCGACATACTGTGGCATCAACACCTGGCGGAATTGTTCCAGGTCTTCGCGGCTATTCACACTGTTGAAGTATGACCACAGTGCATCGTGCAATCCGGGCAAGCGTTTGTATTCCGTATTGAACTGCCGATACAGGCCTTCAATATCCGTCAGTTCGTAGCCGCCCTGGGTCTCGCTCTCCAATACTTGATAGGCGCGTATCGCCGTATCCAGCTCTTTCAAAACGCCACGATAGTCCACCAGCACGCCGTAGCGTTTGGCCTCGTGCAATCGGTTCACCCGTGCAATTGCCTGGATCAGGTTGTGCTGCTTCAGCGGTTTGTCGATGTACAACACGGTATTGGCAGGCTCGTCGAAACCTGTCAGCAAACGATCCACCACGATTAACAGATCGGGGTCGCCTTCCGTTGAAAAATTTTCAAGCACTCTGCGTTCATATGCATCCTGATCGTAGCCGACATGGTCTTTCCACCACTGCTGTACTTCCGGCAAGCTGCTTTCATCGACCTCGGTATTGCCCTCGCGGGTATCCGGCGCAGAGATGACCACTGCGCTGCTGACCATGCCGGTCTCATCAAGATATTTCTTGTAACGGATCGCGTCCTGCTTGCTGGCGGTGGCAACTTGTCCCTTTAATCCCGGATACAGCTTCTTGATGTTCTCGCTGAAATGCACCGCAATGTCCCACGCGATCAACTCGATCCGGTTGGCGGCACTATAGATCGCACCTTTGCTGGCGAACTTGCGTTTCAGGTCGGCCTTCTGACTATCGGAGAGGCTCACTGTAATTTGATCGAACCAGCGATTGACCGCCGCGTCGTTGATGGTCAGTTCCGGTACGCGCTCTTCATACAGCAGTGGCGCTACCGTCTCATCTTCCACCGCCCGCTGCATCGTGTACGCATGCACGATCGGACCGAACTTGCTGGCGCTCTTCTCATCCTTGAGCAGCGGCGTACCGGTGAAGGCAACGTAAGCGGCGCGCGGCAAAGTACGTCGCATGCGCTCGTGGGTTTCGCCGCCATGACTGCGGTGGCCTTCATCGATCAGCACGATCAGATTGTGGGAAGGGTTGAAGCACTCCGGCAACCTGGATGCCGTATTGAACTTATGGACCAGCGTGAAAATAATCCGCTCGGTACCCGACCCGATACGCTTGGCCAGATCGCGTCCCGAACTGACCTTGAATTTTTCACCTTCTTTTTTGGTTGCGATTGCAGAACCGAAGGCGCCGCTGCTGATGAAGTTTTTCGATAGCTGCTCTTCCAGATCCAACCTGTCGGTTACCACCAATACGCGGCATTCCTTCAGGCCGTCGTGCAAAATCAGCGCCTTGGTCAGGAACACCATCGTGAACGACTTGCCCGATCCGGTCGTATGCCAGACCACGCCGCCTTCGCGTCCACCATCGGGGCGGCGCCGGCTGATCCGCTCGATCAATGCGCGGATGCCGAAGAACTGCTGGTAACGCGCCACAACCTTGCCCACCTTGTGGTCGAACAACACGAAAAAGCGCAAGAACTCCAGCAACCTCGCCGGAGTAAGCAGGCTCACCAACAAACGGTCCTGATCGCTCGGCAACATCTTCCCAGACCACAGGCGTCTGAAATACGTGCGCAATTGCGGCGGCTTCGCTGCAAAGAGCGCTGCCTGCACCTCGACCGGCAGCGGCGTGTTTTTTATTCTGGAAAAATGCGCATCATCGAACACCTCTTCACGCCAGCGCGCCCAGAACTTGGCCGCCGTATGCGTCGTGCCGTAGCGACCATCGGTGTGGTTGATCGAGAACAGCAACTGCGCATACGCGAACAGCAGCGGCACTTCATCCACGCGCTGATTGCGCAATTGCTGACTGATGCCTTCGGCGATCATCGATGCATTGCCGTTGCCGGAATCGGGCCGCTTGGCCTCGATCACGGCCACCGGGATGCCGTTCAAAAATCCCACCACATCCGGTCGCCGCGTGTGCGTACCCTGTGCCGACAACACTTCGAATTCATCGCTCACTTCGAAGCGGTTCGCTTTTGGATTTTGCCAATCGACGATCGCAATGGTCGGCTGATGTTTTTTGCCATCCGCCATGAACTCGGTGACCGTGATGCCCAAGGTCAGCTTTTCGTACAACCGTTGGTTGGCTGCCGGCAGCCCCTCTTGTAATGAAGCTGTAGACAGCTCGCGCACGATTTGGTCGATGGCGTTCGGCGACAGTGGATGCGATTCGCCCTTGTAGATAAAGCGGCGGGTTTGCAGCACCTCCACCAGCGTGGTCTTGAGGATGACTTCACGGTTGCTGCCGCGCTTGCTCAGGCAGATGGATGGCGTCAAGTAAGTCCAGCCCAATGCGCATAGCAAATGCAGCGCAGGGATGTGGGCGCTGAATTGCTCGTTGGTTTGTGGAACCTGGCTTGACATGACATTCCTTATTTTATAAATGCGTCAGACTTTTTTCTGCAGCATGCGTATCGACACATCTTTTACGGAGAGCGGTAAGAACTCCCTCTCCCGCTTGCGGGAGAGGGGGCAAAAGCCTTTCTCCGAAGATGTGTACATATCCGTGCTACATAAGAAGGGAGCAAGGCAGTGACGCCGGCTTATTCATAGCCGAGTTCTTTCAGGTAGCTCTCCATCTGCACTTCCAGCGTTGCAAGCTCTGCCTTCAGCTTTTTGCGTTCGGCACGCAGCGCCATCAGATCGATTTCTTCCTCTTCTTCAAAGATGTCAACATAGCGCGGGATGTTGAGGTTGTAGTCGTTCTCGGCGATTTCGGCTGGGGTGGCCAGGTAAGCATACTTGTCTACGCTCTCGCGTTTGCGGCAGGTTGCGAGGATGCGCTCCAGATCCGTGTCGCGCAGAATGTTTTGATTCTTGCCATCCTGATAGTCGCAGCTGGCGTCGATGAAGAGCACCTTATCGTCTTCCTTTTTCTTGCGGAAGACCAGCACGGCGGCGGGGATGCCGGTGCCGTAGAACAGTTTTTCCGGCAGGCCGATGACCACATCGAGCAGGTTTTCATCGATGAGTTGCTTGCGGATTGCGCCTTCTGCCGCGCCGCGAAACAACACGCCATGCGGTACCACGACGGCCATGCGGCCGGTGCCCGGCTTCATCGTTTCGATCATGTGCAGGATGAAGGCGTAGTCGCCCTTGGTCTTGGGCGGCACGCCGCGGCGGAAGCGCATGAATTTGTCATTGGCGGCACCGTCATGTCCCCATTTTTCGAGCGAGAAGGGCGGATTGGCGACCACGATGTCGAAGTGTTTAAGCAGCGCGTCGCTGCCGAGCAGTTTGGGGTTGCGGATGGTGTCGCCCCATTCGATGCGATGGTTGTCTTCGCCATGCAGGAACATGTTCATCTTGGCCAGCGCCCAAGTGCTGCCGATGGCTTCTTGTCCATACAGCGCGTATTTGCGGGAGTTGTTGCGTTTGCGAATAAGCTGTCCGCACTTCATCAGCAGCGAGGCGGAGCCGCAGGTCGGGTCGCAAATGTCATCGCCTTCCTGCGGATCGACCAGCAGCGCGATCAGTTGCGAGACCTCGGGCGGGGTGTAAAACTCACCGGCTTTTTTACCGCTGGTGGAGGCGAAGTTCTTGATCAGGAATTCATAGGCGTTGCCGATGATGTCGAGCGTGCCGACGCGGCTTGGACGCAAGTTGAGCTCGGGCTTGGCGAAGTCTTCCAGCAAGTGGCGCAGGAGATCGTTTTTCTGCGCTTCTTCTCCCAGCTTGTTGTTATTGAAGATGATGTCTTGAAATACGTCGCGCAGCTTTTGGATATTGGTTTCTTCAATGGCATGCAGCGCCTTGTCGATGCGCTCGCCGTTGCCCGGCTCATGCCGCTTGGCATGCAGCGCGTAGAAATTGGCTTGCGGTGGCAGGACGAAACGCTCGTTCTTGAGCATTTCCGCAATCAATTCAGGGTGGTCGCCGTACTGCTTCTTGTATCCATCGTAGTGGTCTTGCCACACATCCGAGATGTATTTCAGAAAGAGCATTGTCAATACATAGTCTTTGTAGACGGCAGGATCGACGGTGCCGCGAAAGATATCGCAGGCTTCCCAGACGGCGCGATTGATGACGGATTGTTCGAGGGAGCTTTTGCTCATGTTCGTTGTCAGATGGATTAATTTGTCTTCAGCAACTTCAGGACCAATGCCTGTAATTGCCGCTCTCGGGTGTCAATGAGGTTTTGCAGAACCTCCCGTTCCTGCCGGGCGGCATTCGCCAGGCTCATCAGGCGACGCTGTTGCGGAATGGGCGGCGCGGAAATCGGCAAGGCCTCAAGTACGCCACGCCGAATACTGAGTTGGTCCGTGCCCTCGGCGTTTTTGCCGAGATAGCGCTGTGCCGGCTGCTGGTTGATCTGCCAGGCCAGGAATTCCGGCAACAACAGTTGGGAATCGCGCACGCGAACAAGGAAGAAGTATTGGGAACAGACGGCAGGTGCCGGTACATCCTCCAGGCAAACGGCGAAATTGCGCGCACCCCGCATGACAAAAAGGATGTCGCCCGCCTTCAGCCAGTCCGGCTGCCTGCGCCCTTCCGGGTTCGTGCGCGCGACGCTGTCCCACGCTACGCCCCCCGATGCGCTGGCATCGCGCATCTGCACGGCCATGACCGCACCGTCGGCCACTTCAGGCACGCTGCCCCGAAAAGGATAGCCGGCCCGAACCTCGGCAAAGTATTTAAGCTCTTGCAACATTTTGCACCATTGGAGTTGATGCAGAATTTTCCTTGTTAAAAAGACTATCTGCAATTAATATAGACCAAACTTCAATGCATCATTTTGGTTGATGCATTAAAACTGCGCCATTTTAAACAAAGGGAAGACGGGATGAGCACCTGTTATCAAATAGATTTTTTACCTGTTGGTGACGGAGAGCGCAGTGGCGATGCCATTTGCATGCGATATGGATCGCCTGGAAATTTCAAGGTAATGGTGTACGACGGCTGCACGAAAGAAGCCGGCACAGCATTGGTCAGGCATGTCCGTAAACATTACGGCACGAATGTGATTGATTACGTCGTTTGTTCACATCTGGATGCCGACCGTGCTTGCGGTCTCGCCGTCGTACTGAAAGAAATGCGGGTCCTTGAATTGTGGATGCATCGGCCATGGACGCATGCCAAATTGATCTGTCAGTGCCTCAACGATGCCAGCCTCACCGACGAGGGCGTGGCCAAGCGCCTGAGAGAGAAATTAACGGCTGCCTGTGCGCTTGAGGCATTGGCGATCAAGCGCGGCATACCGCTATACGAGCCATTCCAGGGAAGCAGGATCGGTGAATTCGCGGTTTTGTCGCCGAACCGTGTTTGGTATCTCGGCCAGTTGATCGCGCATTTTGAAAAAGCGTCGGCGAAAAAGCGATCGGCCGCGACCGATGCCGGCAGTCTTTCATGGAAGAACATGCTTGAGCCGGTCAGGCAAGCCGTATCGTGGGCGGCCGAATCATGGGGCCTCGAAACACTGCGGGAAGATGTCGGCACCTCCACTAAAAACGAAAGCAGTGTCGTCTTGTTCGGCCTGCCCGGCGGCCGTGGCGTTCTTTTTACAGGCGATGCCGGTGTCCAGGCCTTGTCCGCCGCGGCAGAATATGCGGAGGAAAAAGGCGTGTCGATTCCCCAGTACATCAAATTTGTGCAAATCCCCCATCATGGCAGCGACAACAATGTCTCGCCATCGGTGCTTGATCGGCTTATCGGCCCAAAGACCATCATTCCGCTGACAAATAGACGCATCACCGCCTTTGTATCGGTCGCCAAAGAGCCGGGAACACATCCACGAAAAGCCGTCGTCAATGCATTCCTCCGTCGCGGCGCCCGGGTCATTGCGACAAAGGGCGTAGCCAAATCGCATTTCTACAACATGAACCAGAAGGAGAAGGCGGAGTGGAGCGCCACTGAATCACTTTCATTGCCCCCTGACTCAACTGACTGACGCTCAGGAGCGCGAGAATGCATAAAATCAGTTTGCCTGACGTCAAGGACATCGCGGGAATCGCCGCCGATTACTTCGATTCCGTTGTCGAAAAGCGGCTCTCCCCCACGGAGAAAGCACGAATCATTGAAGAATCCATCCCGCCCTTGCTGCTGGTAATCGAGGCCGCCAGGATGGCCGGTGAAGGCGACCAAATCGGCTTTCACATTTTTGTCGCATTTATGCGGGATATCGCGTTGCAAACCGGCTCATTCGCGTCAGAGGATGTGAATCGCGCGCATTGATAAGAGTTGCATCGCCACCGCCCCAATAATCAGGATGGGGTACAGCCTAAATTGGCAAGTGCGCATCGCATTTCCATAAATCATATTTCGAATCTGGCACTTCTTTTATTCCTGCGCCACCTGTTGGCGATCGGGATTAATTGTATTTTTTACTATGTTTTTCTGATCCAGTGCTCTGCGTTACAAGCTTTGCCGAGAAACGCACACCGGCAGCCGAACATTTTCTACTTCCAAGCAAGCGCATGCCGTAAGTGATTGATTTTACGGGATTCTCCTACCGTTACTTTTTGCAGAGGTGTTAGGAACTCTCGCTCTCATTCTCAACGCGGCGCTATCGCTATCGAAGAAAATTGGCATTTTGCATGGAACTTTGACATGTCCCCTGCCACTCATCCCCGAAACAAATCCGCAAACGTTTTTTTGACACGGAACGCGGCTCCCTTCTCCCGCATGCGAAAACATGTTGCAAACTTATGTGCATAGGTTAGCCCACCTGCGGGAGAAGGGAGCAGACCAAGGTCGCTCAAGCTAACGCGAAAAATGTCAAAAAACTTTTACGTGCCTGCGTAGATCCACTACCAACATTAGGAGCTCTTATGCCATTTAATCGCTTGCCGTCAAACAACTTTAACCTCCCATCGGTCCCGCCCTCCACCGCCGCGAATACCCAGTCGAGTAACACGACGGAACTCTCCGCCTCCAGCACGGATACGGGATTGGGGCTGGCAGGACTGCTGCTAGGCTCGTCTTCGCGCCGCAGCCTCCTATCCCTGGGATCGAACTCTGTGCCGAGCAAAATGCTGCAGCAAGCGCTTAAGTTTGAGGAAAGCGGCGACCTAAACAAGCTGCAGGCACTGCTGCGCGAGAATCCCTCTCTTTTCACTGAAACTGACAATCGAGGCAACAGCCTGCTCACACTGTCGGTGAAAAATCCGCAATCGACCCAGACAATTCTGTTCCTCGCCCAGCTCTTGCGCCCGGAAGCAATGGTCGCCATTGTCAACCACAAAAATCACGAGGGCAATACAGCGCTGACACTGGCGCTCAAGACGAAGAAACTGGAAACCGCTGAAATCTTACTGCGAGAATCCGATCTCGACCTGAGATTAGCTAACAACCAGGGCGAAAACGCACTTCATCTTGCAGCGAACATGACGCCCGAAATTGTGGCCCTGCTGCTGCATCCCAGCACACAGGCCAGCTCCCCCGAAATATTGAACCGCCGCGACCGTAACGGCATCACCCCATTGTCGAGAGCCGTCCGCAACGAGAATCTCGAAATCGTCAAAACATTGTTGCAACACCCTGATATCGACGTCAATCTGCCGGACAACGACATGCAAACTCCGTTTCACATGGCGGCGAAGTGGGAACCAACCATTCCCACTCGAGAAAAAAATGAAAAAAAAATGTACCTGCTTTTGGCTCTATTGCATCACCCTTCCATTCAACCCAATCTGCCCAACAAATCAGGCGACACGCCATTGCATAGCGTCATAAAGGAATCTCCCTTGCTTGAACCGACTGTGGGCAATCATTGGAACTGGGTTACGCTACTGGCCAAAAGCCCAAAAATCAATCCGAACCAGCGTGATGCTGCTGGCCGGACTCCACTTGAATTTATCCTGAAGCGCACATTTATTCCAGAGGATATATCCATAACGATATCCTCTCTGCTGATGAACCCCATCATCGATCCCAATCTGCCGGACCGAGATGGACGCACGCCAGTGTGGCAAGCCATAGAAGGCAGTCTTAAGAAGGCTTTCGCCAACGAGAACGAAGATATGAAGAAGTTGGAGATGGCCCCTTTCATGACGTTGGCAAATTTCTCCTCGAAGGTCGACTTCAACCGCCAGCACGACGGAGAAACAATCATTGGACATCTGCTGATGTTGGCCCCCCCGGAGGGTACGTATGACCAAACCAAGTGGAGATGCAATCGTGATGACGTGCTGAAACAACTGCTGGAGAACAACCAGCTGCAACAACACCTCGATTACAACGCCCAAGTCATCTCCGGGAAGACGATGATTGAGTTGGCCGTTACCGAAGAGCAAACCTGGCTCGCACAGCTGCTGGCGCAGAATCCGCGTGTCGATCTCAACGTACTGGCCCCCCTGCTCCAAGACCCTCAGAAACGCCATACGGTGTATCAGCAGCTAGACCTTTATGATATGAGCCTGCCAACCAGCGAAAGCGATTTTGATCAGATGGAAGCGCAAACACTGGCGAAGTGGGCGACATACCGGAACGCGGATGGAAGCGAAAGCAAGTTGGCGGCCAATACCAACTACCGGCTCGGAACGCTGCTGGCGAAGGAGGAACATCGCCGTGCCGCCCAAACCACCGCTCCATCTCTGAACGCAGACAACGATGCCTGCGCCACGCTGACCTTGGCGCTGGAGCAATGCCTGAGATTCGGCAAGGCCGACGAGATTAAGAAATTCGCCAAGACTTTGCTAGAACTGCCCTTGCGGCAACCCGAGCACTTCAGTCTGAACGGCACTATGGTGGCACGCAGAGAACTGCAGAATTGGGCGGCGGGCCAATTGCTCATAGAACGGCCTACCAGCGTGTCAAGCAGTGCGTTGAGCAGTGCGCGTGCCGAAGAATTGCTACGCAACGATGAAATGCACGAGGTACGGAGCGAGGCGGCGAATACCATCACGCGTCATATGCGCACCCACATCGCCAAGGAGGCGTACAAGGAGTTAGAGGCCGGCGAACTCTGGACGAAGTGCAAAGCCGCTCTGGTGAAGGCCGGTAAGCTGCAACCTTCTGAAAATTTGTCGGCCGCTCAACTTTCGGCAATGAACATTCGGGCGCTGCGGCAAAAGCTAGGCCGGCTCACCGAAAGCGAAGCGGCGCTTTACGATGCCTTCATGCAGCAAAAATACTTCGCCACGCATTTCACCAACCAATCACTTGATAAACCGTCTTCACACGGCAAGACCTTATCTCTCTTCTCCCAAGACAAGCTGAAAAAGACAGGGCTCGTCTTTACCAACAGCACCGGCATATCGATGTTTAATTGGAGCGGGGACAACAAATTCGTGTTCTTTGCGCTGGAGTGTGGAGAAAAGCCTAAAAAGCTCGAAAGCCGCTACTACGGCTACACTGTCTATCGGGTTCCATTCGATTCACCGGTGTTCCAGCAAACCTCTTGGGGCGGCCTTGATTACTCCAATGTAAAATTGAGGCCCGACAGAAACCCGAAAAAACATTTCGCCGGCATTAACGCCCAGGAAGCAGACACGATCAAGACTTTACTCAGGCGTCAGACCCGCGATCTATCCCAACCCGAGGGCTATGACGACATCTTCGTGGGCAAAGACCTGATAGAGGGAACGGCGCTGTCAGCGATTTCCCGTATCAGAGCGCTGACAGAGGCGCTGCCCAGCGAGGCGGGCAAATTACCTCCGCTCGCCGAACGATTATTGGCCAGCAAAACCGATGTCGAGATCGATGGTTTACTCAACGGCATCTTCCGACCGATGATCCGGGTGCCTATACAGATGATTACCGATGCCTTCGGAAAATGGGATGACGATGCTCTGACGCCGCTCCAGAAAGAACGGATACAGCAACAATACCGCCGATAGGGGCTGTGGCTCCTTGATAAGCGAACGCAAAAATTCAATTAATCGATCCGCCTTGAAATGGCCGTTGCTTACGGCCATTTCGCTGCATCAGTATTTTTAAAAAAGGAAGCTCGCTTGGAGCGCCCCGCTCACCCGGCTTGCCGCCGCTTTCGATCAAGGCGAGGCCTTGCCGCGCTGCTGGAAGCCGGGGCGGACATGGAGGCCAAGAATAGCCAAGGGGACACTGCACTGATGTCGCTGCCCAAAAGGGAAAAATCTAGGCGCTAAAAACCTTGATCGGGGCCGGGGCAGAAATCGCCGCCGATTACTTCGATGCCGTTGCCGAGAAGCGGCTCGCCCCCACGGAGAGATCACGAATCATTGAAGAATCCATCCCGCCATTGTTGCTGGTAATCGAGGCCGCGGATGGCCGGTGAAGGCGATCAAATCGGCTTGCACATTTTTGTCGCATTTATGCGGGATATCGCGTTGCAAACCGGCTCATTCGCGTCAGAGGATGTGAGTCGTGCGCATTGATAGGGGTTGCATCGCCACCGCCCCAATAAAATGCAGCGATGTTTTTATAGCATTTTGCGAATTCGATGGTAGGTGTGTGGGGCGCGCCTACTACAGTCATCGGCAATTCGCGCTAAATATCATGCAAAAGAAATGTGATTTTGCAGGAGCGGGCCTTGCCCGCAATCGGTGTTGGCACATGCCCGCTGTCGCGGGGTGGAATGGAGAATTCAGTCGAATGGAGTATCGCGGTGGCGGCTATACTTTATACATCTTCCATACCACTTTTTGCCTTCAAGCAATCTGACCGCTGCAGAAGCTCTGATACATCAATGCCCTCGTCCAGTGCTTGGTAATAGATATTTCGCAGGACCTCGCCTAAGTCATGCAAATCCTTTTTCACAAGCTTGTCGTCTATAGACTCTATATTGTCGGCACCATAGTCGCTAATCGCTATCTTATTTCGACTATGTAGAAAATTCTCAAGCAGTATGTCTCCATGACAAAGACCTTGAGCATGCAGAGAATCGACAGCTGCCCCATAAGTGTCTGCGATAGAAAGAATTTCTTTTCTCTTGCTCTCTTCGGACAGATCTTTTCTTTTTATAAGAGTAATCAGGGCATCTTTACCTGAAGTTTCAAAGAGTTCGAGGAATACACAAGACTCTGATGTTGTATGGGCGAGGTCAAATGCACGGACAAAATAAGCTCCCTCTCCGATGCGTTTATGATTTAGAAACTCTCGCTCAGCCAATTCCCTCGACTCAAACTGCTTAACAGCTACAAGTTCGCCAGCTGTTTTAGTATCCAAGTTGATAACTCTGGCAACCGACACGCCTTTTGCTTTCCTTCCCTTACCTAGCAAAGTAGAGCCGAGCTTTGGTAATTCATAGACAGTTCCACTTTCTGCCTGAATTCGAATTCCTTCTTCTGTGGGAAATGGGTGATCACAGCTCTTTTTTGCACGGGCAGCATCAAGGAGAGCAGGATTGTTATATAGAAGGTATTTATTTACAGAGCCACTATTTTTTGATAGAGGGGGGGAAGAGGGTTTTGAAGAACCCATTGGCGGTTCTTGAGGTGTTTTTATATCTTGTGTGGAAATTGGCAATAAAGGGGCAGTTGAAATTTTAGAAGCATTACTCCTACCGAAAACACATGCTAATTTGACAGGCATTATTTTCTCCAAGGTCTTTAAAAGGCCTCTTTTTTATATGTACCGTAGGATGCCTATAGTTCTATTTTTTTAACGTAAGCGTGCATTCAAGTACGTTCTTAACGGAACGTTTACCTTAGATTGAGTGGCTGTAGCCACCACGCCAGTTCCAAGAATGTCTAAAGTAAATGAACCACATTCGTAGAATGTAGTTTTGCCTTATGCTCCCCCAGAGCATGGGTATTTACACATCTCTTTGCGGAGATGGCTAGGACGGAGGTCGAATGCATCAATACGTGCCCCCTGTCAGTTACTTTCGCAGTACGACTTTACGGCGCGAAGCGTGGCTCCTTGAGTGTGCCTGACACGGTGAGATTGGCGCGCGCCTGCCGCGTGGGAGCCTTGAGGTCGACCTTGAAATGTCCGTTGAGCTTGTTGTCCGCGTCTACGTCGGCGTTGCCGTTGGCCGAGATCAGGCCGGCTCGCAGACGCACGTCGCGCAGTTGAATCCTGCCGCCCTCGTAAGCGAAGCCGCCGCTGACTTCGGAGAATGAGGACTTCCCGCCGGGACTGAAACTTCGCAGCAGGCTGACCAGTTCCAGCCCCAGCACCGTGCCATTGCGAATCTCGAAGTTACCTCTCACGCGCGGGGCGGAAAACAGCAGGTTCGCCGTCGAGGCTTGCAGCACATATTTCGCGTTGCCTTCAACTCTGCCGCCTTCAAGCAGTCGCGGTGCCCACGTTGCAGTGCTGAGTTGGCGTGCGCTCACTTCGCCAGCAAGACTCCAGTTTGTGCCCCACTTGAGTGTGGCATTGCCTTTGATATCGCCGTCGTGAAGAATGCCGCTGAATTCCGTGAGCACCATTTCGTCGCGCTTGACCGTGCCCCTGGCACTGATTTTCCCAAGCGGGAACGACGAATCGAATAGCGCCGCGAACGCTTCCGCACGCAATTCGATTTGCACCGTTTCCCCTTTTGGCTGCAGTTCGATGTGTACTTTTTTGCTCGCATCATCAAGGATCATGTTCTGCCACATGCCGTCTGCGCCGATCTCGGTCCTGGCGTCAAAAGCCGGCAAGCCGATGCCCTGCGTCTTCAGTCTGGCGTTGCTTGCGTTGACCACCAGGCGCTTGGCATCGCGTCCCTGCGGCTTTCCAAACAAAAGCCAGCCCAGTCCTTCTTCGTTCAAAACGGGCGAGGTGAGCTTAATCGCCTTGAAGACGATCTTGTCGCTGAACAAAGTGTCCAACTCGGCTGTTGCATCGATTTGGGCTACCTCGATCTGCGCATTCTTGCCGATCGATACGCCTTCGAGGCGCCAATGCGGTTGCGGCAACAGTGCCAGGTGTACCTGGTCAATTTTTACCGGTTGCTGAAATTGCGCCGCCGCCGCTTTCTCGAATAACCTGGCCTGGCCGTCGAACGACATTACTGGAACCCCAACCGCGCCGATCACGCCCAGGAAAAGTAATAGCGCCACGGAATATTTGCGCCATTTGGCCGGCTTCCTGTAATGCTTGTCGGGATTGCTGAAAATCGCCGCCTGCCCGGCTTGGTACGCCACTTCTTGCTCGATGTCCCGTTCGGCTTGCTGCCTCGCTTGCTCCTCTTCCGCTTCCACTATCTGTTTCTTTGCCTGCGCTTCGGCGGCTTCGGCTTCCTGCTTTGCAAGGGCCTCCTCTGCCAGCTGCGCCTTTTCCCGGACTTCCTGCTCGGCCTGCCTCTTTGCATCCCATTCGGCCTGCCTTGCAGCGTCGCGTTTGAGGCGCGCTTCCTTTTCGTTCGCTATGCGACGCGCGCGCTCTTCCGCTTCTTCCTTGGCCTTTGTCTCGGCTTCCAGCCGGGATCTTTCCCTGGCTTCCCGCTCCGCCTGTTGCTTCGCCTGCGCTTCGGCTGCAAGTCTGGCTTCCTCTTCGGCTTCCCAGCGCGCTTGTTTTTCCGCTTCCTGTCTTATCTGCGCTTCCGCCTTTACACGCGCCCGCTCATCTGCCTCCCGCTGCGCCTGCTCCTCGGCGTCGCGCCGGGCCTGCTCTTCCGCGTCACGGCGCGCTTGTTCTTCGGCTTCTTGCCGCGCCTGCTCCTCGGCCTCCAGTCGAGACTTTTCCTCGGCTTCCTTTTGGGCCCGCTCTTCGCTGTCGCGTTTGAATTTCTCGATCGCCTCACGGCGGATTTGCGCCACCGCTGCTTTGCGGCGCGCTTTTTCTTCCGCTTCCTGCCTTACTCGTTCCTCGGCTTCCAGCTTCGCCTGCGCCTCGGCCTCTAGCTTGGCCTTTTCTTCCGCCACCTTCCGTGCCTGCTGTTCGGCCTCACGTCTAGCTTTCTCTTCCGCTTTCTGGCGCGCCTGCTCTTCTGCATCTTTCTTCGCTTGCGCCTCGGCTTCCAGCCGGGCCTTTTCTTCCGCTTTTTCCTCCGCTTCCCGGTGTGCCTGTTCCGCGGCTTCCTTGCGCGCTTTTTCCTCTGCGTCCTTCTTCGCTTGTGCTTCGGCTTCGCGCTTGGCTTTCTCTTCTGCTTCCCGCCGCGCTTGTTCCGCCACCTGCTTGCGCGCCTGTTCTTCCGCTTCTTTTTTTGCGCGCGCTTGCGCCTCCAGACGGGACGCTTCTGCCGCCTTGCGGCGTGCCTGCTCCTCAGCGTTTTTCTTCGCTTGCGCCTCTGCTACGGCCTTTGCCTCGCGTTGCGCCTCTTCCTTGGCACGTGCTGCCTGTTCCTCGCGCAAGATCTCATCAATGAGCGCTTCCTGCTCGGCTGTGTGGGTTTCGCCGGATTGCTCGGTAGAGGCAAGGCCGGGCTTGTCGCCGTCGGCCGAAGACGATAATTCGCGCAGGAAGGCGTCCATCGTGACCTCGGTCGGCGCATCATCCAAGTTGGCGGGGCCAGCGAAATCGAGGTCAACATCAGCCACAACAGCCGGTGATGCGAACTCGCGGATGTAATCCCCGTTGAGAAGTGTGGTCAGCGCGTCCTGGAGCCTGGCCTCGGATACGCTGCTGCCGAGTTTGCCTTGCAATTCTTCGACCGCGGCCTTGCCGTCGATTTCTTTAAGAATGTTACGAAAATCGCGCGGCAGCTCCCTGGTTTTTCCAACGGCTTCGCCCAGGCCTTTCGCGGTTTTGGTAAAAATGGTTCTGTTATCCATGCTGTCTCATATCAACTAAAATTTTTTGACCTGAAGCGCAGTTTGGCAATATGTCAAAAAACTTTTGTCTACATGCTTAGGAAAAGGGCCTGCATCCCTTGATCTTCAAGTGATGCAGGCCCTTTTGTCTGGCCGATCCACGGGGTAAATCGTGCCGTTGCATGTCAGTGCTTGTGTTTGTTGCCGTGATGGCCGCCGTGATGCTTGTCGTGATGGCTGTCGTGATGGTTGTCGTACCCGCGGTATTCCTGGGAACGTACGAAATATACTGGTCGGGAACATGCATTGTATTGGCGGCAGTGCTTGCTCCATTTTTTCGCATGACCGGGTGGAACATGCATATAAATTGGTTCGGCATTCACGTATCGCGTTTGATGGATAACAGTCACCGGCTGGGGATAAAGCACAGGAGGAGGATTGTTGTTGATGTTGACTCGACCGTACACGCCGGGTGCCACCTCGCCCGAAACCGTTACGCCGACATTCACATCGCTCGCATAAGCCAATGTCGCACTACAGGCGAGAGAAAATGCCACGATTTTCAAAATAATGTTTTTCACGATCGCTCCTGATTTATTTATAAATGTGTGTTTTGCCAATGCAGGATTGACAAAATTCATATGTGTTGGAAATGAATGCTTGAAAATACCACATCCCGGCATGGGTTTTCGAGTGCATTCGTATCAGGTTGTAACAGGTAATTCGCGCAAAAGGATGGAGGATGGGTTTAACTCGGAGGATTTACCCCATCCCCCCTTGCAGGGCGCGTCTGCGCTGATAAGCGCAGACCGTTATACGAGCGTCGCCATAATTTCTGGTTTCTGTGTAATCGTAATCGCCAACGCTATTCGTGATGCACGAACAAATCATCGGACGCGACGGGTATCGGGTTCTGATCTACCATCAGCTCGACTTTATATATCCCGAGATACTGCGGCGCCTTGATCACAAAACTGATTTTATCGACGGGTGCGCCGCTGTATTTAATGGGCAGCGCCGTGGCATAAGGCTGTTGATTGGTTGGGCTGCCGTCAGCCATCACCAGCCGTGACAGCTTGATCTGGGCATCGAGCGAAGTCACGACATCCGGGAATGTCACAACCACGCGCACGTCCTTGTCGGGGGCGGTCATATGATCTCTTATCGCCATTTCAGGCAACTCTGCTGACGCGGCCAGAACACCTTTCTTCCCCATCAATGTCGCAAGCGTACTTCTTAGCATGCCGTTCTTGTAGATGCGGCCATGTTCGCCGCCCACCGGCCGCCCCTGGATGCCCGGTTGCATGCCGCTCCAGACCGGCACCGTGCCGTCGCCGGCATTTTCCAGTTCAATCTTGCGTATACGGCCCTCTCCGCAGCCGGTCTTTCTGAAATAGACCGTTGAAACGGTAGGTTGGCGCGTGCCATAGAAGAAAAAATACTCCACCCCCATTGGCCTCTTTGCCAGATCGAGCCTGGCATGAAATTCCCGTGCTGCATCCAAGTTAGCAGCAGAAAGCTTGAGCGCCGTCCTGACAGCGGACTGGTATATGTCCACCGGCAGATATTGCGAATCGGGATCGTCGTCCCATACAAAAGGCTCACCCTGGGGAGGCAGTAATTGGTACAGCGCCGGATAACGCGCATCGTTGGCCAATTGCCGAACTTGGGAGCCACTCAGAAACAAGCAGGGTTCCAACCCTGCAATCGCGCTTAGCGCAAGCGCCGCCCCGCGATGCGGCGTGCCGAGGGTAATCAAGCGCTTCACGTTTGCAAACCCGGTTCGATGCGTGAACCCGCCCGACTCCAGATAGTATCGGCTTACCAGGCCCCCCATGCTATGGCCAATCAGGAAGATGTCGAGATCGCCATTGTGCAAATGCGCCGCGTCCTCGATCATTTTCGCCAGTCGCTCCGCCGCCAGTTCATTCGGCTTGCGCCAGTCATAAGGACAGACGAACAAAGTCTTCGGCGGCCCCCCTTCATCAAAGCCGCAGGTGGTCATGCTATCGATCAAATCCGCGTACTGTCGCGAGGTCGAAATCGAGCGGATCACATCGACCGGATCGAGATCGAGGCTCATGAGCTGGTCCATTTTCTTGTACGGGAACAGAAGCTCGGAGACCTCTCCTGGCCAAATGGTCTCATTACCCTTCTTGAGGACCGAGCCCATGATGCCGGGCACAATGATTGCGATTTGTACGGTCATGTCTGCTCCTGTCGCATTTTGCGAATCAAGGGTGGGGCGCACTCCATACGCGCTAACTTATCGAGTTTTCAGGAAGTAAATGACAGAGTCATGTATTGACGCATTCGACTCGCCTTAAGCCTCCCCCAATAATGTCCGGCGCGTTATTTTCTGACGTGTTCCAACCACAGTATTCCCTCCCCTTCAAGGGGAGGGTTAGAGTCATAGGGTTATACACAAATATGAAACTCAATTTTATTCCCGTAACATCT
>CBINHE010000033.1:0-40598 GCA_966250375.1 uncultured Oxalobacteraceae bacterium
TGTATCGAACTTTCATCGACTGTCTATTGCCAGCTTGTGCTGGCGCTCCGCAGCGTATTGCGCCGCATGTGTGTCAATTCGAGGAAACCTCAATGCGACAAACGTACCGGCGCATTTCATTCTGTGCGTTTCATGTGATGCGAACTATCCTTCGCCCTAATGCCGACATCGATTATTGGATGTTGCATGCGGCGCTGGACCTCCCCGGCATCCGCCCATCAATGCAAGGGTGCACGGGTCAGCCCCGTCTCCAGCAGGTCGATTTCTCTCAGGAGTTGCTCGTATACTGTGTCGTCTATACTGCCGCTTAGGCGCAGGCGGTATAACTCATCCCGTTCGGCACGCAACGCTTCCAGGCGCAGGCTCAATTCTACGTCCAGCAAAAGCTGCACGTCGGCCGCGTTTTCGCCGCTGGGGTCGCCATAGTCCAAGCGACGCCGATAGACGTCGAGTACGTGCATCCCTGCCTCCGCGCGTACGGCTTCCTGCCCTGGGTCTTGCGCAGGTTCGGCCAATAGTGCCTCGATGCGACGTACGGCGGCTTCAGAGGCTGCGGTGCGCGCATGGGCTTCACCGGTGCCATGAGCGGCCTGCGGCAGATCCGCCGCCAGTCCGCGCGCCAGCAGCGGCATGCCTATGCTGGCAATCAGCAAGGACAGCAGGATGACCCCCATTGCGAGTGCGATCATGGCGTCGCGGGCAGGGAATGCCAAACCGGACGGCATCGCCAGCGGCAAGGTTAGTATGCCCGCCAGCGTAATGGCGCCGCGCACGCCGGCGGTAGCGGTCACGGCGAGCAGGCGTGTCTGCGGCATAGCCTTGGTTTCACCGCGGATGGCTGCGCGGAAGATGGTCAGTTTCAATGCTACCCAAACCCAGGCGAAGCGCAGGGCGCCAAGCATGAGCGTGATCAGCGCCGCATAGGCAACAAGGCTCCAGGCGCTCCCCAGGCCCGATGCGTGGGCGACCTCGGGTAAGTTATGCAGCACGTTCGGAAGCTGGTTGCCGAGAAGGACGAAGATGATGCCGTTGAGGGCGGTCTGTACAGTATCCCAGACCGCCCGGCTTTGCATGCGCGTGGCGGGCAGAGGCCGGCCCGACAGCTCGCCATAGTGCATCGCCATGCCGGCCACGACCGCGGCAAGAATGCCGGAAACATGAAAATGCTCGGCCGCCATGTAAGCGGCGAAAGGCATTAGCAGGCTGACCATGATCTGCACTGCCGGATCTTCGCCGGTATGACGGACCAGGACGCGGTTGAGCGAACCGATGATCCAAGTCACGGCGCCCCCGATGATGGCCCCGCCGCCCGCCACCAGCAGGAAATTCGCGGAAGCGCTGGCCAGCGAGAAGGTTCCGGTCAGCGCCGCGGTCACCGCAAAGCTGAAGCAGACCAGCCCGGTGGCATCGTTGAGCAGCGATTCGCCTTCGAGTATATGCATGAGACGTGATGGCAGCGGGGAATTCGCGGTCATGGCGGCGACGGCGACCGGATCGGTCGGGGACAGTATGGCGGCCAGCGCGAAGGCGACGGCTAGTGGGGCTACCGGAATGAGCCAATGGATGAAGTAGCCGAGACCGATGACTGTAAACACCACTAGGCCCGTGGCTAGCGCGACTATTGGCTTCCAGTCACGGAAGAACGCTCCTTTCGGTATGCGCCAGCCGTCGAGGAACAGCAGCGGCGGGATGAACAACAGCAGGAAGAGATGGGAGTCGAATGGCACCAGGAAACCCGCCATGGCCATGAGCGCGCCGATGCCGATCTGCAGCAGCGGCAATGGAACCTTCAGTGGCAGCAGGCGGCCTACCATGGCGCTGACGACCACGGCAAGCAGAAAAATAAGGACCATAGACACGACGGGCATGAAGACTCCGGAAGAAAATAAGGGTGTGACGCGAAACAGCCGAGAAATCTCTCCTTGAGAGTACGGGAGCGCTCTTGCTCCACCGGCGTTCAGCCGGCTCCTGTCCCCTTGACAGGAGCTGGCACATGGTAGACCGCTGTTGGCTGACACCGCGACGTAGTGAATTTACAGGCTGCATGATACTGCAGCTGCATTACGGCAAACTTAAGGTTCATCGGGCCTAGCAGGGGGAGGCAAGCACCGTCGATTCGTGCGGTTGGTTGGCTTCCCCACTGCTCGCAGCCACGCTCAAAGTTTCCCACATTTGCGTCACTGTTTTGCTGAAAGACCCTGCGCTGTTGGATATCAGCGTTTAGCAGAGTGTGAATGAGCGTTTGAGCCCTTTTCATAGAACCTGCTCAATATCTCTTTAACAGCAGAGTGAGGAAGGCGAGGACGAGGAATTGCAAACTGGTTTCGAGTTGGCGTTCGCAGGGCTCCACAGGTCGAAGTAGTAGTAGCGCCTCGTACTCGGTGGTGGAAAATCACTTGGCAGCTTACCGATGCTCATCTCATTCAGCACACGGCGAGGCTGGCCCGACAGATTGCCGCCTGCCACTTCAGTCAGCACCGACTGATCGACAGGCCGGAGAGGAGAAATGGTCCGCACCCGGAGCAGGTGCTTGCCAAGGGGCTCTTGGAACGGCTGAGCGTCCGCAGGCACAGCCTTGAAGCCGCTTGGGTCAAATTGAAGCGAGAACCTACGGATTGTCGCGTGCCTTTGCGGCATTGAATCAGAGCGACTGAACGCCGACCCGGTGGCCGTGTTCTGCTCAGACTGCGCAGCCAATCGGAGAAAGTTCTAGGTGTACGCAGTGATTGATTTAAGAGAAGCTGTCGTTTAGGGTAGTTTTTCGAGTATCAAACGGCAACATTGGTGCGTTCGTGTCGATCTACAAGCCGCCGCTTGCCTTGGTTGAGGGGAGGACCGCTTTTGGCCGATTGTAGCCTGTCACGCAAAAAATTCGAAAGACCGCTTCCGCTGCAAAGCTGTCCTTGAAACAAACCCGTTTCAAATATCTCGGCTCAAGACTAAAACTTGAACAAGCCTCGATGCGCATCAGCAGCATCGGTCGCACTGACAATTGTCAGTTATCTAAAAGCCACCATCGGCAATATCAACAATCGCATTCTCTCGCCCCCAGAACCTCGATCCAGCACGACACCAGATAATTGCCGCCCGCCCAGTCAAACACTCCTTACATCAATCATCAAGGATTCCCGATAGCCGCAAACAAGCGGCCGCTCTACTGTGACAGTTGGGCCATTGTGCCGCGAAGGAGCCCCATGCTGAGCGAACAGGAACAACGAGAAATCGAAGCCGAGTCGCAACATTACCCGGATCGGCGCGCCTTGTGCATCGATGCGCTCAAGATCGTGCAGCAGCATCGCGGTTGGGTATCGGACCAAGGCCTTGCAGACGTGGCGGAATTTCTGCAAGTGCCGGAAGCGGAATTGGAGGGTCTCGCCACCTTCTACAACATGATCTTTCGCAAACCAGTGGGGCAACATGTGATTCTGCTGTGCGACAGCGTGAGCTGCTGGATCATGGACAGCGACCGCTTGCGCGAACACTTGTCGGCGCGGTTGCGCATCGCCCTGGGGGAAACCAGTGCCGATGGCCGCTTCACCCTGTTGCCGGCCGTCTGCCTGGGCGCTTGCGACCATGCGCCGGTCATGATGATAGATAACACGCATTACCAGGATCTGGATCCGCACAGGATCGACCATATCCTCGCAAACGATTGGCAAGAATAAAGAGAGCCAACCGATGATGGAGACACCGCTTACCGCACACATCCAGCCAAGTTCGGAGCCGCCTGACCTCCCGCAGTACGAGAAGACGGGCGGCTACCAGGCGCTGCGCAAGGCTTTTCGCATGGCCCCTAAAGAAGTGATGGCCGAGGTAAAAGAGTCGAACCTGCGCGGACGCGGCGGCGCAGGTTTTCTCACTGCGATGAAATGGAGTTTCATACCGATGGGGAAAGACGCGCCCCGTCCCAAATATTTCGTCTGCAATGCGGACGAGATGGAGCCTGGCACCTTCAAGGATCGCTTTCTGCTCGAAGGCAACCCGCACCAACTGATCGAAGGCATGATCATCGGCGCTTATGCGATCCAGGCCGATGTAGCCTATATCTTCCTGCGCTGGGAATACAAGCTGGCGGCGCAGCGGCTGGAGAAGGCGATTGCCGAGGCATACCGCCAAGGTTATCTGGGGAAAGACATCCTGGGCGCCGGATACAACTTGGAGTTGCACCTGCATGTCAGCGCGGGACGCTACATCTGCGGTGAAGAGACCGCACTGCTGAATGCACTGGAAGGCAAGCGTGCCAACCCGCGCAGCAAACCGCCCTTTCCGCAGATAAGCGGCTTATGGGGCAAACCCACTATCGTCAACAATGTCGAGACGCTGTGCAACGTGCCCCACATCGTCAATAACGGCGCGCTGTGGTTCAAGAACCTGAGCCACCGTCCCAATTTCGATGGCGGGACCAAGCTGTACGGTGCAAGCGGCAGAGTACGCAAGCCGGGACTGTGGGAACTGCCGATGGGTACGAGCATCCGCGAGATCCTGGAAGAACATGCGGGAGGCATGCGTGACGGGTACAGGTTCCGCGGCCTGCTGCCGGGAGGCGCATCGACTGATTTCCTGGTCGAGGAACACCTGGACGTGGCGATGGATTTCGACTCGGTGCAGGCGGCAGGCAGCCGTCTCGGCACTGGCACCATGATCATTCTTGATGACCAGACTTGTCCGGTCGGCATGGTGCACAACCTCGAACATTTTTTTGCGCAGGAATCGTGCGGCTGGTGCACGCCGTGCTGGTCCGGGCTGGCGTGGGTGGAACAGATTCTGCATGGCCTGGAGCAGGGACAAGGCGAAGCGGGAGACTTGGAACGGCTGCAGTCGCACGCCCGCTTGCTCGGTCCGGGACGTACTTATTGCGCGCTGGCGCCCGGTGCGGCGGAACCTTTGCAAAGCGGCCTCAAGTATTTCCGCGAGGATTTCGAGCGGCACATTCGCGACCGGCGCTGTCCTTGGAGATGAGCGTGGCGACCATCCATATCGACAATCGGCCCTATACCGCGAAAGACGGTGAGAACCTATTGCAGGAATGTCTTTCGCTGGGGTTCGACCTGCAGTATTTCTGCTGGCACCCTGCGCTGGGTTCGGTGGGCGCGTGCCGTCAATGTGCAATCAAGCAATTCAAGGATAGCGAGGATACCCGAGGCAGGATCGTCATGGCATGCATGACGCCGGTCACGGACGGCGTCCGCATCTCGATCGATGATCCGGAAGCGCGGGAATTCCGCGCCGAAGTGATCGAATGGCTGATGACCAACCACCCGCACGATTGCCCGGTATGCGACGAGGGCGGTGAATGCCATTTACAGGACATGACGCTCATGACCGGGCACACGTATCGCCGCTACGATGGACGCAAGCGTACCTGGCGCAACCAGAACCTGGGGCCATTGGTCGATCATGAGATGAACCGCTGCATCCAGTGCTACCGTTGCGTGCGCTTCTATCGCGACTATGCCGGCGGTGAGGATCTCGATGCACTGGGACTGCGCAATCAGGTCTACTTCGGCCGCCATCAGGACGGCACGCTGGAGAGCGAATTCAGCGGCAATCTGGTGGAGGTCTGCCCTACCGGCGTATTCACCGACAAGACCTTGGGACGGCATTACGCGCGCAAGTGGGATCTGCAGACCGCGCCGTCGGTGTGCGTGCATTGCGGGTCGGGTTGCAACACCATCCCCGGTGAACGTTACGGCACGCTGCGGCGCATCCACAACCGCTACAACAGCGAAGTCAACGGCTATTTCCTGTGCGACCGTGGGCGCTTCGGCTATGAATTCGTCAATAGCGAACGCCGTATCCGGCAAGCCTTGCTGCAAAACAATGGCGCCGAAACACCGCAACCTGTCAATAAGCAGGAGGCGATGACCTACCTGGCTAGCCTGCTTGCCAAGGACGCAAAGGTGATCGGCATCGGTTCCCCCCGTGCGTCGCTCGAATCGAACTTTGCACTGCGCAGTCTGGTCGGGCGCGAGCGCTTCCATCTCGGCATGTCTGACCGGGATGCGGGCCTGATTGCCACCATCATCGACATCCTGCGCAACGGTCCCGCGCGCACACCTTCGCTGCATGAGGTGGAACTCGCCGACGCGGTGCTGGTGCTGGGCGAGGATCTGACCAATACCGCGCCTCGACTGGCGCTTGCTGTGCGCCAGTCGGTACGGCAAAAGCCGATGCAGATCGCAGGGAAGATGCATATTCCACATTGGGACGATAACGCGTTGCGCCAGGCAGTGCAGCAGGAAAAAGGCCCACTGTTTATCGCCACGCTGGCCGGTACCAAGCTCGACGATGTTGCGACCAAGACGTTCCACGGCGCGCCCGACGACTTGGCCCGGCTCGGCTTTGCGGTAGCGCATGCGCTTGATACCAAAGTGCCGCCTCCGCCGGATCTGCCGGACACGATGCGCACACTGGCCGATACCATTGCCCAGGCATTGAAGGCGGCGGAGCGTCCGTTGGTGATCTCCGGCATGAGTTGCGGCAGTGAAGCCGTCATCCAAGCGGCCGCCAACGTCGCATGGGCCTTGTGCGGCAGCGACCGCCGCTCGGAACTTTGCTACATCGTGCCGGAGTGCAACAGCATGGGCACGGCCCTCATAGGGGGAGAACCGCTTGCTGCAGCATTTCAGGCGGTACAAGAAGGCAACGCCGACACCGTCGTCATTCTGGAGAATGATCTTTACCGGCGCGCCGATACCACATTGGTTAATGCCTTTCTCACCGAGGCAAAACAAGTCGTCGTCATTGATTGTGTAATGCATGCCACAGGCGCCAAGGCCAATGTGGTGCTGCCGGCAGGCAGCTTCGCCGAAGCCGACGGCACGCTCGTGAGCAATGAAGGCCGGGCGCAACGCTTCTTCCAGGTGTTCGTGCCTGAGCCCGAGGGCGAAGGCAACGCTAAGATTCAGGAGAGCTGGCGCTGGGTGCGCGACATCCTGGCGGCCGGACGCGAGCAGGAAAGCCCGTGGTCGAATCTGGATCAGCTCATAGCCGCCTGCGCTGCGGCGATTCCGGTATTGGAACCGATCGTGCGCGCCGCCCCATCGGCGGACTTTCGCATCAAGGGGCAGAAGATCCCGCGCGAAACGCATCGTTTCAGCGGACGCACCGCGATACGGGCCAACGTCAATGTGCAGGAGCGCCAGCCGCCGCCAAACGATCCGGACGCGCCACTGACGTTTTCGATGGAGGGCTATCCCGGCCAGCCGCCGCCGCCGCTGATTCCCATTTTTTGGGCACCGCGCTGGAATTCGACGCAGGCGGTGAACAAATTCCAGGACGAAGTGGGAGGGCCGCTACGCGGCGGCGATCCGGGCGTGCGCCTGATCGAACCGGCGCAGCCCGGTGACCACGCGTACTTCGGCGACGTGCCTGCAGCATTCGAGCAACATAGCGGTCAATGGTTGGTGGTGCCACTGCATCACATCTTCGGCAGCGAGGAGTTAAGTGTGCTCGCGCCCGGCATCGCCGCCTTGGCCGCCAGCCCTTATCTGGCGCTCCATCCCGACGATGCTGCACAACTCGGTTATGGCGCCGGCGATGACGCGCCGTTGCACCTGGACCGGACGACTTACTGGCTGCCGGTGCAACTGCGCCCCGATCTTCCGCGCGGCGTAGCCGGGCTGCCCGCCGGCTTGCCCAGCCTTGAGGGAATCATGCTGCCGTGCTGGGGCCAGATCGAAAAAAGGGTCTCCTCATGAGCGAAGCAGCCCGCACCTGGTTGAACATCATCTTCATCCTGATCGTCCTGCTCGGCTCGTCTGGCATGCTGGTCTGGATCGAACGCCGCCTGCTCGCGCTCTGGCAAGACCGCTATGGCCCCAACCGGGTCGGCCCGTTCGGCGTGCTGCAGACAGTGGCCGATGCCATCAAGCTCATCACCAAGGAAGACTGGATTCCGCCGTTTGCCGACAAGCCGGTGTTCGTGCTGGCACCGCTGGTGATTACCGTGACCACCCTGCTGGCGTTCGCCGTTGTCCCGATCGCACCCGGCATCGGCATCGTCGACATGAACATCGGCTTGCTGTTTTTCCTCGCCATGTCCTCGCTCGCGGTCTACAGCGTCGTCCTGGGAGGGTGGGCATCCAACAACAAGTATGCGCTGCTGGGCTGCTTCCGGGCCACGGCCCAGATGCTGAGTTACGAGGTATTCATGGGGCTGGCGCTGATGGGCGTGGTCATGCTGGCCGGCTCCTTCAATCTGCGCGATATCGTCGAGGCGCAAAGGGGTTTGTGGTTTTTCATCCCGCAGATCCTCGGCCTGATCACGTTTGCCGTAGCCGGCATTGCGGAAACGCGCCGTCTGCCGTTCGACCTGCCCGAGGCGGAGACCGAGCTGATCGCGGGATTCCATACCGAATACTCGGGCATGAAGTTCGGCCTCTTTTTCGTCGGCGAATACATCGGCATCATTCTCGTCTCGGCGATGATTGTGACGCTGTTTTTCGGCGGCTGGTTGGGACCGCTGCTGCCGCCTGTCGTCTGGTTCCTGCTCAAGACCGCCATCGTCATCGGATTGTTCATCTTGCTGCGCGCTTCACTACCGCGGCCCCGCTACGATCAATTGATGGCGTACGGATGGAAAGTCATGCTGCCGCTGACACTGGTCAATCTGCTCATCACCGGCGCAGTTGTGCTGACGCGTAGCTGATCACTGGAGATATGCAATGGGTACGATATGGAATTCCTTGAAGACCATGTGGTTCGTCTTTCTACACATGTTCCGGCGCCGGGTGACAGTCCAGTATCCGGAAGAAAAAATTCCCATGGCACCACGCTGGCGCGGACGCATCATCCTCTCCCGCGATCCCGACGGCGGCGAACGCTGCGTGGCTTGCTACCTGTGCGCGGTGGCTTGTCCGGTGGATTGCATCGCCTTGCAGGCGACCGAAGACGAACACGGGCGGCGCTACCCCGCGTTCTTTCGCATCAATTTCTCTCGATGTATCTTCTGCGGCTACTGCGAGGAGGCATGTCCCACTTATGCCATCCAGCTCACCCCGGACTTCGAGATGAGCGAATACAAGCGGCAAAACCTGGTCTATGAAAAAGAGGACCTACTGATCGACGGTCCCGGCAAGTATCCCGACTATAACTTTTACCGGGTGGCGGGATTCGCCATCGGTGGCAAGGACAAGGGCGATGCCGAGAATGAAGCGCCGGTGGTGGATTTGCATCGTTTGCTGCCGTAACCTGACTGGAGACGGAGAAAGCACCATGGAATTCACGTTCTACCTGGCAGGCGCCATCGCCATCGTGTCCACGATCATGGTCATCGTGGAGCTCTCCGCGATGCACGCGCTGCTCTACCTGATCGTGTCGCTGCTCGCGGTGGCTGTGGTGTTCTATGTGCTCGGCGCGCCCTTCGCTGCGGCGCTGGAAGTCATCATCTACGCCGGCGCCATCATGGTGCTGTTCGTGTTCGTGCTGATGATGCTCAACCTGGGCCAGGCCGCCATCGTGCAGGAGCGAGGCTGGCTGAGTCCGCGCGCGTGGGCGGGGCCCGCCCTCCTCTCGGCGCTGCTGCTGGCCGAGTTGATTTATATACTCGCACGCCCTGCCGACACGATCTCCAGCGCCAGTGTGGTCGATGCGAAAGAAGTCGGCATCGTTTTGTTCGGGCCTTACCTGCTCGGTGTCGAGCTGGCGTCGATGCTGCTGCTGGCGGGGCTGGTGGGAGCCTTCCATCTGGGCTGGCGCCAGCCGGAGGGGGAGTGATGGCCGAGGTCCCCATATCGCACGGGCTGCTGCTGGCGGCGATCCTGTTCGCGCTGGGCCTGGTCGGTATCCTGGTGCGGCGCAATCTGATGTTCATCCTGATGTCGATCGAGATCATGCTCAACGCGGCCGGACTTGCCTTCATCACCGCCGGCACGCACTGGGGACAAGCCGACGGTCAGGTGATGTTCATCTTCATCCTGAGTCTGGCGGCAGCCGAAGTCTCGGTCGGTCTGGCGCTGTTGCTGCTGTTGCATCGCCGCTTCCCGACGCTGGATGCCGACGCTGCGAGCACGATGCGAGGGTGAACATGCTGAATTGGTTATGGCTGGTTCCCGTTTTTCCCCTGGCCGGTTTCCTGGTGCTGGCCTTGACCGGCGGCCGGCTGGCGCGGCCCGGCATCGCCATGGTGGGGGCCGGTTCGATCGGCCTGGCGGCGCTCGTCACCATTCTGATCGGTATCGATTTCATCGTGACGCCGCCGCCCGGGTATGTCTACCGGCAGGTCTCGTGGACCTGGATCGACGTCGCCGGTTTCACGCCCTGGATCGGACTCTACCTCGATGCCTTGTCGCTGGTGATGGTGCTGGTGGTGACGGTGGTCGGTTTTCTCATTCATCTTTATTCGACCGAATTCATGCTCGACGAGGGTCACGACGGAGGCTACAGCCGCTTCTTCGCCTACATGAATCTGTTCGTCGCGTCGATGTGCCTATTGCTGCTCGCCGACAATCTGCTGCTGCTCTATCTTGGCTGGGAGGGGGTGGGCTTATGCAGCTACCTTTTGATCGGTTTCTGGTATCGGGACCCGGCTAACGGACTCGCTGCGCGCAAGGCCTCCGTGGTGACACGGGCCGGTGATGCCGCAATGGCGATTGGTCTGTTCCTGCTGTTTACCCACCTCGGCACCCTGGATATCCAGCCGCTCATGCAACAGGCAGCGCTGCAGTGGCCAGCCGGATCGGCACTGCCCATCGCGGCGGCGGCGCTGCTGCTCGGCGGGGCGGTGGGCAAATCGGCGCAGTTACCGTTGCAAACCTGGTTGCCGGATGCCATGGCTGGCCCGACACCAGTGAGTGCCCTGATCCATGCCGCGACCATGGTGACGGCCGGGGTCTACCTGATTGCCCGCACCCATGTGCTCTATACGCTGGCGCCGCCGGTGCTGCTGGCGGTGGCGGTGATCGGCGCGCTCACTCTGCTGATGGCGGGCTTTTCCGCACTCGTCCAGGACGACATCAAACGCGTGCTCGTCTATTCCACCATCAGCCAGATCGGCTATATGTTCCTCGCCCTGGGCGTGGGCGCCTGGTCGACGGCGATCTTCCACTTC
The DNA here is from genome assembly GCA_966250375.1 of uncultured Oxalobacteraceae bacterium. Taxonomy (GTDB): domain Bacteria; phylum Pseudomonadota; class Gammaproteobacteria; order Burkholderiales; family Burkholderiaceae_D; genus CAMLDH01. The sequence goes on from CBINHE010000033.1 coordinate 11,051, forward strand.
ATGACGCACGCCTTCTTCAAGGCCTTGCTGTTCCTCTGCGCCGGGGTAGTGATCGCGAGCCTGCATGAGGAACACAATATTTTCAGGATGGGAGGATTGCGCAAGAAACTTCCGCTCGTATTCTGGGCCTTCCTGATCGGCAGCGCTTCGCTCGCGGCGTTGCCCCTGGTTACGGCCGGGTTCTACAGCAAGGACTTGATCCTGTGGCAGACGTGGTCGTCAGCGCAGGGGAGCCCATGGCTGTGGGCTGCGGGATGGGTCGGCGCGCTCCTGACCGGTCTGTATATCTTCCGCGTGGTGTTCATCGCCTTTTTTGGTGCTAATGTTCAGCTCCCTCCCCTTCATGCACCAGAAACCCATCCCCCTCCCAACCTCCCCCTTGAAGGGGGAGGAGCTGAACTGCGGCGGCCCGGACTGCGCATGATCGTCCCGCTCGTCGTGCTGTCAGTACTTTCAGTGGCCGGAGGCTGGCTGGAATTGCCGCCGCTTTTGGGCGAGCTGACTTTGTTTTCCAGCTTCGTCCAAACGGCCTTGCCGCAGACGCGGATCGTCCATGCCGCAGGCGATATCGAACTGATCCTTTCGCTGCTTGCCGCTGCGGCGTCTCTGGGAGGCATTGGGCTGGCGTACCTGCTGTTCCTGCGCCATCCGCGTGCGCTCGAACAGCTCGCGCAGAGTGCGCCCGCCGTGGCGCTGCGCACTTTCTGGCATGCCGGCTGGGGCTTCGATGCGCTCTACGACAGAGTGTTTGTACGTCCATGGCTTTGGTTGGCACGGGTAGATCGGCACGACTTCATCGACTCGATATTCAGCGGGTTGGTACAGCTCTTCCGGCTTTTCTATCGCGGCCTGAGCGCCACCCAGACCGGGCAGATGCGTCGCTATGCCGCCGGCATCGCCGTCGGTTCGATCGTCATCCTGTTCATTTCGGTGTTCGCATGATGCTGACCTCACTGATTCTTGTCCTGGTCATCGGCGGCCTGCTGGCGTGGCCGGCCGAGCGTTGGCACAGGGATTTGCCGCGTTGGATTGCGCTTGCCGCCGTCACGCTTGACCTTGCTTTGGCGCTGCTTTTGTGGATGCAGCATGCCGGCGACGCCGCTCCCGCCGTGCGCGACGCGTGGCTGGCGGAAACGCGCATCGCATGGATTCCCCGCTTCGGCATCAGCTTCCATCTCGCGCTGGACGGCATGAGCTTGTTGCTGATCGTGCTGACCGCTTTCCTCGGGGTCGTGTCAGTGGCAAGTTCCTGGACCGAGATACGCGAACGCATCGGCTTCTTTCACTTCAACCTGCTGTGGACCCTGGCGGGTGCGATCGGCGTATTCCTCGCGCTGGACCTGTTCCTGTTCTTCTTCCTGTGGGAACTGATGCTGGTGCCGATGTATTTTCTGATCGCAATCTGGGGCCATGAGAATCGCCGCTATGCATCGCTCAAGTTCTTCCTCTTTACGCAGGGCAGCGGGCTGCTGATGCTGCTGGCGATCTTGGCGCTGGTGTTTGTTCATTACCGCAACAGCGGGGTGTTCAGCTTCGACTATTTTTCCCTGCTGGGCACGGCCATTGCGCCGTCCACGGCGCTGTGGATCATGCTCGGCTTTTTCATTGCATTTGCGGTCAAGCTGCCGGCCATGCCATTCCATACTTGGTTGCCGGATGCCCACACCGAGGCGCCGACAGCGGGCAGCGTCATCCTTGCCGGCGTATTGCTGAAGACCGGGGCGTATGGTCTGCTGCGCTTCGTCGTCCCGCTGTTTCCGGAGGCGGCACGCTACTTCGCGCCGGTGGCGATGACCTTGGGGGTAGCTGGCGTGCTGTACGGCGCCTTGCTGGCGTTCGCCCAGAGCGATCTCAAACGGCTGGTGGCCTACACCAGCGTCAGCCACATGGGCTTCATACTGCTGGGCGTGTTCGCATGGAATCCGTGGGCGCTCAATGGCGCGGTGATGCAAATGGTCGCGCACGGCATCGGCACCGGGGCACTGTTCATCCTCGTCGGCGCGCTGCAGGAGCGCATGCACACCCGCGACATGCAGCGCATGGGCGGGCTGTGGGCGACCATGCCGCGCATGGCGGCGCTCGGATTATTTTTTGCCATCGCCGCCCTCGGCCTGCCGGGGATGGGCAGTTTCGTGGGCGAGTTCCTCGTATTGCTGGGTGCCTACCGCGCTAATGCCTGGCTGACCGCAGTGGCGACCTTGGGCTTGATCGCCGCAGTGGTGTACGCGTTGATCCTGGTCCAGAAAACCTTCCACGGTGAAAACACGCATGCCTGGCGTTTACACGATTCTTCCGTCCGGGAATTGGCAACCCTAGGCGCGATGGTCGCTATCAGCATCTGGCTCGGCTTGTATCCGCAGCCGGTGCTTGACGCCGCAACCCTGGCAGTGAACAACCTGCAAACCCTCGCAGATGGCCAGCTCAAGGCAAACGCAAAATGAACCTGGATACTGCCGACCTGATTGCCTTGCTGCCACTGATCGCGATTGCAGCAAGCGTGGTCGTGGTGATGCTGGCCGCCGCCTTCTACCGTCACCGGCAACTGGCAATGGGATTGACGCTGTTCGGCCTGCTTCTGTCTTGCGCGGCACTGCCGCTGGCTGCGGACGCCGGGCCGCGCCAGATCACCCCGTTGCTGCTGGTGGATCATTACGCCCTGTATTACATGGGACTGGTGTTTGCCGCGACCTTCGTCGTTACCGTGTTGTGCCACGCTTACTTCAATGGCCGCGAAGGCAGCACAGGCGCGCTCTACATCCTGTTGCTGCTGGCCGCGCTGGGCAGTGCAGTGCTGGCGGCAAGCAGCCATTTCGCCTCGTTCCTGCTCGGGCTTGAGTTGTACAGCGTTGCCCTGTTTGCACTGATCGCCTATCCGCGGGACATCGAGCGTCCGCTCGAAGCCGCCATCAAATACCTGGTGTTGACCGGGTTTTCTTCGGCATTCCTGCTGTTCGGCATGGCGGTGATCTATGCGCAACTGGGGACCATGCAGTTCGCCGAGATAGGCATCATGCTCGCCGCTACAGGCTCTCCGTCCAACGGCATCCTGCTTGCCGGACTCGCACTGATCCTGGCCGGTGTCAGTTTCAAGCTGGCGCTGGTGCCGTTCCACATGTGGGTTCCCGATGTGTACGAAGGTGCTCCCGCACCGGTGGCTGCGCTGATCGCCACCATCTCGAAAGGCGCTGTGCTTGCCCTGCTGCTGCGCTACTTTATCGCGACGGATGCGCATCGATCGGAATCGATCATGCTCGCATTGAGCTTGATCGCGATCGCATCGATCCTGGTCGGCAACTTGCTCGCGCTGCTGCAGGACAATGTCAAGCGCATCCTCGCGTATTCGTCGATCGCGCACCTCGGCTATCTGCTGGTTGGGTTCCTGGCCACCGGCGCACTGGCATCCGAGGCAATCGGCTATTACCTGGCAGCCTATTTCGTCACCATGCTGGGCGCGTTCGGCGTCGTCACGCTGCTGTCTGAGGGCGGCCGGGAACGGGATAACGACAATCTTGCGGACTATCGCAGCCTGTTCTGGCGCAGGCCCTGGCTGGCGGCGGCGTTTTCCGCCATGCTGCTGTCGCTTGCCGGCATCCCGCTGACAATGGGCTTCATCGGCAAGTTCTACGTCGCTGCGGCCGGGGTTGGCGCGTCCTTGTGGCTGCTCGTCGTGGTTCTCGTGATCGGCAGCACGATCGGACTGTTCTACTATTTGAGGATCATTACCATGATGGCTGCGCCCCTTCCGGAAACGGCGTCAGAACAATCGCCTATGCCCGCGATGTCGGCGCCTCCCGCCGCAAGTGCGACACTGGCAGCGCTGGTGCTATTGCTGATATGGCTGGGCGTCGATCCAGTTCCGCTCATGCATTTGCTTGAAACAACGGTCACGCAATTGCCCGCGCTGCTTGTGCAAGCCGCAAAGTAATGCCATCTCATTCCAGCGGAATCAACCCGTGTTGAATGGCGAACTTGATCAGGTTGGGAAAGTCGCTGATGCCCAGTTTACGCATCAGCCGACTGCGATAGGTTTCCACCGTCTTGGGGGAAAGAAAGAGAATCTTCGCTGCGTGTGCGCTGGATTTTCCCTCGGCAATCAGTTGCAATATTTGCCGCTCGCGGCTGCTCAGGCTTTCCAGTGGACTCAATGCACGGCGCTTGCGCGTGTAATCGTCGATGACCGTGCCGGTGATCTGTTGGCCCAAGTAACGGTTGCCGACATACACTGCCCGGACAGCGTCTACCAGCTCCGCGCCCGTGGACTCCATCAAGAGATAGCCGTGAGCGCCGGCCTGCAAGGCTCGGGAAATGTGATCGATGGAGGAAGACATCGAGAGGATGAGAATCTTGGTAGACGGGCACGCTTCGCGGATTTCCAGAGTCGCGTCGATACCGCTCAATTCCGGCATCGCAGTATCCATGATGACAGTATCCGGGCGTAAGCGCCGCACTTCCCGTACCGCCTCGCGCCCGTTGGCAGCGTTACCAACGACACAAATATCATCCTGCGCCTGCAGTAGAAAGCACAGACCGTCGCGCACTACCCCATGACTATCGGCCAGGAACACCGTGATTGTCATGCCCTACCTCCTCATCTCGACCACGACCGCTCCGCCCCTGCGCTGTCGTCTGGTTGCATGTACCGCTAGTGTCCTGTTTAAAATACGACCGCCTCTTTTTTCAAACGATTTCGATACGCTGGCAATATCTGATCCGCGTCAATGCCGATGATTCTTACCCAAAGTACCGGCAATTGCCATGCCAGCAGCGATGCGCGTCAAAATTAAACCGAGGGAAGAAGCGACACGAAATTGGCGTTCAGCAACTGATAGGAGATTTTGACCATGCGACTGCAACCTTTACACAATCGCGTCATTGTCAAACGTCTGAAAGAGAAACACACCACCTCTTCCGGCATCGTCATTCCGGATACGGCCGCCGAGAAAACTTATACCAATCCTCCTAAAAAAACGTGACAGGAAAATCGATGGGTTTTTTCGTCTGTTTTCCGGAACAATCACGCCGTCATACATGCGATTGGCTTTGAGTCCGTGCGTAGGCTGCCTGTATGAGACGCCCCTCCAAGGGAGGCGCAGACGGCAACCCGGTGACTTCCAGGATTTCCTTTTCATCAAGGGTTTCCCGTTCCAGCAAAGCGCGCACCAGTGCATCGAGTGCCTTTCGGTGCCTGCTCAGCAGGCGCATGGCTTCGTCATGGCTCTCGTTGATGATCCGCTGCACTTCGAGGTCGACGATACGTGCGGTTTCCTCACTGAAGGGTTTTTCGCCTCCGAATCCGATGGCGCCGCCCAGATAGGGATTCTGGCGTGGTGCGAGCTGCACCATCCCGAGCTCGTCGCTCATGCCCCAGCGGGTGACCATGTTGCGGGCGAGGTTAGTCGCCTGTTCAATGTCGTTCTCCGCTCCGGTGGTCTTGGTGTCGTACACAATCTCCTCGGCGACACGCCCGCCGAGCATGCCGACGATCCTGGCGCGCAAATAGGCTTCGGGATAGTTGTAACGGTCGGTCTGCGGCCGTTGATACGTGACGCCTAAGGCCTGTCCCCGTGGCACGATTGTGACCCGGTGCACCGGGTCGGCGCCGGGCACCACCAGACCGAGGATCGCGTGTCCGCTCTCGTGGTACGCGATACGTTCGCGATCTGCATCGCTCAATAGGATCGGCCGTTCGGGGCCGAGCACAATCTTCTCCAACGCATCCATGAAGTCCTTCTGGCGCACGTGATTCTGTTCACGGCGGGCCGCCAGCAGCGCCGCCTCGTTGACGAGATTCTTCAGGTCGGCGCCGGACAGCCCTGGCGTCGCCGCAGCCAATTCCGGGAGACTGACATCTTTCGCAAGAGGAACCTTGCGAGTGTGGACGTCAAGAATGGCTTCGCGCCCGTTCTTGTCTGGAAGATTCACAACAACTCGCCGGTCGAACCGGCCTGGCCGCAACAGCGCCTTGTCGAGCACATCGGGCTGGTTGGTCGCGGCCAGCACGATGATACCTTCCCGGCTGGAGAAGCCATCCATCTCGGTGAGGATCTGATTCAGCGTCTGTTCCTGTTCGCTGGATCCTCCGATCGCGACTTGGCCGCGCGCACGACCGATCGTGTCGAGTTCGTCGATGAAGATGATCGCCGGCGCATGCTCGCGCGCCTGCTTAAAGAGGTCGCGCACCCGTGCCGCGCCGACACCCACGATCATCTCCACGAACTCCGCCGCACTCATCGAGAAGAACGGCACACCTGCTTCGCCGGCGACCGCCCGTGCCAGCAGAGTCTTCCCGGTTCCCGGCGCGCCGACCAGCAGGACGCCTTTGGGTGCGGCACCACCGAGACGGGTATATTTTCCGGGGTCCTTCAGAAAATCCACGATCTCGACCAGTTCGTTCTCTGCTTCGTCGATGCCGGCAACATCGTCGAAAGTAACTCGCGCATCCCGCTCCTGATCATAGCGGCGCGCCTTGCTTTTGCCGATGCCAAAGAGCGAACCGCCCATGCCACCGCTCTGCTGCATCGCTCGGCGATAAAGCCAGACGTAAAAGCCAATGATGAGTAACGCCGGGCCGAAGCCGTAGAGCAGCGTGGCCCAGGCACTTCCATTCTGGATGGGCACGGCGCTGATTTCGACCTTGTTGGTGATCAGGAATTGCTCCAGGCCAGGATCGACGAAGGCAGGCAGAGTGGTCGTAAAGGTTTGCGCTGTCCGGCTCGGCTTTGCAGGAAGCAACCCGGGGCGCGACTCTGTGTTCTTGCTGTTTGGTGGCGGCCAAGTCACCGGCGCTGCAAAACGCCCCTCAATGCTTGCACCTTGGCTGTAAATCGATTTGACGTTGCCCTTTGCCACTTCTTGCTTGAAGACGGTATAGGGCACGGTGACTGGCGCATTCGCGTCTGGAAAAAACACCTTCACCAACACGTAATTGGTGAGCAGGATGATCACGAATAACAGCCAAACCTTGCGAGGCGGCACTTTGGTTGGTCTAGGAATCTTCGGTTCGTCCTGCCGGTTATTTGTCGGCGGGACAGGCTTCGAGAATCGATGGTTGTCGTCGCGTTTCATATAATGATTCGGCCAGCTCATCGTACTTATAGTTTCTTCTGCGCCGTCGATGACAGTTGTTTTAGCTCAAATGTCTGTTACGGCCAGTCAGCAAGAATCTCAACGGATAGGCTGTGTGTACCAGCGAATGCACACCAGTATCACGTCGGTTGGAAATTGCATCTCGTTGGTATTGAGCCTCTCGCGTCGTTCTCTTTTCAAAGCCAGCAGTCTACTTGGCAAATCGATGGCTTCGATTAACGCGACAGAACCGCCTTCGCGCACTTTGCGCCCGTCTCCGGATGCGCGCGTGCGGATGATGCCCCCATCTCTCGCAGCGTCCGGCTCTCCTCATTGCCCAAGTTCAAGCCTTTCCTCACTGCAAATCTTCATGCCGTTATACGATCGTTTGACAGTATTTTTTGCGCGATTACTTAAACCAGCGATAAGGCTCCATTGCATTGAGATGAACGCTAACAATCGGCTTGTCGCCATTGTGGTCCAACGCCGAGCTCGACTCATCACGTACCAATTTCACCTGCAGACGTATGCGTTTTTGTCCCGACTTATCGGGCTCAAAATAATCGCCACGAATAATCCAGTAGGTTAATGAATGCTCGATCGGATCAAAGTACCAATAGCCTGCCTGCTGCATTTCAGATGCAGAATTTTTTAGTGCAGGCCTATAGTTGGCGGGCTTTTCTTCAAGCCAGTCCATCGGATTCTGTCGCACCAACAATGCATAGTCGTGAATTCGTCCCTGCACCAGCATCGTTGCCATCTCGATACGCAGCGCGCTTTTCAACGCGCTGATTGTATACTCGACGTTGGCCTTTTCAGCTGCCTCCCGGTAATACGAGAGCCGGTTCAATAAAACGGCTACCAGGATCGCCGCTAGAATGGCCGTCACCAATAATTCCAAAAGCGAAAAACCGTGGATCTTTTTCATGGAATTCGCCGCAAGCCGGCAAGGCAAGCAACGCTTTTCGGCCTGCCTCCAAGCCCCCGATCCGAGCACATGAATCCGGTCATTTATGAATGGCCACCTTGCCCAGATCCCATATAGGCAGGAAGACACCCAGCGCCAGGATCAAAACAAGTATTCCCAGGCCGATGATGAGGATCGGTTCGAGTTGCGACGACAATGTTTTCAACTCGTAATCCACTTCGCGCTCATACATTTCCGCGATCTCGTCCATCAGATTATCTAACGCGCCGGATTCCTCTCCGACAGCGACCATCTGCAACACAATGGGGGTAAAGACACCAGCCGCCGTCGCGGTGCGCAATATGCTCTCACCTCGTTCCACGCCGTCCCGCATTTTCTCGACACGACTGGCAATGTAGGCGTTATCGATTGTGTTAGCGACGACCGTTAACCCTTGCATGATCGGCACGCCACTTTTGCTTGACAACGCGAAGCTGCGAGCAAAACGCGCAAGGGCACTCTTCAATAGTATCTGCCCGACAATTGGAATGCCCAGCTTGAATTTATCCCATCGATATCGCCCCTCCGGCGTGGCAATGTACAGCTTGAATGCTACCGCTGCACCAACCACCATGGCAAGAATCAGCGGCCAGAATTGCACCGTAAAATTGGATGTCGCGATGAGGATGCGCGTCATCAGCGGCAGTTCCGCATTGAATCCTGCATAGACCTTGGCGAATGCAGGAATGACGAACAAGTTGATGACGCCCATTGCCAACACCATGGAAATCACGACAAACATCGGGTAACGCAATGCCGAACGCACACGCTCGTTCATCTCTCGTTCAAATTCGAGATGGTCGAATAGACGCAGGAAAACCTCCTCCAGTCGGCCGGTTGTCTCACCGATGCGCACCATGCTCAGATAGAACGAAGAAAACACGTCCGGATGGCGGCGCATTGCAGCCGATAATTCACGCCCGGAATCGAGTGATTCACGCAGATCTTTCAGAATCCGCGCAAAGGATTTGTTGATCGCCGACTCTTGCAGGCCGGCCAAGCCGTGCATGATCGGCACACCTGCTTTCAACAATGAATACAACTGACGACTGAAGAGCTGGACATCAATGGCGCGCACCTTCGGCTCGGTCAATCGCGCCCACCGGCCACCCTCGCCCGCCCCGTTGTCAGCGGGATTTTTGGTCGGCAGTATCGCGACCGGCGTAACGCCCGTGCGCAAAAGTTGATCCGCTACCGCCCCGCTGTCCGCGCTTTCGATGACGCCCTGCAGCAGTTCACCGCGAGCATTTCTGGCTTTGTAGGCAAAAAAAGGCACCGTGATTCCTAATCGTTGAGCTGGTTACTGATGCGCATGGCTTCGGCTATCGTGGTTTTGCCTGCAACGACCAATGCCACTGCATGGCGGCGCAAGGTATTGCCGGCCATTTCGGCATTCGCCACTTTCAGGAAATGCGCCGGATCGGAATGATTGGCGGCGTCCGCCACGGCCTCCGTCATTACCAGCATTTCATAGACGCCTGTTCGCCCGAGATAGCCCATGCCGTTGCAATGCGAGCAGCCGCGCCCATGCAGATAGCGACGCGCATCGACGGTATCCTTCAGCTCGGCTTTTAACCACTCCCGCTCGGTCGGTTTCGGCTCGCAGGTTTCAGCACAACTTTCGCAAATGAGACGCACCAGGCGCTGCGCCAATACGGCCTGCACGGAGGATGCCACCATGAAGCGCGGCACGCCCATGTCCAGCAAGCGAATCGGCGTATTTACCGCGTCGTTGGTATGCAAAGTGGACAGAACCAGATGACCGGTCATGGCTGCGCTCAACGCGATCTGCGCCGTTTCGCGGTCGCGAATCTCGCCGACCAGCACGATGTCGGGGTCCTGACGCAATGCGGATCGCAGCACCCGGGCAAACGTCAGTTCGATCTTGTCGTTGACCTGCACCTGGTTGATGCCGGGAAGTCGGTATTCGACCGGGTCTTCGACGGTGATCAACTTTCTTTCCAGCGTATTCAACTCAGCCAGCGCGCCGTACAGGGTGGTGGTTTTACCGCTGCCGGTGGGACCGGTTACCAGAACCAGTCCGTTCGGGCGCTGGATAATCGCACGGAATTTTTCCAGCATGCCGGCCGGCATGCCGATGGAATCCAGCTTCAGGGTGCCGCCGCTCTGATTCAACAAACGCATCACGACCGATTCACCATGCTGGGTTGGCATGGTCGAGATCCGCACGTCGATCGACTGATGCTTGACCTTGATGGCGAAACGTCCATCCTGCGGCAAGCGCTTTTCGGAGATATCGAGCCCAGACATCAGCTTCAGACGCAGGGCCAGCGACGGTGCGATTTTGATGTCCGCTTCGGTTTGCAAATGCAGCACGCCATCGATTCGGAAGCGGATCTGCAACCGCCCCTCCTGCGGTTCGATATGGATATCCGAAGCACGTACCTGCACCGCATCGTCGAATACCGATTGCAGCAGTTTGACGACGGGCGCTTCTTCCAGGCCGGCAGTCTTTCCCAGCGAGCCAAAATCGACGTAGCTGTCGCCGAGATCCTGCTCCAGTTCGCGCGCAAAATCCGTAATCTCTTCGGTACGGCGATAGATGCGGTCGATGCTTTGCAGCAGTTCGCTTTCGTTGACCACCGCAAGTTCGATCGGCCTTTTTACCGTACGGGAAATTTCGTCATAGGCGAACAGATCGGTCGGGTCGGCCATCCCGACCAATAAAGCACCGCGCCGATCTTCCAGCGCGATCGCCCGAAAACGCCGCGCCTGAGTTTCCGGCAACATGCGCACCGTGTCTGAATTGACGTTGTAAAACTTGAGATTGATGTAAGGGATATTCAATTGGCTTGCCAGCGCGCCGGAGATTTGCTCTTCGGTGACAAAGCCGTTTTCCACAAAAACCCGACCGAGTTTGCGCCCAGTCCGTTTTTGCTCACCCAGTGAAAACTGTAATTGCTCGTCGGATAGCAGCTTTTGCTGCACCAGAATCTCGCCCAAGCGAACTTTCTCCGGCCTTGCCATATTGAACCCTTGCTTGAAAAATCACACGGGTATTCTATGCGACAAAAGTGCCGGTCGGAACAGATTGTTGTGGGTCTGCATTATCTGCGTTTGCGTTCGGTGCTTCCTTCGTGATCACTTTGAATGATCGTGCGCCTTCAGCGTATGCACACCAGCTTTCGGTATTTCAGTAATAATATGGCGAGCAAAAACATAATCATCGCTGAACCCATCCCACTTTTCCTTTTGAATAGCCATGTCTGCCGAACTCCAAGCCTCCCGCCGCGATGCCACACTAATTCTGACCTTATCCAATCCGAGCACAAAGAACGCGCTGCATCCCGACATGTACGCCGCAGCCATTGAAACCTTGTCCACTGCAGAGCGCGATGATTCGGTACGCGCCGTCATCCTTACCGGTGCCGACAACATCTTTTGCGCGGGCACCAACCTGAATCGCCTGCTCGAAAATCGCAGCAAAGACAAGTCGGAGCAAGCCGATGCCATCGACAACCTGCATGGCTGGGTCGAAGCGATTCGCGATTGCCCGAAGCCTGTGATCGCAGCAGTTGAAGGCGCGGCTGCCGGAGGTGGATTTTCACTGGCATTGGCATGCGACATGATCGTGGCCGGTGCCTCGGCCGAATTTTCGATGACTTATTCGAGGATGGGTTTGACGCCGGACGGTGGAGGTTCATGGTTCCTGGCGCAGTCGCTACCTCGTCAGCTTGTCACTGAAATTCTGCTCGAAGGCAAACCCATCTTATCGCCTCGACTGTACGATCTCGGCGTGGTGAACAAGGTCGTGCCGGACGGGACTGCGTTGGATGCCGCACTATCATGGTCCGACGAGCTTGCCGGCCTCTCGCCTAACGCGGTCGAACGCATCAAATCGCTGGTGCGCGGTGCTCAAGGCAATTCCCTTTCGCAGCATTTTGAAGCGGAAAAACAGAACTTTATCGAAAGTCTTCATCATCATGCGCACTTGAGATTCCAAGAGGAGAAACAATGATCGACGTCTATTCCACCGCCACACCCAACGGCCACAAAGTCCACATCATGCTGGAAGAATGTGGTTTGCCCTATCGGATTCATCACATCGACATCGGTGCCGGTGACCAGTTCAAGCCCGACTTTCTGGCAATTTCACCGAACAACAAAATCCCTGCCATCGTCGATACCGAGGGTCCGGACGGCGAACCGTTCTCTTTGTTCGAATCCGGTGCGATCCTGGTTTATCTTGCCAGCAAAGCCGGCAAGTTTCTCGGCAATACCGATCGCGAGAAGTTCACGATCTTGCAGTGGCTGATGTTCCAGATGGGCGGCGTCGGCCCGATGCTGGGGCAGGCTCATCACTTCCGCCTCTATGCGCCGGAAAAGATCGAGTACGCGATCAATCGCTATACCAATGAAGCGAAGCGTCTGTACGGTGTAATCGACAAGCAAGTATCAAAGACACCATACCTTGCCGGTAATGAATACTCGATCGCCGATATCGCGACGTTTCCGTGGCTGCGCTCATGGAAAAATCAGGGAATTGATTGGGCCGATTATCCGCATGCGAAGCGCTGGTTCGACGAGATCGCTGCTCGTCCTGCGGTCAAGCGCGGTGTCGAAGTGCTGGCGAATCTGCGCAAGCCCTTGGTAGATGACAAGGCGAAAGAAGCATTGTTTGGCGCTACGCAGTACGCGCGGCGCTGATACGATCGGAGCACTCGTTGCTGCTCCCACCGCCCATCAAAACACTATGAAACGGGGTCCTGTTAGAGTCGGTCCCAGTAGGAAACTGCCTTGTCTGCGCCCGTTAGAACGGTTTGCGCTCCGATGCAACAAGGTAGGGTGCGCCCCGCGCACCAGTGCTCTTGCAATGGTATCGGTGCGCGGGGCGCACCCTACAGTGATTTGCATCCGCTCTAGGTACTAGCCAGGGCGACTTCCTTCTTAATACCGCCGCGAAATCGATTCGGCGACACATACCGGTTTGTCGCCGCCCTCCTGCTCCATTATTACTTGCCACGTCATCTGTGCGCCGCCCTCGATATCTTCGACGGTCAACAAGGTCATCCTTCCGCGCACGCGACTGCCGACTGACACAATGGAAGGAAAGCGCACTTTGTTCAACCCGTAATTGACGCCCATTTTGACGTCCGTCATCACAAACGCGTTCTCCATCAGCATCGGCAATAGCGATAGCGTCAGAAAGCCGTGCGCGACCGTACCGCCGAAGGGTGATTCTTTACGGCAGCGTTCGACATCGAGATGTATCCATTGACGATCACCGGTCGCTTCTGCGAACAGATTCACGCGTTCCTGAGTGATTTGAATCCAGTCCGATACCGCGACTTCCTGTCCGATCAAGCCTTTCAATTCTGCCAGCGATGCGATTTCACGCATGAAGTCTCCTTTGCAATTTTATTTTGGTGTTCATTCGTTGGGGATATTGGCACCGAAATCGAGGTCAAATCAACGTATTTCGCTTCAAGCTCAAAAACGGCTGATTTCAGTCCCCAAATTGAAAGCTGACCTCTCGCTTGCCGGTATTTTGTTCGCGACTGTTGCTGCATACGGTGCTTCGGTTCACGCACTTCAGAATGCCGAAATTTCCAGCTTTGCTTCCGTGCAGGACGACGGTTCGCTGAAACTCAGTGATTACCTTGTTCATCTCTACGGAATCTATATTCCGCCAACGGATCAGACCTGCTATACCTTCATCCGTCCGATGCCGTGCGGAACCAGAGCATCGCTTGCGCTCAACTTCAAAATCGAGGGTAACTTCGTTCACTGCATTGAACGTGCGCGCTATCCGGATGGCAGTATCGTGGCGAGTTGCAAGGTGGACGAGCAGGATTTGAGCGAATGGATGCTCCAAAAGGGATGGGCGGTGGCATTGCCAGATGCGCCATTTGAATATACGGCGATGGAAAAGATTGCTCGCTCAAGAGGTGTGGGAGTGTGGGGAATACCAGTCGAGCAAGTGAGGAAGTACAGATAGCGCAAATTTGGTCTATACAAATCTGAAGCCATAATGGCTTCAAATAGATATATCCATAGGTCAGCAGCTTGGCACACGATCTGACCATGCGTCTATACTGGTCAAACGTATCATTCCTCTGCCAATTGTGGAGGTCACTTCTTCAAGGAAATATCATGAGGTCTACAAGGGCAACCGCGGCAGTCGAGCGCCTCAAGGCACGTAGCGGCAATGAGCAATATTCGATGGTGCGCACCGCAGACGGCTTGTTTTACCTCGTGCTGAATTCCGGCACCACACCGCCTGAACGACTGAGCGATTCACTCGAGCTGGATGCATTTGTGAAGTTCGTCAACGCATTCGGGCCACAGGTTCCCAGAAGAGTCACCAAGCAGGATGCCGCATTCGAAAAGCAGTTAACCAAGAAAGTTATGTAACGGTGTGCGACCGCGTGTTGCCGACGTGCAGGATAAAACAGTGAACCCTTCCCACATGCGCTATGAGTTTTACTACTGGCCAACAATACAGGGCCGAGGGGAATTTATTCGGCTTGCATTGGAGGAAGCGGATGCCGATTATGTCGATGTCGCGCGGCGTTCGGAACATAGTGGAATGGGCGTGCCGGCGTTGATGCGCTTTTTGGAGAGCACGGCGATCGAATATCCACCATTCGCCCCGCCCTTTTTGAAAGCGGGCGATCAGATCATCGGACAGACCGCAAACATCCTCGCATTTCTTGGGCCGCGGCTCGGCTTGGTATCAAAAGATGAACCTGGTCGTCTATGGGCGAATCAGTTACAGCTCACGGTCGCCGATCTGATAACCGAGGTTCATGACACGCATCATCCGATTGCAAGCAGCCTGTACTACAAAGACCAGAAGCCGGAAGCGCTGCGGCGCGCAGCGAACTTTACCGCAGAACGTCTGCCGAGATTTCTCGACTATTTCGAATCCATACTGGAACGCAATCCGCACGGCATCAATTACATGGTCGGTGATGCGCTATCTTATGTTGATCTGTCGATGTTTCAGATTGTTGCCGGGCTACGTTATGCATTTCCGCGCATGATGAAGAAGCTGGAACCCGATTACGCGCGACTGATCGCACTGCATGATCGTGTCATCTTGCGTCCACGGATCAAGGCTTATCTGGCATCCGTGCGGCGGGTCCCGTTCAGCAAGGGAGGGATTTTCCGCCACTATACGGAACTTGATAGCTAGGGCGTATTTTCCGAGGATGCAGTACCAGACTTCATTTTCACCGTGCACGCAACCGAATCAATCCTTCCTGCGCGACGGTGGCAACCAACGCGCCTCCTCTGTCGTAAACACGGGCCAATGTAAGGCCTCTGCCGCCGGACGCATTGGGACTTTCCATCGAGAACAATAACCAGTCGTCCATGCGAAACGGCCGATGAAACCAGATCGTATGGTCGAGACTCGCGATCTGCAGACGCGGGTCACCCACCGCGATCCCGTGCGGCTGCAGCGCAGTCCACAGCAATCCGTAATCGGAAACATAGGCAAACAATGCTTCGTGGACCGAGGCGTCATCCGGCAGGGGCAACGGGGCGCGGGTCCACACCTTCTTGTACGGCGCGCGCGGCGGATTCACGTAAAGATCGACGTTTCCATCCAAACGAAAATCCACCGGCACCGGTACAAAGGGCCGGTTGGCGGAAGCAGCCCGCTGTCTCCATGCTTCGACCGCAGACTGCAGCGATTCCGGTTCGGCACTGACCGGCATCGGGCTTTGATGCGACAGTCCTTCCTCGTGATCCTGAAATGATGCCGACATGACAAATATCCGGCGATCTTCCTGCCATGCCACGACGCGGCGCGTACTGAAACTACCGCCGTCACGCACACGCTCAACCTCGAATTCGATGGGCAGCCGATGATTGCCCGGCAAAATAAACAAGGAGTGCAACGAGTGCGGCTGCCGATTAGAGGCCGTCAACGTTGCAGCTTTCAACGCTTGTCCAACAACTTGCCCGCCGAAGACATTCGAACTACCCATAAAATGACTTTGCCCACGAAAGCGATCGGTATCGATTTGCTCCAATGTCAAGAGCTTGAGTATTTCTTGTGTGTTGTAAAGAGTCTCGTCAGGCATAGGGTTACTGTCTCGTGAAATGCGGCTGTGTCAGCGGGTAAAGAAACACTATACAGATTGTGTTGCATTTGCGATTTTGATGCACATGGAATCCTATTCTTTATGGATCTCTTTTTTTAAATCATTTCCTTATTCGTTACGGCATGAATAGACGAACAGGATTTCGCGAGTGGACTAGACGAATTCTGGTATGCCGATTTCGACGGTCAAGCATGGACTGGCAGGCTTCTGCCACAAACGGTCAGATCACAGCAGTTCCAAGGCCGAGCAGTCTGGCAATACTGGAATTGGGTTGAGTCTGCTGATGCTGCGCCGTCACGCCAGGGCATGATTCACGTCTTATGGAAAGAAAACGGCGGCTTTCGGGCCGCCGTTTTTTATTTCCGAGCACTATTCAGGAATATGCATGCCAATGAAGCGCAGTTCATTGACGACAGCACTGATCCCGCACTACATGTGCCTCATCAACGAATTCAGTACTGCACTTTTTTCAGTGCAATGGACTCGCTTGATCGACTGCAGTCTGTTCTGACGGTTTCGGTTTCCCTTGTACGTCACTCAGTCGGTACTTCATACGCCTATCACCCATCAAGTCACGCAAATCGCGAATACTCATTTCCGAGACTTCGTGCATTCGAATCAGCAATGACGCTCCGACCGGCAATCTGCGATGCCGAATCTTGCTAATTACCGGTGGTGCGACTTCGAGCGCACGCGAGAGCGCTGCATCATTTTTCAAATGCATTTTTTCGAGCAGCGTATCAAGCAGTCGGTTCGGGTCGTAGGATTCTTCTCTTGTCAGCGTATGTTCGCTCATGATTTCCTCTTCATAAAATTAGTCCTACCTAGATGTAACAAATGACACCTTGATGGCAGTTAAGTTTCCTAAACTGCCGTATTTTTTCCAAAATTCGTCTGTGGAATGCCTCGCAACATTAATGCGAGAAATAACATCGCATTATCGCAACAAATAGATAAATAGATTGGTGAAAATAGTTGTTTCGAACGCCTCAGAAGACATTTCTCAAGGAAATTTCTAAAGAGAAACAAACCGCCTCTTGTGTTGTTCCTGGAATACGAAAGAAGAGCAGGAGTTCGCAAATGCGCATCGAGCAGAGAGTGTATTGCTGTTGCCATGTTCATTACCGGCTACTGCGCCGCATATCCGAAAGAATCGCCTTCACCAGCGTCTGCACGCTGGCCGCCATCGAATTCAGTGTTCTGGCGGCGTTGCGATAAGCGCGGATGCGGGAACGAGTTATCGCCCTTGCTCCCAAGCAGATCGGCAATCTGGTTGAAGACGGCGGCAACTTCGACGTTATGAATAAACACATCGGCACTCCTTATCGAAGCATGCCCCATTGGGTGCACCTGTGCGTACTGCATTAATGCGAAGATTGATGCGCAACAAAGATGCGTGTAAATAAATATACCGTGCGAAAGAATAGGGCCACGCCTATTTCCGTTTTTATCCTGAAAACGGCGCTTGGTCCACGAAAAATTTGATGTTGGCTTATTGTGCAATCCCGTGTGATGCTTGCCAACGCGCGATCAAAGCACTGATTTGCACCAGCCCATGCGTGATTGCCGAGGGGCCGGGCGATAGAATATCGGCCGATTTTATCTCGAACACCATGTCGTTTTGCAGCGCCGGTATTGCGTCCCAACCCGGACGAGTACGCAGCGAATCCGGCTGGAATTTTTTACCGCACCACGATCCGATGATAATGTCCGGCGCGCGCATTACCACTTCCTGCGGATCGGCGATGATGCGTTGTTTGGCGCTCTGAAAAACCGCCAGTTCCGGAAAAGCATCCTCACCGCCAGCGATGCCGATCAGTTCCGACGCCCAGCCGACGCCGCTCATCAAAGGATCGTTCCATTCCTCGAAATAGATTTTCGGACGGCGCGTCCAATGCGCCGCCCGCCCACGCGCCGCATCGATATGTCCCTGCAGTTCGGCCACCAGTTGCTGCCCTGCTTCCTGCCGTTGTACTAGCGCCGCCAGCACCCGCACCATTTGCAGGATGCCTGCTACTGTGCGTTGATTGGACAGATGCACCTCGACGCCGGCCTGCGCCAAGTCGCGGCAGATGTCCGCCTGCAGGTTCGAAAAACCGATCACCAGATCCGGATTGACTGCCAGGATTCGCTCCAGTTTGGACGATGAAAATCCGCTGATCTTCGGCTTCTCTTCACGTGCCCGAGGTGGACGCACGGTGAAGCCGGAGATACCGGCAATGCAATCGTCTGCGCCGATTGCGTAAAGTGTTTCCACTGATTCAGTTGAGAGGCAGGCGATCCGTTGATAGAGGCTCATGGCACTGATTTCCTGTGTTGGCGTGCTTGCTCGAGTTTTTCGCAAATGGCGGCGGTGCCTGCGATCAAGCGTGGGCTGGCGCGGTTGAGCAGGTCGGCATTGATCGAGAACAGATTGCCGCGACGCACTGCCGTCATCGTCGTATACGGCTTCCAGAGATTCACGCCTCCGCCAGTTTGGTTGCGCTGATCGCCGCTGATAATGGCTTCCGGGTCTTCCTGCAGTACTGCTTCGATGCCGACGTTGGGTGCCGTGATCGCCATACCGGCAAAGATGTTTTTCCCGCCGCAAAGCCGAATCGAATCGCTGAGAATGTGCTCGCCGTTGAGCGTGTAGAGCGGCTTGTCCCAGACTTGATAAAACATACGCACCGGCGGCCGGTTAGTGTACTGTGCGGCCAAGCTGGCCAGTTGCTTGCGCAAGTCGGCTGCGGCCTGCTGCGCTTCCTTGTCGGTACCCAGCAGCTGGCCGATGCGAATCAGGTTGTCCGCGATGCCGTCAAGCTGGCGCGGCTCGCTGTAGAACAGCGGAATACCCAGTTTGCTCAGTTGCTCAAGCTGGCGGGTGGCGCTGCCGTGCAGCCAGACCACCAACAAGTCGGGCTTCAGCGCGATGACGCGTTCCATGTCGATCTGCCGATTGTCGCCGACTTGCGGAATGCGCTTCGCGGCTTCCGGATAATCGCTAAACTTGACAACGCCCACCACACGTTCGCCACCGCCGGCGGCGAACAACATTTCGGTGACGTGGGGCGCCAGCGAGACCACGCGCTGCGCCGGCTTTTGCAGGGTCACGATGTTGCCGGCGTCGTCGCGCACGCTGATGGCAGCGGTCGCTTGGCTGACCACCATGTACGCCAATAAGCAAAATAATTTCATCCCTTGTTTCCCTTGCTCCATTGTGCCAAGGCCTGCTCCAAGCGTTGCCAACCAGCCTCATCGGACGGCAGGCCCAACCGGATGCCACGCGCCGCCTGCGGGAACAGGCGTACCCAAATTCCGCGCTCGGCCATGTGTTGCCAGAATGCCTCGGCCTGCGCTTCCGGCCACCATTGATACAAGGCGCTGCCTGTGGCGTGAATGCCATGCGCGATCAACACTTGCTGCAAACGTCGGCCCGACGCCAGCAAATGGGTGCGCATTGCGTCCTGCCAGACGGTATCGCGCAACGCGGCACAGCCGATCTGCTGCGCCGGGCCGCTCACCGCCCATGGGCCGAGCATATCTGCGAGCGCCGTTAGCAAATCGGCGTGCGCGGCAACGAAGCCCAGACGCAGGCCGGCCAATCCGAAAAACTTGCCGACCGAGCGCAGCACGATCAGTCCGGGCTGGTCACTCCATGGTGCAATGCTGGACTGCGGTGTGGTGTCGCCGAATGCTTCATCAACTACCAGCCAGCCACCACGCGCAGCCAAGCATTCTGCCCAGGCAAGTAAACGTTCCGGTGCGACCGTCGCGCCGGTCGGATTGTTTGGATTGCAGACCACCATCACGTCACAATCGTCCAGCGCACCATCCAGTTCGGCATAGGGCACCTGCCGCATTACATGGCCATGCTGAGCCCAGTGGTGCGCGTGCTCCGCGTACGATGGCGCTGCCACCACGCCCCTTGACGGCGAGCATAACGACCAACGCAGGCGCGGCAATGCCTGGATCGCTGCTTGCGTTCCGGCCACTGGCAGCATTAACGGTGCGCGGTAATAACTTGTCGCCGCATCAACCAGCGCTCCACCAACTTCCGGCAGGCGATGCCAAGCATTGTCCGCCAGCGGCGGCGCCGGATACCAGTGCGGATTGATGCCGGTCGACAGATCGAGCCAATCTTCGCGTGCATATCCGAACCGGCGCATTGCATCGTTCAGGTTACCGCCATGCTCAAGCATGCATTCTCCTTTGCAAGAAAAACAGGATGCCGGCCAGCGCCACAATGCCGACCCACAGCGCAGTGGTAGCGGCGACCAGCCGCCAGGCTCGGCCAATATCCTCGGCACGCGCGGCGCGCCCGACGCCAAGCGGTGGCCGTTGCTCAATCACGCCACCATAGATGGCAGCGCCGCCCAGCGCCAAACCGAGCGCCCCGGCGCCGCTCGCCATCACCGGCCCGGCATTGGGACTCGACCAAGCCGGTGCTTGCGTGCGCCAGCAATGCCACGCACGACGCTTGTCCTCTAGTGCCGTGCCCAGCAATACGTAAGACAATGCGGTCAGACGCGCAGGTATCCAGTTGAGCGCGTCGTCGATGCGCGCCGCTACACAACCAAAGGCTAGAAAACGGGGTGTACGGTATCCCCACATCGCATCGAGCGTATTGGCCAAGCGAAACAGAAGCGCCCCGGGACCGCCGGCCAGCATGAACCAGAACAGCGTGCCGAACACTGCATCGTTACCGTTTTCCAGCAACGATTCGGTGCTGGCCTTGGCGAGATCGGAAGCATCGGCCTGTTGCGTGTCGCGGCTGACAATGCGTCCAGTAAGCAAGCGGGCGTGTGCCAAATCGCCCTGCGCCAGCGCTTGCGCAATCGGCAGATTATGATCGCGCAGGCTGCGCAATCCGATACAAAAATAAAGCAACACCGCGTGCATTGCCAAGCCGGCGCTCCCGTCACCGCTCGTCCAATATGCCAGCGCGGCCAATGGCAGGACCGCCAGCATCCACGCTAACGCACCAAGTCCGAATGGAAGACGGCTGCGATTGAAGCCGCGCTCGATAAAATTCGCCCAGCGGCCAAATCCCACCAGTGGATGCCAGTATCGCAACTCCCCCAGCAGCAGGTCGAGCGCCACGCCAGTCAATACCAGCAGCGCCAAGGTGGGGACACTCAATCCGATCAGCATGGAGCACCCTTGAGTACCAGAGGCAACCCTGCGGCGACGAGCACCGCATGCTCGCAGCGGGCGGCAACGGCTTGATTCAGACGGCCTGCCTCGTCGGTGAAGCAACGCGAGACCGCACCATATGGCACGACACCCATGCCGATTTCATTCGATACCAGCACAATGTCGCCGCTCGCCTGCTCCAGCGCCTGCAGGAAGTGGGCGCGCTGTTCATGAAATACCGGCGGCAACGTAATCGTGCCGACATCCGGAAAATCCGCCGGTCCGGAAAACAGCAAATTCGACAGCCACAGCGTCAGACAATCGACCAGAATGGCGCGCTGCGGCGCGCACCAGCGCTGCAGCGCGTCCCCCAGCGCAATCGGTTCTTCGACAGTGGTCCACACGGCCGGACGCTGCTGGCGATGATGTGCAATACGCGCCACCATTTCGCCGTCGCCCGCCTGCGCAGTCGCAATATAAACCACCTCCTTGCCGGATGCTGCAGCGATCTGTTCCGCATAGGCGCTCTTGCCGCAACGGGCGCCCCCCAACACAAGCGTGCGCGTCATGTTGGATCGCCCCTCAGAAACAGCGCTGCGACCGCCGCCGGGTCAGGACAGGTCTTGAACACCAGCACCCGCAAGCCCTGACGCACCAGCTTGCGCGCGAGCGCGGCAGTCACCGTTGTCTTGTCTTGGCCGGATGCGACGGCGGACATCAGCAGGATGCGCAAATCGATATGCGCGCTCATTACCATTCGAGTCCGGCTTTCATGTTCTCTTCGTTCATCATGTTTCCTCTGCTGGGATAAAAAGGATGCGTTTACCGTGTTGTATCGATTCAATCGGATGACCGAGGCAGTTGCCCAATATCGATGCCTGCATCACCTCCGCCACCGGACCCGCCTGCCATTGCCCGTCGCCCATCAGCAGCAAGGCGTGCGTGGCAACGCTATGCGCCAGGTTCAGGTCATGACCGACCATCACCACCGTTTTGCGCTGATCGCGGCATAAGCGCGCAAGTAAACCCATGACGCTGACCTGATGGGCCAGATCAAGCGCATTGGCCGGTTCATCCAGCAACAGCAACGGCGTGTCTTGCGCCAGCAACGCTGCGATCGCAACGCGCTGACGTTCACCGCCGGACAAAGTGCGTACATCGCGTTCAGCCAGATCGGCCACTTCCATCGCCTGTAACGCAGCATATGCTGCCTGATGATCGTCGCTGCCTTCCCAGTAACGGTCGGCATGATAGGGATGACGGGCGGTCAGCACTGTTTCAATGACGCGATAGCCAAATGCATCGCTGCGCGATTGCGCCAAATACGCCTGTTCGCGTGCCAACGCCGGTAGTGGCCAGTCGGCCAAGGTGCACCCCTGCATTTCAACGCTACCGCCCTCGGGTTGATGCAGCCCCGCCAACGTGCGCAACAAGGTGCTTTTACCCGCGCCATTGCGGCCAATCACGCACCAGCATTCACCAGACGCAACCTGCCAATCCAGGTGATCGACCAGAATCCGGCTCCCCATCCGCAGTTGTAAATTGTTGGTGCGGATCATGTCATTTACGCCGGATATGATGCAGTTGAAAGAGAAAAATCGGTACGCCAATCATCGCCGTGATGACGCCAACCGGCAGTTGCTGTGGCGCCAGCACGGTACGTGCCAGGGTATCGGCCAATACAAGGAAAGCGCCGCCGGCCAGCGCCGCTGCAGGCAAAAGCAAACGGTGGTCGGGCCCGAATGCGAATCGACACGCATGCGGCACGATCAGGCCGACAAAGCCGATGCTGCCGGCGCTCGTCACCGCGCTAGCGGTCAGCAGGCCGGAACAGAAAAACAGTCCCTGCCGCAATGCGCCGACGCGTACGCCAAGCGTGGCGGCCGCTTCGGCATGCAGCGCGACCACGTTGATCGCACGCGCCGCGCGCAATGCAAACACCAATGAGCCGACGAGCACCAGCCAAGGCAGCCAGCGCACCTGCGCGCCGGACAAATCGCCGATCATCCAAAACACCATGCCGCGCAGGCGACTCTCCGGTGCGATCGACAACATCAGCGTCACCAGCGCCATGCACCCGGACGACAGGATCACGCCCGTCAGCAACAACAACGAAGCGCCACCTTCCGCTGCCAAGCCACTGCGCAAATCGCGCCGCGCCAAAAAATACAGCAACATGGATACCGACACCGCGCCGCCAAATGCGGCGGCATCGATCATCCACGCCGCGCACATGAGGAGGATCGCAGCCAGTGCCCCGACCGCAGCACCGCCCGAAATACCCAATACATATGGATCGGCCAGAGGATTGCGCAGCAAGGCCTGCATCATCACACCGGCCAGCGCCAATGCGGCCCCGGTCACAAATGCGGTGAGCGCGCGTCCCAACCGCAAGTCCAGCAGCGTAGCTGTCATCGTCGATGGCGTGCCTCGCACCACTTCGCCCAACGCGGATGGCAAATCGGACACGGGCAGCGTGATCGAGCCGATCATGCCGGCCAATAGCAGGCTGGCCAGTGCCAGCAATATCAGCACGGTCAAGATGACGGTAGCCCTGTGTCGCATGGTGCGAAAAAAAGGATGCACGGAAAACCTTATGCCTGAACCACTTGAACAAACAACGTCAATGACGTTGCAATGACAAAAAATGATGTTACGTCGATGCAATCCGCTGCATTGCCGCCATGGAGTTCGGTGGATCGCATTTGCTTACTACATGTCGTACCGAACACCAATGAACAAGTTTGAGCCTGCCGTCGCGTAATTTTTGGCAAGTGCATAGTTTTTATTGCCCACATTGTTCCAACGGCCGAATAATGACCAACCAGGCGCGATATCGTAACCGGCATACAGATTCAGCAAGCCATAGCCGCCCAAGGTATTTTTGTTGGCGGCATCGTCAAAACGTTTCCCTGACAACACTGTTTCAGCGCCTGCCTTGATGGCGCCGGCATGGTATTCGAGTGCGACGCTCGCGTGCCGCCTGGCGCGGCGGTAAAGCACCTTATCCGTCGTTTCGTCACGAGGATTCTGCAAATCCATTGCGCCGCGTACGGTGAAATTGCCCAACCTGGTGCTTGCGCCCAAAGACACGCCGGTGAGCAGCGCTTTATTGACGTTATAAGCACAACTGGATGGATCGCTGACCGACGCATCTGGACACGGTGCCACGGTCACCAGTAAATCGGTAATGCGGTTGCGGTAATAAACGGCACTGGCCTGCGATACGCCATCTTCATAGTAAAGCCCGGCTTCAGCGTTTTTCCCTTGTTCAGGCTTGTTGGACGCAACACCGAAATTCGGAAAGTAAAGTTCATTGAATGTCGGCGCGCGGAAGCTGGTGCCAAAACTGGCGTTGGCGCGAAAACCGCTCGTGATGCGGTATCCGTAGCCGGCACTGCCAGTCGTGTTGGACCCATACTGCGAGCTGTTGTCATTGCGGATACTGATACTTGCCAGATGCGCGCCGCGTTTCAATTGATACGACGCAGCGGCAGAATTGGTGGTGCGCTGACCGGTCAGTGCCGGCGTTGAACTCGAATCGACTTTTTCCTTGCGCTGTTCGACAAGCAACTGCAATATGCCGGTACCAAGCATGACGTCATTCTGCCAGTTGATGTCGGTTTGCGTGGTATCAATCTGGCTTTTGTCACTCGCTGCCGCGCTGCTGTCGGTACCGGATTTATCGGCCGCTTGCGACACTTGGAGATGACTGGTCCATCCCGGCAAAAGCCGGTTTGTTGAATACAGCGCGTAGTTGCCAAGTGTATGTAACGTTCGTGCATCGTAAGTGGAGTCTTTATTATCGAACTGTGCGTCGAGCCGGCTGTGCAGGAAGACAAACCCAATCTCGTGACCTTTTGCCACGTCGAGCGAGAATTGGCCGCTTGCGCTGTCCTTCTGGTACCCATCCTTATCCGGATTATAGGAAGAATTACCTGGCGTTGTCGCTGAAAAACCATCAGCGCGTTCGTGTGCGGCAGTAATGGCATAACGCAATCGATGCTCGCCGCTGGTCACCCCCGATACGCCAGCATCAAGTGTTCGCGTGGCATAGCTGCCGATGCCGGCGGACGCCGTCACATATGGCGCGCCCTCCCCCTTTTTCGTGAAAATCTGTACCACGCCACCGATCGCATCCGCGCCATACATACTGCTTAACGGCCCGTAGACGATCTCGATGTGATCGATTTGGCCTAACGGGATGGCGGCCCACGCCGCACTGCCTGTCGTGGAAGAACCGATACGCACGCCATCCACCAGAACGATGTTTTGCTTATTGTCTGCGCCACGAATAAATACGGAGGACGATGCGCCGGGCCCGCCATTTCTCGTTATTTCAATTCCGCGTTGCCGTTGCAGCAAATCGACAAGCGAAGCTTGTCCGGATTGCGCAATCTCTTCCGAGGTAATCGCGATGGTATCGCTCAAAACATCCCGGACATACTGCGGTGAGCGCGTCGCGGTAACCACGACGGGCGTCAACATTTTTTCTTGGTTGGCTTGCGCAAAAGCACAAGACGGAAATACAGCGGCAATGGCAATTGCCACGGCCAGCGGCTTGACCACCACAGGGGCGGGCCGTGAAACGGATAAGGTCATGATCGGTTTTCAGAAAATAAGCAACCAGCCGACTTCCCCGTGGGCTGGGTTGAACAGAAATGCTGAGAGTGCCCACGACAATCGAAAGGCATGATGCCGGCTATCAACATCTCCTATTCGCATCGCGAACATCTCGTCCGCAGCACTTCCACCTGCTTTGGCCGGTATCCGGGCTAGCAAGTCAAACCGCCTCACCTTCCCATGCACATGCACAGTGGTATCGAGAGACAGCTTGCCGCCCCATGCGGAGCGACGCTTGTTTACCGTTGCGGGGGCAGCACACGCTGACTGAACAATCAGTCTCGTGTTTCCCGTTTAACTGCATACATGAACATGTATGCGAGCACCAAAACCGGGTCATTATAAGGCCCATCCCGTTTTGGCAACAACCAGCAAGCTGAGTTGGCTGCTCAACAGTCCAGAACAATTACCTCACCGTAAGCGATCTTGTGCTGCTCTTGCGCGGCGTATTGCGCCATTTCCACAGGCGACAAATTACGCTGGCATGCCAACAGCATGCGGATCGTACCTGCATGGCAAATTACGATGCAATCCTGTTGTGTCAGCAGCACATCAGCATGGAATGCACGAACGCGTTCTGCCATCTGCATTACACTCTCGCCGCCACCAGGCCGGTACGTTACCAAGTTATTGGCCCAGGCATCGATTTCGCAACGGGCAATATCGTTCCAAGTGCGTAATTCCCATGCGCCGAAATGCATCTCTACCAGACGTGCATCAAGCTTGGGCATTGCACAGCCAAGAGGGCTAACCAACCGCTCTGCCAACTCGGCGCATCGTCGCAATGGGCTTGAAAACAGTGCGACGCCTTTGGGCAAGGTCGCTGTCAGCGCAGACACTACTCGTGCATGCTCTTGTGGCGCCACGGCCAGATCCGTACTGCCGTAGCAAACATCTGATGCGACTAGCGGCTGAGGATGGCGGACGAGATAAAGACGCATTGGAAATCAGGTTTCGTTATAGGGCCCCACTGCGCATACAAGCCAGCACACCCAGATAAAACGCGACTTCCGCGACCTGCTGCACTGCGCCCAGGCAATCCCCGGCATATCCCCCAATGCGCCGCAAAAATATTTTGCTTAGCCATACAGCCGCAACCGCTGCCCCTGCCATACCGGCCAGAATCGCATACCAGGAGAGCCAACCTGCCAGTCCCGTCGCCAGCAAGGGCAAGGATGCCGTGACAGCGGCAATCAGAAATTCCGCAGTCGACATATGCTGTGCAAGCGGCTTGGATTTACCTTCCGTCCTTGCGTAATCGAGACGCCAAATGAGCGCCGCTGCAAACAGACGCGACATCGGATGCGCAATAAACAGCGCCACGATGACTGCGTATACCGGCAGATGCGAGAGCGCGCACCATTTCAATGCCAATAGAAGAGCGATGCCGATCGCGCCATAAGCGCCAATGCGCGAGTCCTTCATGATCTCCAGCACACGTTCCGGCGTCGATCCGCCGCCGAATCCATCGCACACGTCAGCGAATCCATCCTCGTGAAAAGCACCAGTCAGATAAATCCCTGCAACGGTCGATAGCAGCACGGCTATCGTTTGCGGCCAAAGCCAGGCCGCAAGCACATAGAGCGCGCTTGTAATGGTGGCGACCACAATCCCGACGAGCGGGAAGTAGCGCGATGCATGATGCAGCCAATCCGATTCGAACCCGACCCAGCGCGGAATAGGCAAACGCGTAAAGAATTGCAGCGCGATGAAAAAAAGGCGCAACTGCAGAACACACCAATTGACGAGGTTAGCAGTCGAATGAGCGACTGGCGGCATTTCAGACATTGACCTATTCCACCTTCTCGCTCACCTGCGCAGACTCGAACGTCGCCATTTCACGAAGGAAATTCACGGCAGACTGCACCAACGGCAACGCCAACGCGCACCCGGTACCCTCACCCAGTCGCAGGCTTAGCTGCAACAATGGTCGCGCACCGAGGAAGCGCAACATCTGCTGATGCCCGTTCTCATCCGAGCAATGGGAGAACACACAGTAATCCAGGATGGCCGGCTGCAGCCGCGCAGCAACCATCAACGCACTGGTCACGATGAAGCCATCGATTAACAACACCATGCGCCGTTCTGCTGCTTTCAGCATCGCACCGGCCATCATCGCGATTTCGAATCCGCCGAACGTGGACAAGATATCCAAAGGCGCTATCACCGAGGCGTGGCGATCCGCTGCTTTTTCAATCACACGCCGCTTGTGCAAGACGCCGTCAACAGACAGCCCCGTCCCTGCGCCGACGCAATCAGCAACGGGTATGCCGGCAAGCTTATGCATGATCGCGGCTGCGGCAGTGGTGTTGCCGATACCCATTTCGCCGAAACCGATCACATTCCCGTCCAGTGTGGCCGCCAACGCCATTCCATGCTGCATGGCGAGTTCGCACTCATTGGCGGTCATTGCAGGCACATCAGAAAAGCTACGCGTACCGAGACCAACTTTCCTGTCGATCAAGCCATCACGCACCCCGAAATCATGATTGACGCCTGCATCGACGATATACAGCGCACTCCCGTTCTGGCGCGCGAACACATTGATTGCAGCACCTTGCGCCAGAAAATTTTCCACCATCTGCCAAGTCACGCTTTGCGGATAAGCGGAAACGTTTTCCGCTACGATGCCGTGATCGCCTGCGAATACGAAAATGGACGGTTTAATCAACTGTGGTCGCGTTGTTTTCTGAATCATGCCTATCTGTTTGGCGACGGATTCCAGAACACCCAAGCTACCGAGAGGTTTCGTCTTATTATTGATCGCCTTATCAAGGGCCTCCGATAATGCGATGTCGTGCGTTGAATTAATCTGGGGAACGGACATGGAATTATCGCGTTGCTTCATACACAGCCTTTAATAGAATGGATAAGTAAAGTTTGCACGCCGGTGCTAGCCGAGACCCAATGTTCTCGTCCCATTTAGATTCCGCTTCGCCTCGTACGCTATTGTCCTCGATTAAGGAGCGCGGGCCATTGTAGCGAAATTGCAGCCCACCCGACCAAGATCCGAGCATGTCCAGCAGACTGCCGAACGAGACAATCGACGTTGGCACATCGGCAATGTAATTCCTATAGGAACTGCTGCCTGCATATTTGTGGCATGAGTGAAAGTGATGGCCGAGTTTCAGTTCGATCCAGTGAACTGGCCAGTATTGCAGCGCGGTGAAAATCCCCCCTTGCCGGCGATTGGCCAGCCCAACGATACTCTGCCCTGCATCGGTGTAAGCCGGCTCGGAACCGGAGTCGATTTGGAATCCAGTTGAAACACCGCGCCAGCGCCCGCGACGATGCCGAGCCGCCGAGGGAGATAGGTTCGATAAATTCTTGTTCAAAAAAGATGTCGACACAATACCGAGGACGAGCAAGCCTTCAAGCTGGGTACCATAGGCTTCGCCTGTTTTCTGGTATTGAAAGTCGCGGATAAGAGCCTGTCGAATAGCTTGTTCAACAGGCAAAGCTGGAATGTCCCATTGGCAAAAGCCTTAATCGTCGACATATGGAAGTATGGTTGCCGGCGAGCCCCTGAACTTGCCTGCGGCAAATTGGCCGCTTCAAGCGCGGCATATCACATTAGCAAAGTGGAATAAAAAAGGACCTAGCCAAGATTTAGCTAAGTCCTTAATTTATTTGGAGGCGGGGGTCGGGATCGAACCGGCGTACACGGCTTTGCAGGCCGCTGCATAACCACTTTGCTACCCCG
>CBINHE010000034.1:0-40237 GCA_966250375.1 uncultured Oxalobacteraceae bacterium
GGCGCATTGGGTTCGTGCCGAATGAGCTGCCAATGACCCGGCGCCATGAACTACTTGCACGCGAAAATCGGCTCGCGATCGATGATCCCGATACGCCCATCGAAATCGGTTGGCAGGAATTCCTGCGCGAGAACCAGCTCCGATTTTTGCAGGAGCGCATGGACTTCGGTCTCCAGCTCCTGACTGGTATGCACTTTCACCACACCCATGGAAAAAGCGCCATCCGGCTGCTTCAGTACGCAAGGCAAACCCAGCCCCGGTACGATCTGCGCAATATTGTCGCGATGTATCGTCAGCGTCTTCGGCATCGGCATTCTGTGGCGGTTCAACAATTCGGCCAAATACACTTTATTGGTGCATTTCAAAATCGAATCGGGATCGTCGATGACCGCCAACCCCGCTACGGCGGCTTGGCGAGAAAATTGATACGTATAGTGATTGACGCTGGTGGTGTCGCGAATGAACAATCCGTCGAACTGCGTTAGTCGCTCGCTATCGTCTTTGGTAATGATTTCGGTACGCATGCCAAGCACTTCCGCGGCTTCTTGAAATTTTTGTAACGCACGCGCATTCGATGGTGCTCCGACGATCGGTGTTTCGGTATTTTTGGTACTGTGCAATATTGCTACCGTCGGTTTCTGCGCCGTCGGTTCGCGGGTACGTGTTTGATGCCCTTTTGCGCAATCGGCAGCGGCTTGGGTCATGGCCGGAATGTCCTGCGACGGAACGTCGGTTGCAGTCAACGCGCGTACGTTGCGCAGCATCCATTTATTGTCTGATTTTTCGAAACGGGCATATAACAGCGGCATGTGCAAGAGGTTGAACAATTGCTCGCTGAGCTGCCGGTAACGCCGTTCGGTGTCGCGTCCGAAATAAATGCGCATTTCAATGGACGCCTGCTGACTATCGGCGAACGACGATTGCATCACCTCATCCAGACTTCCGGCAAGCAATTGCACGATATGGCTGGATTGAATATCCTCAATGGCCTTGACATCGGGCAGCGGCAGATGACCGCGCGCTTCGGCCAGCAGCGAGACGTAGTAGCTGCGCCGTTGGTAACGGTAGGGCTTGCAGAAATTGAATACTTTGGTGTCCTTTCTTTCGCAATAGGTGCCATCCATCAGGTAATTTCGTGCCGACACAATCTCGACGCCAGGTATCGGAACCGGCCAATCACGTAAATGATTGACGATGAAAAGAATGTTCATGGAAGTCCCTGTCGAGACAGATGCCGAGGATGAATGATGAGAAGATTGGCGTCATGCGTCACGATGCCGAGCAGCACCGCACCGATCACGCGTTCGATGCTGATCCAGTATTCATGCGAGCCGCCGTAGGGATTTTTTTGGTACGGGTCCATTACCAATACCTTGCGGCGTTCGATATCGTATCCCGCGATTACCACAAAGTGCCCGGCCGGACCTCCCCGAATATCATCCGGCTTGTCATCCGGGCCGTACTCACGCGGTACGCGATACAGGTAGGTCGAGCTCAGACCGGTGAGAATCGGATGCTTGCGGCGCAGCATATGGTGGATCAATCCGCGCGACAGATCCATCAGGCGCAAGCGGCCGCCCAGTTGCAGAAACTCCAGGTAACCCACGGTCGCGTGCTGCAAGCGGTAATCCGTTTTTATATTCCGTTGCTGGTGCAGGCGTTCCGCAATATTGATTTTGCGATTACCGAACCAGGTGGGATCAAATACCTTTAGATTGTAGGTATAGATGGTGGCCCGATATCCTTTGCGCAAAGCATCGCATGCAAGGAATACCGCAAAGGTGCCCCCGAGTTCCAGCCGGCCGGTGCGCTCGATCACGGCCGTCAACGGCTCTTCATCTTCCCAATAGCGATAGACCGCATGCAGGCAGGTCGGACCACAGGTTGTTTCATCCGGTTGCGGAAGAATTTTTACGGGCAAACGCAAAAGGGGGGGAATCACGATGAGTGCTTGCTCCTATTGATCTTTCCGTAATTCGCGACAGCGAATTGCGGTCCCTCTCACCCTCTCCGTCGGGGAGCAGGGCGGGATGAGGGATTGAGCGTTCTGACGCTCATCCATTCTGGAACGCTCAATAAGCACTTGCAGCACTTTCGCCATTTTCATGAAATGCAGGTCTGGTACAAAAAACAAGATCGGCTCACGATGTGATGGACTGCGTGGAGCATATTTAGTGCCAGATGAAGGCACCAAATTTCATGAAACAGACACAATAAATTTTACATGGGCAATGTTGCGTGGGCAATGTTGATCGAGGGGGATGCAGCGCACATGAGACACACAATTTCTCTTTAGGCAACGCCGCTGTTTGTGTCGGCATGGATGATGCATATTCCATTATCTGATTTTTCACTTTGACCGTATTCAAAAATTGAGGCGGTTGAGTATGTGAAATAGTAAAAATACATTGTAATCATTGTGGTGGATGCGGTTTTGCTGCACAACGTCCAACATTTATTCAGGAGATTTTTGCGATGAAAATGAAAAATACTTTGTTGGCAGTCTTCTGCGTGGCATCGTCCGCGGTTATTGCCCAATCGTCCCAGCCGCAAACACCAATCGACAGCCAAGTACAACCACAGCCCTCTTCAAGCGGAGGCGAGTCGGCATCGATGCCGGGGGACCAATCCGCCATGCAGAATTTGCCTCCTCCAGCGCCAATGACGCAACTGGAGCCAAAGACTGAAAACGGTTTTACTTATATGTGCGGTGGGGTCGGCGCAGAAGAAGCCGCACAGGTGAAGCAGGCCGCGCGCGACTACGACATGATGTTGACCTTCGCAACGCGCAAGGGCGATTATTTGGCGGACGTCAACGTCGATATCAAGGATGCGCGGGGCACGACGGCATTAAAGACGACTTGTGACGGACCTTTGATGCTGGTCGATTTTCCAAGGAGCGGCACCTACCGGATTCATGCGGAAACCGGTGGTTATACGCTGAACCAAACTGCCCGTGTTCAAGCCAAGGGCCGCAGTCACGAAGCACTTGTTCTATCGTGGCCTCAGCAGGTTGCGACTGCACCGGCGGAGCCGACGCCATCGTCTGGTGCCAGTAGTGGTGACAGTGGCGATAGTAGTGCTGACAGTAGTGGCGACAATAACGGCTCGCGTTGAATCTGAATCCAGACAACGCGCCGCCGGAGCAAGATTCGGAAGGAAAGTCTTGCTCCGGCTTGGGCCGGCCGACAAGCTTGAGTGATGAGCCAGGCCGTAAATATCCGGATGTTATCGGCGATGCGCTTTTTTTACGCCGCGCCCTGCTGGTAGCGGCTCTATTAATCGCCTCTGTGTTCGCGGTAACGCTGATTCGTTTGGCGAGTGACATATTTCTCTTGCTGTTTTGCGGCATTTTGTTTGCGGTATTGCTGCGCGCACCAACCAATTGGCTCGTCCGTCATGCCGGATTGTCCGAAAGTGCGGCGCTTGGCTTTACCATCATTGCGTTTGTTGCTTTGATCGCCGCTCTGGCCTGGCTTTTTTCGGTGCCGATAAGCCAGCAGATCGGCCAACTGGCGGACACCTTGCCGGAGGCGATGGTACGCGTCCGGCAATGGACGCAACAATATTATTGGGCCAGGCCGCTTGCCGCGCTCGCCAGCGATGTGGCGAAATTGAGGCTCGACCTGCAACTGCTGGGGCGTGCAACTGGTGTGATTTCATCTACCCTGCAGGGCATCATCAGTGTGGTTGTCGTGCTGTTCATCGGTTTTTATCTAGCTGCCCAGCCGCGTTTGTATCAACAAGGTTTCCTGAAATTGTTTCCGCTCAGCGCCCGGTCGCGCGCACGCGAAGTCCTGGATCAAATCGGCCATACCTTGCGTTTGTGGCTGTTGGGGCGTTTCATTACGATGGTACTGGTCGGAAGTGCAGCCGGCCTCGGGCTGTGGGCGCTCGATATTCCGTTCGCATTTGCCCTAGGGTTGGTGAGCGGCCTGCTTGAGTTCGTACCGTATCTCGGCCCTATCCTGGCGACAGTTCCGGCATTGCTGATTGCCTTCAATATCGGGCCAACGGAGGCGTTCTATGTCTTGTTGCTGTTTGTCGCGATTCAATCAG
Organism: uncultured Oxalobacteraceae bacterium; assembly: GCA_966250375.1. GTDB lineage: Bacteria > Pseudomonadota > Gammaproteobacteria > Burkholderiales > Burkholderiaceae_D > CAMLDH01. Next base: position 4,060 of record CBINHE010000034.1, read on the forward strand.
CGGAAAACTATCTGCTTTCGCCATTGGTTGAACAGCGTGCCGTATCATTGCCACCGGCACTGGTTATTTTTTCGACGCTGCTGCTGGCGACTTTTTTCGGCACGCTAGGCGTAATCGTCGCCTCACCGCTTACTGCTGTTTGTATTGTCGCGGTCAAGTTGCTGGTGACGGACAATATCGCCGAACGCGAAGAGCGTGCGTAAAGAATTGCTATCAAGGATAAAAAAGAGCGGCCGTTAAAAGCCGCTCTTACACAAACACCAGATCATTTTGATGGCTGGTTTTGCGATTCTTCTGCCGCACCCTGAACTTTTTCACCGCCGCGTTCGACATCCCGTCCAAAGCCCCTCATCGTGTTACACGCGCTTGAGCCAAGTGCAACAATTAATACAGTGATTATCGTTATGAATTTTTCCATCATCTTTTCTTCCTTTCTGGTTGACAAAAGCTAACAGCGGCCGGCTTGGAACATCGATTTTTCTTCATCCTGCAAGACTTATGCATTGACAACCGCTCAATGTCGGCGCATCAGCAATCCCAACACCAAGCCAAAGCCGCTAGCCAGTGCGACGGATTGCAACGGCCGGTCTTTCACGTATTCGCTTGTCTTGTCGACGCCTTGATTAAATTGTTGCCTGGCTTCTACCGCCATGCCTTTTGCCGCAAACCGCAAGGAACTGAACTTGGTCATCATGCGTGCATACGCTTCGCTCAATTCTCTGTCCGATAACGTCGATGCACGGGACAGCAAGTGATCAAGATCATTCTTAAGCAAAGCAAGATCACTGCGTAATGTTGCGCCAGCTTGTTTCGCCGCACTTTCATAGGTGGTGTGAGCGGTAGTGGTGGCACGACCGGTCGTATCGACACCACTCTCTGACAATCCGGATGGGAAATTTGCACTCATGTATGACTCCTTTGCTGCGTTTGATAATGAAAGAAACGGATTGGGGCTGCGCAAACGCCGTTAACGTCTCAACAGCCCGAGGATCAAGCTCACCACGGTAAGAGCGATAAAGACCAAGAACAGGATTTTTGCGATTCCAGCAGCACCGGCCGCAATGCCGGTAAAACCAAAAACTGCAGCGATGATCGCAATCACAAAAAATATGGCGGCGTAACGTAACATGATGGGTCCTCATCACGAAAAAGAAGGCATTGCCTTACGGTGCAAGACATATGCCACCTCTTGGCTGTCGAGATCTGCAGAGCAAGCGAGTGCATAGGCAGGCTTCGATAGGTGTTCAGACCGTGAAAAATTTACATGGTTGCATGTCCACTTTGCACGGGTTGCGCAAGCTCATGCGGCGTGGTTCCACCAACGTGTTGCTCATCTGAAAATCCGTTGCAGCCGTCCAATTCGGTCCAGCGTCACACTCCGCCCAGTTCTTCACCTGATATTGCATTTGAGAAATATGGCGGCGACGCCAGGCAGACGACGATGTGACTGGCCTACTGCCGTTCAACTATCCCAACTGTTAAGGAATTCGTTTGTGCATATTGCCTCGCACGGAGCCGTACGGCGGCCGGTGGAGGATGAAATGGCGCTTACGTTTGAATCGCGGCATCCAGCTGATGCGCGAATTTTGATGCTCCGGCCCTGATGATATGGAACTGTTTTTATGGTTCTACCACACACCTCGGCGAGTTAATCAATTCTCAAAAATACTCACGTAGTTATATAACTTTGCGAGGAGTTGATAAATCGCGCTGACATATGGAACTGTTTTTGCGGTTTTACCACACACCTCGGCGAGTTAATCAATTTTCAAAAATACTCACGTAGTTATATAGCTTTGCGAGGAGTTGATAAATCGCGCTGACGTTTGAATTATTGCTCGGCATCCAACTGCTGCGCGGATTTTGATGCTCCGGCCCTGATGATATGGAACTGTTTTTATGGTTCTACCACACACCTCGGCGAGTTAATTAATTTTCAAAAATACTCACGTAGTTATATAGCTTTGCGAGGAGTTGATTAATCAGCATAACCTTCATTTTTTTCACTTTTTAAACTAATTTGTTAAGTAAATAATAAAAGCTATGTTTCCTACTACTTCAATTTCAACTTCACCACGCCACTACACACCGGAAATCCAAAATGAGCCAAAACAATCTCAAGTAGTAATAGACATCCCTTCGGCCTCGGGAACTAAACCATCGCCATTTCAGAATAGGTCAACAAGCAAGTGGGCGCTCTACGGAGGCAAGGTAATACAAGCAAACAGAGACAAAGCAAACAGAGAAAAAGCAATCAGAGAACAACAGGCGCAGCGCGTTTTCGAAGAAAAAAACCGTGAAGGCGTGGCCGATCTGCTAACGCCCCTGCTGGGCCAGGAACCGGAAATCCAACCCTTCTCTGCCTTACTTGGGAAAAATGAAAAAAGTGATGATCCGTGTGAATCGCATATTTGGCCTAGCCTTTCCGGTACGGTTTCAAAAGGCGAAGATGGAAGCCTTGCTTCGACTGACAATAAAGCGATCAACTTGCTGTTTCAGTACTTAAATCATGATGACGGCTTCAAGAATGCTATGAAGTTGGTGGACATTTCTTCAGGCCAAAAAGTGACATTTTCAATGCCTGAAGAAATGGATTCTTGTTATGGCGCTCTCTCGAATTCTTCTGAAGTCCAAGAAGTGTTTTTGCGACGCACAGCCGATTCTTCTGAATTGGAAAGAGTCAGCATGGGTGAGGATGAGGATGAGGGCTTCGATACGTTGATCGCCAAATTACTTAGAGTAAAAGAAGTTGGCAGCAAAGCATTCAAGGATGGCGCCACGATTGATGGATATCCTTCAATGTCGCCTTATGATGCTTTGGCTCAAATGGTGCCAACACTTTCTTTTTCTGACAACGAAACAGCGACGAAGCTGTGTAAAGAAGCATTAGATGCTCTTAAAACTGCACCCCATCAAACTGCATCCCATAAAGCTTTCAATGATTATTGCGCCAAGACGGCCACGGAATTTGCTCTTCATCGCGCTCAACACGCACAACAAACTTGGGGAGCTTTGGTAGCAAGTGTGACCCTCTCGGCAGTTTTGGGTGTTTTACTTGAGATGATGGCAGGTAATGCGATTACCAGAAGTATTTTTGCAAAAAAATTAGCAGAACAAGGCAAGGATCCGAGTCTTGTCGAAAGATTGTTTAAAGATGTGACAGAGGAAATGTTGCCGACTGCAACAGGCATGCAAAAATTCTTGACGGTCGTAGCTCACGATTGGCAGATGCTTCCTGTTGAGGCATTGGATACATTGGTTGTCTTGTCGGCGCTGCAAGCTATAAAAGAGGGGCAGGCGATGGATCAGAGGACATTCAGGGAGAAGTTCGGCCAGATCATGAAAGATGCTGCAGGCAGATTGCCGGATGCACTCATGGCCGGAACGATATCAGTAATAGGCTCATTGCCTGACAAGGCGATGGAGCTTTACGTGGCCAAAACATGGCCGCAAATACTTGGCAAGTTGCCCCTTAAAATAGTAACTTCCGGCGTATCGGTCCTGTCGTGTGCTTCAGGTTTGTTCCCGGAACTGGGCGAGGCCAAATATAAAATGCAGGCGGCACTTTTGGAAATGCATGTTAATGGCGATATGGCTTGGCCGGAAGGTCTTGATTCAAATGATCCCGAGGCCAAGAAAAAGTACATTTGCGCTTTGACAGAATCGACATTGAATATTGACCCATCGACCGGTGTCGGACGAGCTTCCATTATGGGCGCCTTGGGAATTTCTACCGTCGCCGCTGTAGCTTCTTTCAGCATCCCGGCGCAAATAATGAACATCCTGAACCTTGTGTTCTTTAATCCGGTGGAAACCTGGACCTTAAATCTTATTTCGCTTGTCAGAAATTCCAGTAATGATAAGAAATTGAACGATGAAGTGGAAAAACTTGCCAATGAGGTCATGGAACAGGTAGATCAAGGAAGCATTACCGAAGAACAAGGCCGTAACCGCATGCTTGCCTGTTTGATAGACAACGGTTTTATAACGGCCGAGCAAGTGGACGAATTCAACAAAAATCCATTATCTGCTTCCGGCGGGGCGATCATCGACACTTTATATAGCGGAGCAGGATCTGTGAAAAACGGAGTGCGTATGGGCTTGCGTGCCGCAGGCGATACCATACAGACCAACTTCGACAAGATGGCCACAGCTTCCGGGATCGACGATGCTTTTAAAAATTTGAGCGAATCCACGGGACCATGGTTTTCTTCGTTGGGCAGTGGCGCTGCGAAACTATGGCCTAGCGCACTGGATCCGGTTGCGTCCTGGGCCCAAAACGCAGCAGACAGTCTCGTCGACACCTTCACGCCGGGTGAAGAAGATATGCGGTTAAGCAAACGGATTCCCTGGGAACTGACTTCTTCTGAATCATCGTCTGAAGTAAATGTTCTTGTGGAGGGTCCTGATGAGCGGATGAAAAATATCATCAACCAGCATGGGCTTCGCTTAGCCTGAATTTTGCAGAAAAAGGTAGATGTCGTTGACTCGCTAGGCCGCGTGCGCAGCCTAGCGCCGATGATAACCTTCTACGGTCATGGTCGGCTCGATAAGCGAGCGCCGGCCATGGCCGATTTCCTTCTGCCAGCCCCAGCTGTGCTTTTTCCTCCACCAAGGTAATGTGCTGGTCTCGCGGCGAAGGACATGAATTCCAGAAAGCAAAAAGCCCAACCTTGAGGCTGGGCTAAATATTTGTATCTCTGCACCCATTCATTTGCTGAGTCGGGTTACACAGTGGTGACATGAAAGACTGAAAGAGCCGGACAACAAAAAGCCCGGTTATTGAACCGGGCTTACTGTTTAATTCTTGGGGTGGCCGACGGGACTCGAACCCGCGACAACAGGAATCACAATCCTGGACTCTACCAACTGAGCTACGGCCACCATTGCTTGTACTACGAGACTTATTTCAACGGAGAACATTGAAGTAAGCCAGCGATTATACAAAATTTCGGAGCGGCTGGCAACTTGGTGTGGAATCCGCTCTTTATCCCCCTGCGATCCAGACTACGGCTGAAGCTATATATTGGCAGGAACGCGCCATGCCCGTGAATAATACCGGCGCACATGCGCTTTTGCGAACATGGCTCGCTCCTACTCCAGGCTTGTCGGTTGCACTTGATTTTCCTGTCCAGCGGTTCGTTCAGCCGCAATACCGATGACAGGAGGTTGCAGCTTCAACAGCGCTGAAAACGCGTTCGCCAGCGTAGTCGCGCTACCGCTGGTGAACGCCTCCAGCGATCCTGTGCCCGCAGCCGGATTCTGCAAGCGATGCTGTGTCAACAAACGCACCAACTGTCGTGCGACCGCCTCGCCAGTGTCGATGATCGTGACAGGCTGCGTTGTGGCACGGCCGACAATTTCTTCGATCAGCGATTGCACAAAAGGGTAGTGCGTACAGCCCAGCACCAGCGTATCCGCCCCCTGTTCAAGCAGCGGTAATATATAGCGCTTCAGCAGTAGTGCCGTCGCGCCCGATTGCAGTTCGCCTTTTTCGACCTGATCGGCCACGCCGATGCACGCTTGCGGCAGGAAGCGCACGCCGGTAGTCTCGCCAAGCTGTTCGCGCAGCAGATTGAATTTGGCGCTGGACAAGGTGCTCTTGGTCGCCAGCACGCCCACGGTGCGCGTCCGCGTGATTGCAGCGGCCGGCTTCAAGCCGGGTTCGACGCCCACCAGCGGCAAGACCGGATAGTGTTCACGCAACGCCTTGATCGATGCCGCAGTGGCGGTATTACAGGCGACCACCAACGCCTTCGCGCCGCGCTGCATCAGAAACGACGCGATCGCCAGCGTGCGCGCGACGATTTCCTCTTCTGGCCGGCCACCATACGGCGCAAAGCCGGAATCGGCAAAATACAGCAAGTGCTCATGCGGCAAATGCGCGCGAATATGGCGCAGCACCGACAGGCCGCCGATGCCGGAATCAAAAACGCCGATGGGACTGCCACTCCCCATCGGCGCGGTCATGCCGCTGGCGTACATTCGCCGCAGCTATGCGGCCGTCACGGGGATCTTGCTGACGCTCGACGCCGCAATTTTCTCCTGCCATTCCTTCGGCCCGGTGTTATGCACCGAAATGCCGTTGGAATCGACCGCGACCGTCACCGGCATATCCTGCACATCGAATTCGTAAATCGCTTCCATGCCAAGGTCCGCGAAGCCAACCACTTGCGCACCCTTGATCGCTTTCGACACCAGGTAAGCGGCGCCGCCGACCGCCATCAGGTACGCCGACTTGTGGTTCTTGATCGACTCGATTGCAGCCGGGCCGCGCTCGGCTTTGCCGACCATCGAAATCAGGCCGGTTTTTTCCAGCATCATGTCTGTGAATTTATCCATGCGCGTCGCGGTCGTCGGGCCGGCCGGACCGACCACTTCATCGCGCACCGGATCGACCGGGCCGACGTAATAAATCACGCGGTTGGTGAAGTCGACCGGCAATTGCTCGCCCTTGGAGAGCATGTCCTGGATGCGCTTGTGCGCGGCATCGCGGCCGGTTAGCATCTTGCCGTTCAACAGCAAAGTCTGGCCCGGTTTCCACGACGCGACTTCCGCTTTGGTCAGCGTGTTGAGGTCGATGCGTTTGGATTTTTCGGTATCCGGCATCCAGTGCACATCCGGCCAGTCGGACAGCGACGGCGGATCGATATAGGCAGGGCCGGAGCCATCCAGCACAAAATGCGCGTGACGGGTCGCCGCGCAATTCGGGATCATCGCCACCGGCTTCGATGCCGCATGCGTCGGATGCATCATGATCTTCACATCGAGCACCGTGGTCAGGCCGCCCAAGCCTTGCGCGCCGATACCCAACGCATTGATCTTGTCGCACAGTTCGATGCGCAATTCCTCGGTTTTATTCTGCGGGCCGCGCTTCTTGAGTTCATACATGTCGATATCGTCCATCAACACTTCTTTCGCCATCAGCATCGCTTTTTCGGCAGTGCCGCCGATGCCGATGCCGAGCATGCCAGGTGGGCACCAGCCCGCACCCATGGTTGGCACGGTTTTCATGACCCAGTCCACCAGCGAGTCGGAGGGATTCAACATCACGAACTTGGTCTTGTTTTCGGAGCCGCCGCCCTTGGCTGCGACTTTGACATCAACCGTATTGCCCGGCACGACTTCCATGTGCACCACCGCCGGCGTGTTGTCCTTAGTGTTCTTGCGCTCAAAGTGCGGGTCAGCTACGATCGATGCGCGCAGCACGTTGTCCGGATTGTTGTAGCCGCGGCGCACGCCTTCATTGACCGCATCGGTGATCGACCCCTTGAAGCCTTCAAAGCGCACATCCATGCCGATTTTCAGGAACACGTTGACGATGCCGGTGTCCTGGCAGATCGGTCGGCGGCCTTCGGCGCACATGCGCGAGTTGGTCAGGATCTGCGCGATCGCGTCTTTCGCGGCCGGGCTTTGTTCCGCTTCATAGGCGCGCGCCAGATGCTGAATGTAATCGGCCGGGTGGTAATAGCTGATGTACTGCAGCGCGGCGGCGACGGATTCGACGAGATCTTCTTGCTTGATAGTAGTCATGATGGCGTTTTACGAAAGGTCAGTGAAATTGCTTGTTTTGATTCTGTGTCTCGGTCATGATGCGGTCGCAATAGGCGATGGCCACTGCCGATAGCAGAAACACGACATGGATGCCGGTTTGCGCGATCAGCGTTTTGGCATCGTAGGCAGCGGCGTTGATAAACGTCTTGAGCAGATGGATCGACGAGATGCCGATGATCGCCATCGCGAGCTTGACCTTCAGCACCGATGCATTCACGTGCGACAGCCATTCCGGTTGATCGGGGTGGCTTGCCAGATTCATGCGCGACACGAAAGTCTCGTAGCCGCCGACAATGACCATGATGAGCAGATTGGAAATCATCACCACGTCGATCAGACCGAGCACAACCAGCATGATCGTGGTTTCATTAAGCGTGGTCGGTTTGTTGCTCATGCCCTCGATCGTCACGGCCTCGAGAATATGTTGCAATGCAGGTTGATTACCGAACGCGGCGCCGATCAAATTGGACAGCTCGGCCCAGAAGTTGAAGACGTACACGCATTGGGCAAGGATGAGACCAAGGTACAGTGGCAACTGCAGCCATCGGCTCATGAAAATGAACTTCGGCAACGGCTGAATTTGACGTGCTGGCGTAATGCTTTCTTTAACTTTCATGGCAAAGTTTTTCCGTCCGTAATTAAAAAATTCAGTCTGGCATTTTACACGTCCCAACTGTCGGGCAGCGATGAACTAGCCGTCAAATGGATTGCCAAAAACACCTTGATACGATTGAATGCCAAGGATTGGCATACGCTGGGCAACTGACAGTATTTATCCCTTTGGTACAACGCAATAATTGCACTGACCAATAGAGGTACTGTAAGCGCTGAGTAAGTGTAAATAAGTGAAAAGTTTATTGTTAATGCTAAATCAACATTAGTAGGGAGACACCATGTCCGATATCGAAAGCCTGAAACAAGAAACCCGCATATTCCCGCCGCCCGTCGAATTCGCCAAAAACGCGAACCTCTCCGGCATGGATGCCTACCGCGCCATGTGCGAGGATGCCGAACGCGACTATGAAGGGTTCTGGGCCAATCTGGCACGCGAGAACCTCTCCTGGCACAAGCCGTTCACCAAAACCCTGGACGAGAGCCAAGCACCGTTCTACAAATGGTTCGACGATGGCCAGCTGAACGCCTCCTACAATTGTCTCGACCGCAACCTGCAAAACGGCAATGCCGGCAAGGCTGCGATCATCTTCGAAGCCGACGACGGCGAAGTCACCAAGCTCACCTACCAGGAATTGCATGCTCGCGTCTGCAAATTCGCCAACGGTTTGAAATCGCTCGGCATCAAGAAGGGCGACCGTGTCGTCATCTACATGCCGATGTCAATCGAAGGCGTGACCGCCATGCAAGCATGCGCCCGCATCGGCGCCACTCACTCAGTCGTGTTCGGTGGCTTCTCCGCCAAATCGCTGCAAGAACGCATCATCGACGCTGGCGCCGTCGCCGTGATCACCGCCGACGAGCAAGTCCGTGGCGGCAAGCATCTGCCCTTGAAAGCCATCGTCGATGAAGCGCTCGGCCTGGGCGGCTGCCAAGCCGTCAAAAACGTCCTTGTCTACCAGCGCACCGGCGCCAAGACCAATATGGTCGAAGGTCGCGACTTGGCGCTGCACGATCTGATCGACCGCCAATCCGAGCAATGCGAACCGGAGTGGGTCGGCGCCGAGCACCCGCTATTCATCCTCTACACATCCGGTTCCACCGGCACCCCGAAAGGCGTGCAGCATGCGACCGGCGGCTACCTGCTGTGGGCGATGCTCACGATGAAATGGACCTTCGACATCAAGCCGGCCGACGTCTTCTGGTGTACCGCCGACATCGGCTGGGTCACCGGTCACACGTATATTGCATACGGCCCGTTGGCCGCCGGCGCGACGCAAATCGTGTTCGAAGGCGTCCCGACCTACCCAAACGCCGGCCGCTTTTGGGGCATGATCCAAAAGCACAATGCGACGATTTTCTACACTGCACCCACCGCGATCCGTTCCCTGATCAAAGCGGCCGACGCCGATGCCGACGTGCATCCGGCCAAATATGACCTATCCAGCTTGCGCCTGTTGGGCTCGGTCGGTGAACCGATTAACCCGGAAGCCTGGATGTGGTACTACCGCCATGTCGGCCGCGAACAATGCCCGATCGTTGACACCTTCTGGCAAACCGAAACCGGGGGCCACATGATCACGCCGCTACCGGGCGCGACACCGTTGGTGCCGGGCTCCTGCACTCTGCCGCTGCCCGGCATCATGACCGCCATCGTCGATGAAACCGGTCGCGACTTGCCGCACGGGCAGGGCGGCATCCTCGTCGTCAAGCGCCCTTGGCCATCGATGATCCGCACCATCTGGGGCGACCCGGAACGCTTCAAGAAAAGCTACTTTCCGGAAGAACTGGGCGGCAAAACCTACTTGGCCGGCGACGGCGCGATCCGCAACAAGGACAACGGCTACTTCACCATTACCGGCCGCATCGACGACGTGCTGAACGTATCCGGCCACCGCATGGGCACGATGGAAATCGAATCCGCCTTGGTCGCCAACCCCATCGTGGCCGAAGCGGCAGTCGTCGGTAAACCGGACGAAACAACCGGCGAATCGATCTGCGCGTTCGTGGTATTGAAGCGCAGCCGCCCGATTGGCGACGAAGCGAAACAGATCGCGAAAGAGTTGCGCGACTGGGTCGCGAAGGAAATCGGCCCGATCGCGAAACCAAAGGAAATCCGCTTCGGCGACAATTTGCCGAAAACGCGTTCCGGCAAGATCATGCGGCGCTTGCTGCGCGTGCTGGCCAAGGGCGAAGAGATTACACAGGACGTGTCGACACTGGAAAACCCGGCGATTCTGGAGCAGTTGAAGCAGACGCAATAAGGGAGTTTTCTTCACGGAAAGCCGGCCGGCAGCAATGTCAAGCCGGCTTTGTTTTTAGCGCCTTCCCCTTTGTAGGGAGAAGGCTGGGATGGGGGAGTGTGCGTCAACCATCTCTTAAATTCCCCACAATGCATTGAAACTTGGCATCTCCCGCCAATCTTTTGATATAATCGCAGGCTTCGCTAAAAAGACTCACAGCGAAGACCGGATTCAGGAGAGATGGATGAGTGGTTTAAGTCGCACGCCTGGAAAGCGTGTGTAGGTTCATAGCCTACCGGGGGTTCGAATCCCCCTCTCTCCGCCAAGAATTTGCAGTTCAGCAGCATCCAATAACCCGCTTCAAGCCCAGTGCTGATGCGGGTTTTTGTTTTTGGTGTTCGCTAAATTTATTAAGGCGGTTAATTCGACTCTGACCCCGTTACCGTATTATTTACCGCTCTATCGCCCCGAATTGAACCAGATCGAAATCTTGTGGAAGCAAGCCAAATATTTCTGCCGTCGCTTCCTTCATTTGAGCGGCGATAACTTGCGCGATGAAGTGCATTTCATTATGGAAAATTACGGAAAAACATTCACTGTAAATTTTGCGTAACTACTTAGGAGATTGCAGGCTAGCGGTCTTCCGAATAAACCTGTCAGAAATTTCAAGAGCGAAAGCGAAGAACCTTTGAAATAGCGCTTTCTGATGCTCAGTTACACCTCCAACCACATAAGTAACTAGAGCGATCAGCATGGAAAGAAGCAATACGTCATTCAACTCGGTCGTGCGATCTGTATAAAAATACACCCATGCCGACATGACAACGCCGTGTATCAAGTACAACGTGAACGTATATGACGATAGGAACTTGATTGCCGACGCAAACAAATCGATTAACCTAAACCGGGCATGGAATGCGAAGAAGAAATTGAATATGACAAGTACACTTACCACGTAGTCTGCCAAATAACGATCCACACTACCAAGTTTAAGATTCGGGAACATCCATATCCGATTTCCTAGCTCCCGCAGAAATACGTCTAACTCTAACGACTTAAATGACGCCAATAGAACCAAGGTCACCACCCAGCCAATGCGCGCATTGCGTTTGCTAACCGAAAAACGCTGTTGATGTTTATACAGCAACACGCCAGAGAACCATACCGGCATCAGAAGCCAAAGTTTATGTCCCATGATCAGGAAGACAATTGCTCCAACAGCGATCCTACTTGCACCTCTTAGATAGAAGAGAGCACCGAAAAAAATGTAATACCAAACTTCGAAACCAAGTGACCAGTATGCCCCGAGCCAAGGAGGCACCTCAGAGACATTCCAAACCTCGCCTAAAAAGAGCAAATGAAAAGGAATATAAAAATACGCCTTTTCTATAGTGTATTGGTCCGCTATTTCGTTATTGCCAATGACCATGGCCATATAAGCAATCGCAAATGCAATAAGAAGCACAGGAGCAGCAACGGAGTAAATTCTCGCGCATCTCGCTACTACATAGTTGCGTAAAGAATCCTTATTGATACTAGTTGTGTAGGAAATAACGTAGCCGGATAAAACAAAGAATACGATTACAGCCTCGCGGCCCAGTTCGGGACTGCGAGCTGCCATTGTTTTATCGAGAATGCCGAAACCAATATAATGCGACAGCACAACCAAGACTGCCGCTAGAAATCGAACCAAATCTAGATATAACGAGAACGACCTGTTCATCACGTTCCTTATATTTTAATAGCTGCTCTGTCCATGCGTTTAACGCTCCGGCTTTTCCAATAATTATTCAAAAAGCTTCTAGCAGGTTGCTCGACAAGATAAAACGACACAATTCCACATATAAAAGAGAGCGTTAGTGCAAGAATGCGATTCATTCCGCTCCCATGCATCGCCAAATAAAACGGCTGTTGCCAAAGGTATAGAGAGAATGACATTAGCCCAAGCCAGCGCAGCAATCTAAAAGACAAGATCCTCTGTATGAGCAGCGGAGCTGCCCCAAGGAGGTTGACAGCTACCGCGAAGGCACCAATCCCAAAGATCAACCGTACCGGCATGGGGATCGACCACCAATGAAGCGCGATCCCTCCTAGAAGCAACGAGGGATAAATTAACCAAGACATTTTAGGCAAGGTTATCTTGTCAAAGATAACAGTGAGATACGCAGATAGGAATATTCCATACCCGGCGACTTCAGTCCTAAGCCATTTTGAAGAATCGATGTCTTGCCGCATAAAATAAAATGCAGACATGGCGCCGCAAAACACGACAGCTATTGCGATCGAGAGGTGGGTACTCAATATTTTTTTTCGAACTAGCAGTGCGAGCAATGCAAGGAGAATATAGCTGTGCTCCTCTACCGATAAAGACCAGATGTGACCAAACGGCATTAGGGCATCACGCGCGTTCCACGAAAAGTAATTGTTGATGAATAATGCCGCCGCAATTGCTTCGTCCCAGCCTACCGCTTTATCCGTGCCTACAAAGGTTAAAACAACAGCTCCTATAAAAAAAAATGCAGCCGGAAGAATTCGCGAAATGCGCCGTTGGTAAAAAGTACGAAGAGACACTTCTTGTATAAATAGCAGCCGGGACATTAAGAGCCCAGATAGAACAAAAAAGAGTCCGACGCCTACCGCGCCTAGATTCACGCCAGGCACGGGGAAAAAGTGCCCGATAAGCAGAAAGGTGATCGCCAAGCCTCGCCAACCATCTAAGTAATCAAGGCGGCCTCCATCATTCATGATCCATCGCTCCTAAGAAGCCTTCTTGTCAATTTCATCTGTGTATAAGCCTTCTTTGCCCCTGTCACTTTTCGGCATTAAGACGCCCCCGTTTTCGGCATAATGGCGCCACTTTGAATCGCCAAATCGGCGGGGGCTCGAACGGGGCCCAAGAATGCGTGATTTTCCGCGTTTTTGCAACCCCCGTTTTTCATGGTTTTTTACGCCGCGCAGCGGCGCCGTTTTGGGTGATTTTTCTCAAACCTATGAGGCAAGCGAAGGGCACTGTCAACTTGCTGGGATGTAAAGACGATAGTGGGGAAATCAACTCTCAATGGGCGTGATGACGAGATAATCAAGCGGCGAGTATTGAATATTTCCTACACCGGTGACCTCATTCCAGAGTGAAAAAGCCGAATTCCGGGCACACCGGTACTGTGCCGCCGGCAAGCGGTGGCGCTGACAACGGAAGACGTTGTTGATCGGACCATGCGCCGATAAAAAGCGTTGGGCCTGCCCCGGCGATTTGAATCGCCTCATCTGGCGTTCCTGCTGCCGGGTCGGCTGGTGCGAGACTTCGGCCCGGTTGTTGAGTCCCTTGTGCTGCCGGTGTTCTATGCCCGGAATGAGTTGCGCTTTCGCCGCGCCATAGCTCTTGAGCTTGTCCGTGACCAGCACCCGCGGCGCGTACCGCAGCCCCTTGGGCAGCTTGCGAAAGAAGCGTTTGGCTGCCTGCCGGTCGCGCCGGCGCTGCACCAGCACATCGAGCGTATGCCCCTGCTGGTCCACTGCGCGCCACAGGTAATGGTGCGCTCCCTTGATGGGCAATACGACCTCGTCCAGATGCCATTTGTCGCCGCGCTTGGGCTGGCGACACCGCAAGGCATTGGCATACGTCTGCCCGAACTTCAAGGTCCATTGCCGAATGCTCTCGTACGTGACGAAGATCCCCCGGCTGGCCATGAGCTCCTCGATGTCTCGAAAGCTCAGCGAAAATCGAAAGTACAGCCACACGACATGGCTGATGATGGTGGCAGGATAGCGGAATCCGCGATACGGGTCACATTGGCTCATCCAGCAACCCTACCGATTTGTATCCCTTTCGGCAAGTTGACAGTACCTTCGGCGGCAATAGTGGTGATATTCAGGTAACGACCCGAGGAAAGCGTTTCGTACGGGGCGCCCCCAATACACGACCGTAAAATGAGAGGATACTGCGCCTTTTGCCTCCAGACTTACCATGAATATCTGCTACCTCGACTATGACGCCGTCCTGCACGACGGCAATGTACTGCGCAACCGCACCAAGGGCCTGCATATCAAGACCCCCGGCCGCACGTTTTTTGAATGGATGCCAATACTCGACGACCTGCTCGCTCCTTACCCGGACCTGAAAATCGTGCTGTCCACCACCTGGGTTCGCGAAATCGGGTTTAACGAAGCAAAATACGAACTATCCGCATCGTTAAAAGACCGCGTGATCGGCGCGACCTTCCTGCATCCGAAAATTGTGAAAATGGATTTCGACACTCTCTCGCGCGGCATGCAAATCTGGGGCGATGTCGAGCGACGCAAACCGACGCAATGGTTTGCGCTCGATGACGACGCATTCGGCTGGCCGGTTCGGTGCAAAGAGAATCTGATCCAGACCAGCGCGCAATTGGGATTGAGCGATCCGGCAGTGCAGGAACGGGTGCGTCAGAAGCTGGTGGATATGTACAGGTCGGACGGTGTGAGGTGAACTGGTCGTTGTTCCAATGCTGAACAAATGTGACCATGTCTAATATTCATACGCCATCATGACGTATGACATTTTGGCTTAACAACATTTGCTTGGATGGTATGTCGGAATGTTAAAACTGCCCTCGTCGTGCTACGGACTCCTGGCTGGGATTGCATCCCAGCCGGAGTGTTTTTGCAGCGGTAAAGAGGGGGATTCAAATCCGCTGGATTAGGCTTTGTTACAATTTTTTCGCGGGGAGTACAATAACGGTCCCTTAACAACAGGAACTGGCGGGAAAACCGTGTTGTTCTGCAAGAGTGGATATATTCATTATCCTTGGACTCATTCTTCTCAATGGCGTTTTCGCCATGTCTGAACTGGCCGTCGTTTCCTCAAAACGCATTCGCCTGCAAAATCTTTCCGACAACGGCAGTCGTGGCGCAAAAGCAGCACTCCAGCTCGCTGACCACCCAAGCCGCTTTCTTTCTACGGTACAAGTAGGTATCACCCTGATCGGCATCTTTAACGGTGCATTTGGCGAAGCCTCGCTCGTCGCCCGCCTGACACCGCAAATCGCAAGTGTTGCAATGTTCGCCGAGTTCGCCAGAGAGATTGCCCTTGGCATCGTTGTGATCGGGATTACCTTCGCGTCGATTGTTCTCGGTGAATTGGTTCCGAAGCGGATTGCAATGCAATACCCGGAAACAGTGGCGATCATGATTGCCGCGCCGATGCAGTGGCTGTCTCGGATTGTGTCGCCCTTCGTCAAAATCCTGACCGCCACGACCGAAGCCACCATGCGCCTGCTCGGCTTGCATAAGCCGACGGATACGTTTGTGACGGAAGAGGAAATCACCGGCATGATCCGAGAAGGAACGGATGCAGGCGTGTTTGAGCGCACCGAGCACGACATCGTTACTCGTGCATTGCGCCTGGATGATCAACGTCTTGGCGCCCTGATGACGCCACGCACGGATCTGGCGTTCATCGACCTGGACGACACCATCGAGCAAAACCTGACCAAGATCGCCGACAGTTCGTTTAGCCGGTTTCCTGTGTGCCGCGGTGACCGCTCCAATATCATCGGCATTGTCCATGCAGGCGACCTTTTCGAGCAGGCGATTCGCGGAAAGTCGATTTCCAGCGTTGATATCGAGAAGGTGGTAAAGCCAGCGCTTTACGTTCCGGAGACGGTCAGTGCCATGGATTTGCTGGAAACGTTGAAGAAGAACCGCGCCGAACTGGCGCTCGTCATTGACGAATACGGGGAAATCGAAGGCATGGTCACGTTAAGTGATGTCATGGGCGCACTCGTAGGCGATGTATCGGTAGTCGATGATGAAGCGCATGAGGCTGACGCCGTGCAACGTGCGGACGGATCATGGCTCGTCGACGGCGGTATCTCGCTTGACCGCTTTCGTGATCTGTTTGGTTCGGACCTTCGCTTCCCTGAAGAATCTGCCGGTGCCTATCACACGTTAGCTGGCTTCGTGCTTACCCAACTGGGCCGTATTCCGAGCGTTTCCGAGCATTTTGAGTGGGGCGGTTATCGATTCGAGGTCATGGATATGGACAGGCACCGAATCGACCGATTGCTGGTCTCAAAGGTGGAAGCCTCCCCAGAACCGGCGATGGAGTCGTAGCCCTCTTATATGGGTGGGAACGAACGGGGCGACGACAATGGACAATGCAGTCTTGCCCCGTTTCTGTCACTGGCTCTGTTTGCTGTACTGCCGCTCATTGCGGCGGGTACGCTGGTCTTAGATTTGAGTAAACCCTCCATCGACCGTGAGTTCTACTCCGTTGACATATCTCGCTTCATGTGAAGCCAGGAATAATGCTGCTGTAGCGATATCTTCTGGTTGGGCCACGTAGCCCAATGGCACGACTTCTTTCGCATAGTTGTTGAGTGCTGCTATTTGTGCTTCATCCAATTTCAAACCATTTTCCATAATCGGAGTGCGTGTGAAACCAGGACTGAGCGCATTGACCCGGATCTTGCGCCCTTTGAGATCATTAGCCCATGAGCGAGCAAAGGAACGCACTGCCGCCTTGGATGAGTTATAGAGACTTAAATTCTCCATGCCCTTATTTGCGACGATAGAGGCTGTCAATACCACGGAGCAGCCATCCTTCAGCAATGGCAAAAGAGTTTGAACGGTGAAAAACACACCTTTCACATTGATATCAAAAGTCTTGATAAAGTCGGCTTCGACGGTTTCGCCAAAGTGATTGTTTTCTGCGATTCCGGCATTGGCAAACACGGCATCGAGTCGATCTCCCTGCTTTTCAATCTCGCTTTTGAGCTTTTGCAGGTCTGATAGCTTTGCCACGTCAGACACCACGGCGACCGCACCTTGCCCCAATGACGTGACTGCTTTGTCAAGGCTTTTTGCCGTTCTGCCCGTTATATAAACGCGCCTGGCTCCGTCAGCGAGCAGCGCCTTTGCGATGGCAAAACCAATTCCGGTTGAACCTCCGGTAACGACCGCGACTTGATTCATGAATTTATTTGACATGCTTGGTTTCCTTTATTGATTGAGCTTGAAAAGCTTGCTGGAACGGGTCTTCCGTTTCATCGAACGTCAAGACATCGAGATTTGTGTTCGAGGACGGCACTGCTATGTTCTAAAGTTCGAAAACAATAGAACAATAGAACAGTAGCACAGAATATGCAATACTGCTCAGATGAGATCACCCAGTCACCCATCAAAAGAGAGCATGACCTTAACGCAGGTTCTGTATGCGCTCAGCGACCCGGCGCGTCTTTTCATCGTCCAAAGCCTTGCTAAAGGTGCTCAAACCTGCGGAGCGTTAAGTTTGCCTGTGGCCAAGTCGACCGCTTCACACCATTTCAGAGTGTTACGGGAGGCGGGGATTATTCAGATGCAAGCAGATGGAACGCAATTCATCAATTCTCTGCGACGAGAGGATCTGGATAGCCGCTTTCCAGGGTTGCTTGAAGCTGTTCTTCAAGCATCTGGATCGGTTTGAACCTGCTTGATTGCATATCGAAGGTCAAGCAAACCCGGCGCAAATTGCCGGAGCCGTTCTCGTCACTATTGTTTGATCACGCACGGACCGCAGAAGCCAAGTTGTGGCAGTCCGCGCAACAGAGAAGCCTAACCGGCATGACCAAAGCACCACATCTTTTTCAATGCGGCGCGTGGCATGCCGGCGTCGGCATTAAAACTCTTCCCACTCGCTGCCGGCAGCGGCGACGGGCGCATTCGCCACTCGCCTAAGCGGCTTCACGTTCATCGCCGAACGCTTGCTGTTGCCGGTTACGGCCGGAAGAGGGGAGGATCCTCTTTTTGCAACCAGGGCTGGGCGGCTTGCCGTCTTCGACGGCGCACCGGCAGTCGCATGCATCCCGTTAAGCTGGAACACGCTGACCACTTGAGACAGGTTGCCGGCCTGATCCTGCAGGGATTCGGAAGCGGCGGCGGCTTGTTCCACCAGCGAGGCATTTTGCTGCGTGACCTCGTCCATCTGTGTGATGGCCTGGTTGATCTGTTCGATGCCGGAGGTTTGCTCCTGGCTAGCCGCGGTAATCTCGCCCATGATGTCGGTGACGCGCTTGACGCTTTCCACAATCTCATCCATCGTGGTCCCGGCTTGATCGACCAGCTTGGCGCCGGCATCGACTTTCTCGACTGAATCACCGATGAGGGTTTTGATTTCCTTCGCTGCGGCTGCCGAGCGTTGCGCCAGGTTGCGCACTTCGGAGGCTACCACCGCAAAGCCGCGCCCCTGTTCGCCGGCGCGCGCCGCTTCCACCGCAGCGTTCAACGCCAGAATATTGGTCTGGAATGCGATGCCGTCGATGACGCCGATGATGTCGACGATCTTTCTGGCCGACTCGTTGATCGAGCCCATCGTATCGACTACTTGCGACACCACCGCGCCGCCCTTGACCGCGACTTCGGATGCTGACACCGCCAATTGGTTCGCTTGCCGCGCATTGTCGGCGTTCTGCTTGACGGTACTGGTCAGTTCTTCCATCGAGGAGGCGGTTTCTTCCAGCGAACTGGCCTGCTGTTCGGTGCGGGACGACAGGTCGAGGTTGCCGGATGCGATTTGGCCCGATGCGGTGGCGATGGTGTCGGCGCCGGTGCGGACTTCACTGACAATCTGGGCAAGGTTGTCGCGCATCGACTTGATGGCGAACAGCAAACTCGATTGATCATTTGCCCTGGTTTCGATGGCAACGGCAAGGTCGCCTGCCGCGATTTTCCCCGCAATCGCTGCGGCATAATCCGGTTCACCGCCGAGCTGTTTCTGCAAGCCCCGCGTAATCAGCCAAGCCGCGATGGCGCTGGAGAGCAAAGCCAACCCGCCAAAAATCAACATTAGTGTACGTGCGTGCTCGTATGCTTGATCCGCCTCGGCGGCTGCAGTTTCACTCAATTTTTCCTGGAGTTCGATCAAATTGAGCAACGAATCCCACCATTTCTTTTGTACCGGGCGGAATTCATTCCGCAAGAGTTGGTATGCTTCGTCGCTTTTGTTGGCAAGCGCCAGTTCCGTCGCTTTTTGTGTGAAGGGTGCTGCTGCGATGGCCATTTCCTTGATCTGTGCCAATTTGGATTTTTCTTCCGCACTGGTGTCCGTTCGGGTAGCAAACATTTCGCTTAGTTTTCGTTCGGCTGCGGCATATTTGTCCGTTTGATCCTTGATACGCTTTGCTTCTTTCCGATCTTCCGCTTCGTCCACCAACAATATGAGGTTTCGCAACGCGAGCGCCCGCTCCGATACGGTGGTGTACATGGTCGATACCAGTTTGGTTTCGATGTTGTTGGAGTTAATGTCATCCATTTTCTCCTTCATCTGCGCCATGCGGCTAATGCCGAGCGCTGTCACGATCAGCAACAGTATTGAAACGAAACCAAAGCCAATGCCCAAACGCGCGGCAACTTTCATATTGTTGAAATTCATTTTTCCTCCTTGGATTGACGGTGCATCAAGCGTTTTTGGGTGTATCTGTCAATATTTTCTAGTCAGGCCGCCAGTCTTTCGATCAATCCCATTTCGGTGCTGGACATGAGACGGTTGATGTCGACCAGAATCAGCATGCGCTCGTCGATCGCACCTAGACCGATCAGATAATCCGTGTCCAATGCCGTGCCCATTTCAGGTGCTGGTTTCATTTGCTCCGGGGTTAGCGTGATGACGTCCGACACGCTGTCGACCACCATCCCAATGACGCGTCCGGCAACGTTGAGGATGATGACGACGGTAAACTGGTCGTAGGCCGGTGTGCCGAGGTTGAACTTGATGCGCATATCGACAATCGGCACGATGATGCCGCGTAAATTGACGACGCCTTTGATGAAGTCGGGTGAGTTGGCGATGCGGGTGACACTGTCATAGCCGCGCAGCTCCTGTACTTTCTGGATATCGATGCCATATTCTTCTTCGCCGAGACAAAAGGCGAGAAACTCCTTTGCATTGACGGCAAGTGTATTGGCAGCGCTCTCCACATCTGAAGTGGCGTGCATGATGGTTCCTTTCGGTAATTTTTGGTTGTAATCCAGATCTCTTGTGATAGTCGACTGGTGTGCCTGAATGATTTCAGGACGAGTTGTTTATTACGCACCAGAACTTTCCCACAGGGAAGTTGCAGTATGGTAAGTTTTTAACTGCAAGTCGATCAGTCTCGCCTGAATTTTTGGTAAGAGAATATATGAGTGATGTAAGGGAATGCTTACAAATGGAGGGGCGCTGGATGAAATGCGCCATTGGAACGCCTTCTTTTGTAGAGTGCGCTTTTTCCTTGCGTGTGAAGGCGAGATCTGGCGGGAAAGTCCTTGCAAGGCGATAGGCAGCATGGCATCCGGTCCATTCGAATGCCTGTCGAAGGCGTTCCCGGTGAAATGGGGTTTACTTCAGGAGGCCGTGCGACATCCCATAGCAAATCAATTCAGCATTACTACGGAAGTCCATCTTTTGCATGATGCGCATCTTGTATGTGCTGACCGTTTTGTTACTGATGGCAAGTTCATCGGCGATATCATTGAGATTGTCGCCGCGGACCAGCAAGCCAAAAATCTGGCGTTCGCGCTTCGACAGGATTTGATGGGCCTGATCGTGTTCGCTTTCCGCGCGCTCGAATACGATTTGTTCAGCCAATGCGGGGTCGATGAATCGCTCCCCTGCAACCATCCTGTCGATGGCTTTCATCAAGGTTTCCGTAGACGTGTCTTTGACAAGATAGCCGGATGCGCCAGCCTGGAGTGCTAACCTGACAACCTTGGGTGTGTTGATCATGCTGAGCACGAGAATGGGCGGTGCTGCATCGAAGGCGCGGATACGCGCAATCAAATCGACACCGCTGATGCCGGGCATGCTCATGTCGAGCAAAATCAGATCGAAAGAATCTTTCTGCAACGCTGCCATGACCTGCTCACCGCTTGCTGCCTCACCGGCAACCTGGACATGATTGGCCAATGCAAACAGCTGTTTCAGTCCTTCCCGCACGATAAGGTGATCGTCGGCGATCAATATTTTAATCATCATTCTTCTCAATCATGGTTTTCAATCACGGTTCTCAATCATGGGCTCTGCGCGGGTTCTTAATCGAATAAATTGTGCAAATAGCCATAGCTCACCAAGTCGGCATTTGACTTGAAGTTCATTTTTTTCATCAAATGCATCTTGTGCGTGCTGACAGTCTTGTTGCTGATGACGAGTTCGTCGGCTATTTCATTGATGCTCTTGCCGCTGACAAGCAAACGCAAGATCTGAAATTCCCGGTCCGATAGATGCGCGTGAGGTGTATTCAGATAGGATGAGTCCACGATATCGAATGCAATCCGCTCAGCCAGCAAGGGATCGATATAACGCCCTCCCGTGACAATTTTGCCGATGGCTGCTACCAAGGTTTCGGGAAGCGTATCCTTTGGGAGGTAACCGGACGCGCCCGCCTTCAGCGCCCGCCGTACTATCTGGGGGTCGCTATGCATGCTGAGAACGAGAATGGGCAACCGGGCATGATGGAGACGAATGCGCGCAATCAGATCCAAGCCGCTGATACCAGGCATGGCCATGTCGAGCAAGATCAGATCAAATATATTCTTGCGCAGGGCGCTCATCACCTGCTCGCCATTGGCCGCCTCATCGGCAACTTCCACGTTATCGAACAAGGAAAAAATCTGTTTGAGTCCCTCACGCACAATAGCGTGGTCGTCGGCAATCAATAGTCGAATCATGGGTAGGCCGAAGCGTTGCCGATGGGAAGACGCACTTCGAGAACCGTTCCCTGGCCGGATGCGCTGAACAAGGCGACTTCGCCTCCCAGCGTATGTACGCGCTCCCGCACGCCGTCCAAGCCGAACGATCCCGGTCTGCGCATGTCGGGGTCGAATCCTTTCCCATTGTCGCTTATCTTCAGAATGCAATCCGCATCCTGCCGTTTCAAAGTTACGTTCACCTGGCGAGCGTGTGCATGCCGCGCAACGTTGGTCAGCGATTCCTGCACAATGCGGAAAATGGCCACGGCGCGGCTTTCGTCGAGTGCCATTTCCTTTTCTTCGATCGTCAGCTTGCATGCAATCCGGCTGTGCCGGGCGAATTCCTCCACCAACCATTCCAGCGCAGTGGCGATGCCCATATCGAGCGCCGGTGGACGCAGGTTGGAGACCACGCGCCTCACGACTTGCATGGTTGTCTCCACCATGTCCGTCAATGCGTGAGCATGCTCCACCAGCGGCGGATTGTTCGCGCCGAACTTAAGGCGCAGTACTGAAACATGCATATGCAGCGCAGTGAGAATTTGTCCGAGTTCATCGTGCAATTCCCGTGCAATATTTTTGCGCTCTTCCTCCTGCACGGTTTCGCGGTGGACCGCCAGTTCGTGCAATTGGGCATGCGACTGTTTGAGGCTCCGCTCGGCTTGCTTCAGATTGGTAATGTTCCGGCTTATCAAACAGGCGGCGATGATGCTGGAAATCAAGGCCATCCCGCCGAATACCAGCATGAGTGTGCGCGCGTGGTCGTACGCTTGATCGGCCGCAATCGTTGCACGTTCATTGCGTATTTCCTCAAGCGCGATCAACTCATGCAGCAACTCCCACCATTGTTTTTGCATTGGCCGGAATGTGAATCGCAGCAGTGCATAGGCTTCTTCACTCTTTTTCGCCAGCGCCAATTCCGTCGCCTTTTTGGTAAAAGAGGTGGCGGCGACAGCCACTTCCTTGATCTGTTCGAGCTTGGCTTTTTCTTCTTCCTTGATATCGGGAAGTGACGCGAATATATCGCTCAATTCCTTTTCCGCGGAAGCATATTTCTTCTCTTGGTCCCTGATGCGACTGACCTCTATCTGGATTTCATCCGGATCTGCCAAAAGTATCAAGTTCCGCATGGCGAGCGCTCGTTCCGTGACGGAAAGATACATGGTCATAGCCAGCTTGCTTTGGGCATTATGCATGTTGATGTTGTCAAGATTTCCCTTGATTTGTGTGATGTGGCCAATACCCAGTGCCATGGCGACGACCAGCAAAATCGAGACGAAGCCAAAGCCGAAACTCATACTTATCCGTGCAGCAGCCTTCATATTTTTTTGCCTGTTCGTTACCAGAAGCGAGTCGCGTCTTTGTATAAAATCACATTCGTTACTCTTGAATCCGAGGACTTTGTGAATATGGAGCTACCTGCGGCTCCATTCCCCGTCCCATGCGCACCGCAAGAACGCGCGGCGAGCAAGCCGGCCTGTCATCTACGCCGCCGATTCAAGATTCAAATGCGAGCAGGCGCCGATAGCAAAACGATCATCATGCCAAATATATTGATGCAGAGCAACATAATGAAGGTGTCATCAGTACCTCGATCCAGAAGGCCTATTCCGGTTATGCGGTATACTGCGTCTTCGCTGGGCGGATTGCCCTTTTCTCGAATTGGTTGTTAGTCCTCGAATTTTTCACCATCCCCGGTCGCGCGCATGTTAGTGTCTCAAGCGTGCTGGCTATTCCCAGTGTTTGTCGTTGTGCAGTGAGGGTGAGCTAATGCGACCCTTGAAAGCGCTCTCTATTGCTGCCTGTCAGGCGATGCATGCGGGAGAGCGAAATCGTGGCTACCTGCTTGCAGGCCAGCTTATTCTTCACGGGTCACAAACAAGCACACTTCACAACGTGCAGTCTGTAGTCGGTTGCTTCGGCAACGGCGGCCCTTTATATGGAAATGAATGATGTCTAAAGAAGAACTTCTTGAAATGAACGGCCTTGTCGCGGAAGTGCTGCCGGATTCTCGTTTTCGCGTGAATCTTGACAATGGTCACCAGCTTGTTGCCTACACCTCGGGGAAAATGCGGATGAACCATATCCGGATTCTTGCGGGTGACAAGGTGACGCTTGAGTTGTCTCCATATGATCTGAGCAAGGGGCGCATTACATTTCGCCATATCGAGCATCGCGGACCGGCTAACCCGGGGTATCAACGTCGCCGGTAGTAGCTTCAGGCGAATCCCTTCAGCAGAAGATCAATGAATCGGCGCAACGCAGGCGAGGAATCGTTCAATGTTATTCTTGGCGGTATCCAATAATCAAATGCGGGAACCATCATGGCAGGACAAACTGACATCTCGAACATGGCCTTGTTCTGCGACTTCGAGAACGTCGCGCTTGGTGTGCGTGATGCGAAATATGCGCAGTTCGATATTCGGCGTGTACTCGAGCGCTTGCTGCTCAAGGGAAGCATCGTAGTCAAGAAGGCGTATTGCGACTGGGATCGGTACAAGGATTTCAAAGGACCGATGCACGAAGCGGCGTTCGAACTGATCGAGATACCGCATGTGCGTCAGTCCGGCAAGAATTCGGCCGACATCCGCATGGTCGTTGATGCGCTCGATCTGTGCTATACGAAATCCCATGTCGATACCTTCGTTATCATCAGCGGCGACTCCGATTTTTCGCCGCTGGTATCGAAGCTGCGAGAGAACAATAAATATGTGATCGGTATCGGCGTGAAGGATTCGACGTCGGATCTGCTCAGTGCCAATTGCGACGAATTCATTTTTTACGATGACCTGGTACGCGAGCAAAAGCCGAAACGCAAACCCGCCGAGAAAAAAGCACCCGCAAAGGCCGCTGCCAACGGCGGCGGAGTGAAAGAAAAGCAACCGAAGGGTGAAGACGACAGGCGGCAGGAAGCACTCGATTTCATCGTCGAAACCATTGAAGCCTTGAGTGCCGAGCGCGGCGAGGAAGACAAGATGTGGGGATCGATGGTGAAGCAAACGATGAAGCGGCGCAGGCCCGGCTTCACCGAATCGGCATACGGCTACCGTTCGTTCAGGGAGCTGGTAGAGGATGCGCAGAAACGCCATCTTTTGCAGATGGTGCGCGACGAGAAGTCGGGTCAGTATACGGTGCGCTTGCCGTCCGTGGACTGACCGTACCCCGGAATTGGTCGCTGGCTGAAGTAGGCCTGTCTGATTCCGGGTTTGATCCGCTTGATCCTGCCGCCATCGCGCGTACGCAGAATCGGCAAGTCAAAAACTCCCGCGCTTGCAGGTGCATGACAGGCTACACTCCCCCCATTCTATTTTTCGCTTTTCAAGGTACTGGTTATCCCCATGACGTTTGTCTCCCTCGGCTTGATCGATCCATTGCTCCAAACCCTCGACACGCTTGGCTACCAAACTCCTACGCCGGTGCAGGCACAGGCGATTCCGGCGGTACTGGCCGGGCGGGATTTGATGGCGGCGGCGCAAACCGGCACCGGAAAAACCGCAGGTTTTGCACTGCCCTTGCTGCAACGGCTGACCATGGAAGGTTCGCAAGTGGCCAGCAATTCGGTACGCGTGCTGGTGCTGACGCCGACGCGTGAATTGGCTGAGCAGGTACATGAGAGTTTTCGTGAATACGGCGCGAAGCTGCCGTTGCGTACTCACGTCGCGTACGGTGGGGTAAGCATCAATCCGCAGATGATGAAACTGCGCAAAGGTCTTGATGTCTTGGTCGCCACACCCGGTCGTTTGCTCGATCTGTATCGCCAGAACGCGGTCAAGTTCAATCAGTTGCAGACGCTGGTGCTGGATGAAGCCGACCGCATGCTCGACCTCGGTTTCTCGCGCGAGCTGGATGCTGTATTCGCTGCGCTGCCAAAGCGCCGGCAGACTCTGTTGTTCTCAGCGACATTCTCGGATGCGATCCGCGCGATGGCGGCTGCCTTGCTGGTTAATCCGCTGAGCATTGAAGTCAGTCCCCGCAATACTACGGCGAAGAGCGTCAAGCAGTGGATGATTCCGGTTGATAAAAAACGCAAGGCTGCGCTGTTTAGCCATCTATTGAAGAAAAAACGCTGGGGCCAGGTGCTGGTATTCGTGAAGACCCGCAAGGGTGTTGACCAGTTGGTCGAGACTCTGCTTGCGCAAGGCGTCAGCGCCGACTCGATTCACGGCGACAAGCCGCAGCCGGCCCGCCTCCGCGCGCTTGAACGTTTCAAGGCGGCCGAGGTGCAGATACTGGTGGCGACTGACGTGGCGGCACGCGGGCTGGATATCGACGATCTGCCGCAAGTGGTCAACTTTGACTTGCCGATCGTAGCCGAAGATTATATCCATCGTATCGGTCGCACAGGCCGTGCCGGCGCCACAGGAGAGGCGATCTCGCTGGTGTGCGCCGATGAGGTTCAGCTGTTGTCGACGATTGAAGCCTTGACTCGGCAGGCTTTGCATCGGATTGATGAGCCGGGTTTCGAGCCGGAGCATCGGGTGCCAATGACTGATGCGAGCGGGCAGGTGTTGAAAAAACCGAAGAAAGCCAAGAAGCCCAAGATCGGCGGCCAGCGCTCCGGCAAGCGCTGAAAGCATCCCCCTGGATTCGGCAGGGTAGGGTATTGACCACTCATTTCAAATGCAATGGCACGTCCCCTGTTCACCGCGCTGAACATGCTCGATGGACAGGTCATTGTCCAATGCCGGCAACGTTTTCGTCATGAGGCATGGCTACGCTTCCTATGCAAGATCGCCCGTGAGACTCCGAAGGGAAGACGCGACACCTCATCTGCGACCACTACGCGCCTCAAAAACTTCCCAACGTCCTGGAATTAACGGCGGTGGAATAATACGTCTCTCATCACAACGCCAATCCGAAGCCGTTCGTCCGGACGGCAACGGCTCGCGACATCCTGCAAAAAGTGACCGGTGCGCACAGCCGGTTACACGCAAACAGAATGCAACACTATACGAGCCATAGACTCGGAAAAATGTCCATTTGGATGCATTTCACTGTCTTTTTGAGGTTTGTTGATTAATAAGCAACCACATCGACATTGCCGTGCAGTACATTATTCCATATCCCATATTTATGGGATAAATTTATGCGTATCGCGACTTTAAGGCATGCCAGATTGTTATAATATCAATTTCCATAAAACATGCTGCTGACATTGCCGCGATGTCAAAAGTAGTCTCGGCCGCGCTAAATCACGGTTGGGATATGTGCCAAATTATTAATTGAATTGTGAATATTTAACTCCCCATGACAAATAACTTACTCAGCAATCAGCTTACATATGATCCGAATAACTTACTGGATACATTAATGGATAAGCTAAGTTTGAAAAACGACGCAGCACTATCGCGTGCGCTTGAGGTAGCGCCTCCGGTGATCAGCAAGATCCGTCATCGAAAGTTGTCGGTTGGCGCATCCATGCTCATCCGGATGCACGAAATCAGTGATTTAAGCATCAAGGATTTGCGTATCTTGATGGGTGATCGTCGCGATAAATTCCGAATCAGCGACAAGCAGTTCAAGCCAAAAGAAGAAATGGGGACTTGAGCTGCGACAGGGGCAGCATCACTTTATTTTTGAAGACCCGGAAATTTGATGGTGCCGCCCCCGACCGCGATTTTCGCGATGGTTATGAACCTGTCCGCGCTGCTCTGCCGCGACGCAGAAGCGCATCAGCCAGGATAATGTATTTGCGTTATTTGGCTGTATAGAAGTTAGATATGCCAACCGCCGCAACTTCTGAGGCCATCGCCTCAAAATCCGGCGTGCCGTTTTCGGCCCGTGTTTATTAATGCCGAGTTCTTGCGTGCTCCCGTCAATAAGCTTGTTCTCATGTGAGAGAACCCGACTCTTCTAAAATCGGGATGCTCTCGCGGCTGACCGGTAATCAATGTGAAGTCGGCAACACGTGCGTAGCGAGCTTGGTGTTGGTTTTCAGCAGACCGATTTCGTCGCCGAGTATTTGCACAGCTTCGTTCAACAATACGTCCTTGGCATTTTTTTGTGCCTTTTCAGCTGTCAGTTCAGCGGTAAGAGTGCGCTCATTGGCTTGCAGGCCATCATCCTCAAACGCAACAAGTTTCAGTGCCTTGGATTTTCCTTTGGGAATCGTTTTTTCGTTGGCAGCCTTTTCAGTCCCGCCATTTTTCTCTCGTGACTTTAGCCGCGCTTCTTGTGCATCGCGTTCCTTGCGCCGTTCGGCCTCATTGAGCGAGAGGAGGTTCTTCTTGCGTTGCATGTTGAACTCGGCAATATCTTCCCGCAAGTACTGGAAGTCCTTGTCTTGCGCCACGCGGGCGTCATGACGTGCCCGCAGCATTGGCAGCAGATCTGTCAAATCACCGGCTGGCGTGTACTTGGCGGCCTTGATTTGCCCCCATGGCAGTGCGTTGTCGTAACTGGATTCCCCAAAGCTCTCGGTATCGGAGGTGGTCGGGAAGCTGATATCCGGTATCACGCCGCGCAGTTGCGAGGTGCCGCCGTTGATGCGGAAAAATTGGGCAATGGTCATCTTGAGTTCACCGAATTTCGCCTTGTCGTTGTGTGCTATCTGATCCAGGCTCACCATGGTTTGTACGGTTCCTTTGCCAAAGCTCGGCTCACCGATCACGAGGCCGCGGCCGTAGTCTTGCATCGCCGCGGCAAAAATCTCCGACGCCGAGGCCGAGCCGCGATTAATCAGCACGCCAAGCGGACCACCCCAGGCGAGGCCGGCGTTGGTGTCGCTTTCCACTATGACTTTGCCTTGAGCGTTGCGTTGTTGTACCACAGGGCCTTTATCGATAAACAAGCCGGTGAGTTCAACAGCTTCGCTCAATGAACCGCCGCCATTGTTGCGCAAATCGATCAGCACGCTGTCGACTTTGTCCTTTTTGAGCTCGGCCAACAGGCGCGACACATCGCGGGTGGCGCTTTTGAAATTCTTGTCGCCTTTTTGTCGCGCGCTAAAATCCTGATAAAAAGTGGGTAGAGAAATCACGCCGATGCGAAGAGTTGCATTACCGTTTTTTACGTTAATGATCGATTTTTTTGCTGCCTGTTGTTCCAGATTGATTTTTTTGCGCGTCAGCGAAACGAGTTTATGCTTGCCGTCCAGGCCGGCATCCACGGGAAACACGTCAAGCGATACTATCGAATCGACTGCGCCGCGAATCAACGC
Source organism: uncultured Oxalobacteraceae bacterium (assembly GCA_966250375.1). Classification (GTDB taxonomy): domain Bacteria; phylum Pseudomonadota; class Gammaproteobacteria; order Burkholderiales; family Burkholderiaceae_D; genus CAMLDH01. Next base: position 33,307 of record CBINHE010000034.1, read on the forward strand.
AACGGTGTCGTCCAGACGCCAGCCCAGAACTTCTGTCATGGCGCCTTTTTCGCCTTGTCTGATACCGACGATGCGATCCCCGATTTTCAGCTTGCCGGAAAGTGCGGCGGGGCCGCCAGGAACGAGTTCCCGAATCGTGGTGTATTCGTCCTTTTCCTGCAGCACCGCGCCAATACCTACCAGCGATAGCTTCATCGCAATGTCGAAATTTTCTGACGCCTTCGGTCCCAGATAATTGGTGTGCGGTTCGATGGACGTTGTATAGGCATTCATGAAGATTTGAAACACGTCGTCGCTTTTGAGCTGGGCTATGCGCGTCAAATAATTGTTGTAACGCTTGTCCAGAGTATCGCCGATGCTTTTATCGTCTTTGCCCGCAAGCTTGAGCCGGAGCCAGTCGTTTTTGATGCGCTTGCGCCACAGGTCGCGCATGGCGTCTTCCGATTTGGGCCATGAGGCCTTTTCGCGCTCGTATTGGTAGCTTTCTTTTTGTTCGAAATCAAAGCCTTGCTTGAGCAACGTGCGTGCATAGGCGAAGCGCGTAGCGATGCGTTGCTGGTACAAATCGAAAATAGCGAAAGGAGTATTCAGATTTTCTTTGAGAATGGCATCGTCCAGTTGGGTTCGAGCCTTGGCAAATCGGTCGATATCCGCTTGCACGAAAAATATTCTTTCGGGATCAAGCGATTTCAGATAGCGATCGAATATTTTTTCCGACATGGCATCGTCGAGCACGATGGGCTGGTAGTGGTAGCGGGTCAGAACTTCAGCGGATAGATGCGCTGCCTGGGATTGTTGTTGCAGCGGGCTGAGCTGCTGCGGCATGGTTGCGTCAATCGAAGCGGCTTGCGTTGCTGTCACAAATGCAAGCAAGGTCCACAGCAGTGTCTTTTTCATTCGCATTCCCGAAAATAATCTACAAAGCAGAAGATTATAGTGTGCTTACGCAGATGTGGATTTTTGTTCGGTAAAGACCTGATGCAAACCTGATAGCGGATTGTCATTTGCCTCAAGCTGTCGCAGCTCGAACAAGGCAAATTTCCTCGCTACGGCAGACAGCGTCATCTTTGTGCCGCCACAACGCATATGCGAACCCGCCTTGACCCGCACCAGCCAGTCGCTGCCCGCTTTGCTCCATTGCCGCAAATGCGCAACCGAATCAGCTTCACGATCGACGATATGGACCAGCCTCCTGGCAAGCTGCTGTTTCTCGATCCATATTACAGAAAGATCAATAAGCTAATACCTCATCCATGAGAAATGACTTTGAATGGCAGCAACGACCATTCGCACAAGTCTTGATCCTTGTCAGAGACCAGAGGCAGTCTGGCGAAATTGCAGGAACAGAGCGGTGCAGTAGCGGTTCTGATGAAAACGGCAAGGCAAAGTGACATATTTTCGCGAGTCGTATTTGCATTGCGGTGTATCGCAGCCATCGCTAGCGCATGAACCTGATATTCGTCTCAAGGCCATGGTGTGCGACACGGGGCTTCTGCATGTGCAGATGGCGTGCGATTTATTTATTTTGGAGCACAGTAATGAAAAAAATGCTAGCAATGACCTTCACAGCCTTACTTGCCAGTGGCGCTGGAAGTGCTGATATCAATGACGTGCCGAGTGTGGGTTCTGGCCTGACCGTGAATACCTCTTCCACTGCGGCGGAAAGCAGGAATTTTCTGATAAGCGCTTATCAGGACGGAGTCGCAGAGATCGCGGTATCCCGGCTTGCCTTGCAAAAAGCGGTGGATGACAACGTAAAAAAGTTCGCGCAAAGGATGATTGACGATCATACCCAGGCCAACAATGAGATCACGCAATTGGCCCAGGCAAAGAACATTCCGTTGCCGACCGTCGCTTCTGCAGCAGACCAGACAACACTGCAAAACTTGTCTAACCTTAACGGCATTGATTTCGACCGGGCATACATACGCCGCAATGTCATGGTGCATGAAAAAGACGTGAGCCTGTTCAGAGAGCAGGCCATCGCCGGAGCGGATGCCGATATCAAGACATTTGCTGCCAATACCTTGCCCGCCCTGCAGATACATCTGCTATCGGCAAAGACAATTGGTGGAATGATTGATCCGGCCGTCTTCCTGATGAATGCATTCCAGGACGGAAAGGCTGAAATCCAGTTGTCCACACTGGCACTACAAAAGTCAAGTAATACGGGAGTCAGGCAGTTTGCGCAGAGGATGATCAATGATCATACGCAGGTTAACAATGAAATCACGCAGCTGGCTCAGGCAGAGAACATAACTTTGCCGGTTGATATTCCAGTGGAACACAAAGCTGCCTACGACGATATGTCGAAGATGACTGGCGTGGATTTCGACAAGGCGTATATGAACCACAACGTCCTTGTACACGCAGTGGGCGTAACGCAAGCGACGGCGCAAGCGGGGGGCGGGACCGATGCCGATATCAAGGCATTTGCCGCCAGGACGCTGCCAAAGCTGTCGATGCATCTGCAAACGGCAAGGGATATCTATGAGGGGATAGAACCTAGTCTGCTGTTCGCTGCATTCCAGGACGGCATGGGTGAAATCCTGTTGTCGAAGCTGGCACTGCAAAAAACGTCGGATGTCGAGGTGCGCCAGTATGCGCAACGGATGATCAATGACCATACCCGTGCCAATAACCGGGTGGAGCAGCTGGCACAGAGAAATAATCTCACGCTGCCGCGTGAAGTCGCGGCCGAACAAGTGCGTGCCTACATCAGATTGTCGCAATTGTCCGGCCAAGCGTTCGACAGGGCCTACATGGACAACAATGTCAACGTTCATGCAAAAGATGTAGCGTCCTTCAAGCTGCATGCGGCGAATGAGAATGACGCGGATATCAGGGCATTCGCTATTGAAACACTGCCTGTACTGACGGCCCACCTGGAGCTGGCGCAGAAGATCAATAGCCGGCTGAATACTTGAAGATTCTCGCGTTGTTGACAGAGATGCGTTTTACGTAGGCAGCATGACTACGCAAAACGCTGCCTGACCACATTACATCTACAAGGAGGCAGAACCACAGCATTGGCGCTCGATCAGGCTGGATAGCATCCACACTCAAGCTCTCGCATTTCCCGAACCTGTCCCGCGCCAACCGCGTTGGAACTGAATGCCCTTTTTCGCCACTCATCGTATTTGGTAACGTAGTAGCCGTCTTCCCGCGCTGCGCGCTATCAAGCCTTCATTTCATTTTTTCAGCGAGAATGACCATGGACATCCGCTCATCAACGGCAGCAACAGCGCACCATTCGCAAAATGCACTCCCGGACAATCCCGGCACATCCAACTCACCGTCCGTTGAGCGGCACATGCCCTCTCCGCCACCCGCACCGGGCCTGTTTCAGTCGGGGGGCCATTTTCTGCAAAGGTTGAAGATTTTTGCCCCCCAAAAGCCATGTGGCCGTCTCGCGTTTTTGGCTCAACTGGAAAACAATATGCGCCATGCAGGCTGCTTCCAAAGTTCAATCGTAGAGTTAAAAACCTTTTTGGCGATCCCGATCCACAGAGCCTCTATGCGCAAAACATCCTGGCAGATTTGCAAGCGAATTGCTATGCACCTGAAAGCGTGAAACGTCATATCAAACGGATGCGCGATTTTCAGGAGAAATGTTATTCCCAACTGAGAAATCAGGTCCCTAGGACTAGGGAGCTGATCAATCTACGAGAACTACGTCTACGGGCTGGTAACTTTGCCGCCTTGCCTAGTGAAATCGGGCGACTGACCAATCTACAAATACTTGAGCTGCGTTACAACCAGTTCGCCACCTTGTCTAGTGAAATCGGGCAACTGACCAATCTACAAACACTTTGGCTGGGTAACAACAAGCTCGCCGCCTTGCCTGGTGAAATCGGGCAACTGACTAATCTACAAAGTCTTTGGCTGGAGAACAACAAACTCGCCGCCTTGCCTGGTGAAATCGGGCAACTGACCAATCTACAAAAACTTGATCTGCAGAACAACAAACTCGCCGCCTTGCCTGGTGAAATCGGGCAACTGTCCAATCTACAAACACTTGATCTGAATAACAACCAGCTCGCCGCCTTGCCTGGTGAAATCGGGCAACTGTCCAATCTACAAACACTTGATTTGGATAACAACCATCTCGTCGCCTTACCTGGTGAAATCGGGCAACTGTCCAAACTACAAAGACTTTGGCTGCGTAACAACCAATTCACCACCGTACCCCGTGTATTGCTCGATTTCCCTGCAGGAACCGAAATCAATTTACAAGGCAACCCCTTGCCCGACGCAGAAATTATTGCGGTACGTGAGGAGATCGAGCGACGCCGCGCAGGGAGACAAGCAGTGCCGCGATTGATCCTGCCCTCACTCGCAGCCGATGGAGAGGATGCCCTTCGGGCGGCTGCGGCTGGGGACATGAATGTCCATCAGCAGCCCCTCACGGACGCCTTCAAGCGGCGGCTCGACGAACTGGCTAACCAATTCCCCGGCAACCTGAAAGGCGAAACTGAGCAAGATCGTGCTGAAATGAAAACCATCGAGAAGCGCTTGTTTGCCGCTTTTGAGCGCCATGCCGCGCACCATCCCCGCTATCGTGCTGCCTGCGATGTCGCTCGGACCATGTTCCAGAAAGGCTATGGTCAGCGTAGGGCGTACTACAATGATTTCCGCTACTCGTCAGGCCATGTGCTCTGTTACGTCGTTCTTGCGATGGAAGCGCAATGGGAACGCACACCTGACACCGAACGCGACCAGGCACAAGAGAATGGGGTGAACAATCTCATCGACTTCCTCGCTGCCGGCCGCGACTTTTGCGATACCCGTCATATCGAAGAAGTCTTGCAAATGATCGGCATACCACTGTCACGGCATGCGCAAGACAATGCCGGCGTCATCGGCGCCACCCCTGTCGGACTCGCCGCTGAACAAATCCGTGAAGCCACGTTCCCGGTAGCGAAGCGCACCTTGCGCGACATCGACCGGCAGACCCCCGACTTGGCAGACGATGCTCTGCAGGCGGCCTTTCGCACTGCGCTCACCCGCGCCATGCATGCCGAGCATCCGGGAGTGACGCAAGAACAACTCAACGCTTACCTCAACACCGATATCCTGCCGATGTGGGATACGTTCAAGGAACTCGCGCTGGATGAGGAGGGCAATCCCCCATAAGCGCTAACCAGCTTTCCCACGCCAGGGTTCATCTTGCTGGCAGCCCCGTTTTTTTCGCGGGGATTCGCGCAATGCCTGGCGGGTGCTGCCCCATTTCGCCAGGCACGCAAACAACGGCATGTCACCACGTAACCTGCCGCTTCCATCGTCTCCGCTTGCAACTGCTTTTGCCGCCCGGCTCAGCCCGACGCAAGAATCGCCGTCCCGGTCGCCAGGAAAGCCGGGAGAGCGGTAGACGGCAAACGTTGCTCAAGCATGCATCGTGACGATGCCTCGGGTAGCCATGCCGGCCAGTGGAACTGAAAAGCCGTTGCAGCCACTCATGAAGTTACCTCATGCCGGCTTGTACTGGTGCATGCCCATTCGTTCAACCATCTTTCACACCATGATCAACACCAGAAGCCGGTCCACCTCCCCCTTTGCAAGCCAGCCCGCCTTGCCCGATCCATCACGGCGCGCTCCTCATGGGCGGGAATCCGGTTTGGCAGGACAGGCGCCGCAACCGGCACCGTCAGGCAACAGATGGCGCGGCGGAGAAACCTCCACCCGGCGCTGGGTGGAGCGCACCTTCGGCGCCGGTGGCAGGCGCAGCAATGACGAGATGCCGGTCCCGGCCAACGAGCGGCGCGAAGAATACCGCTTGCCACTCAACCTGCGCCGCATTGTGCAACGCGAACCGACCGAGTCGGAGCTGATCCACGACGCGTCCCATGCAAAGAAAACCGACGCGCGCGCGCTGTATGGCGGCGAGCAATATGCGCGCTTCCTGCGGATCCGGATCGAAGACAACAAGTCTCCGCTCGATTTGCAGCTTTACGTGAATGTCCTCGCCGGCGCGATGATGCAGTTGGGGCAGACGCCGCTGACGCGGAAGCAGGTCAGGGAGCGCACCGAGCAGACGCGGGAAGCGCTGGCCAGGGCGGCGGCCCACTGCCTGGCGCATCACGGCGTGCTTCTCGATGCCGGCAACTGGCGGCGAAACTCGACGTTTTGCAATGCGTTCAGCAAGACGGAGGATGTGACCTGCCGGCAGGCGTGCGGGCATATCGCCTCCCGTTTCCATTGCGTGCCAGACGAGCGGCTTGACCAGGTCGATGCGCAAAGCCTGTCCATGCTGGGCAATGGTTTCATCAAGTTCATGAACCATCCGTCATGCAGGGAAGCGGTGACGCATTTGGCCAATTATGTGAGGTATGCCCTGCAACGCGGGATCAGAGACTTCGATGAACAGACTCTGTCCAACCTGGCCAACGCGTTTTGCAAGCTGCCCGAGAACGACGCCTGTCGGGGGGCGCTCGCGGCGCTGGCCGCGGAAGCGGCGAAGCGCGGGGCAAGCGAAGGCGGTATGGGCCGCTTCACTGAACAGACTCTGGACAACCTGGCCAACGCGTTTTGCAAGCTGCCCGAGGACGGCGCCTGCCGGGGGGCGCTCGCGGCGCTGGCCGCGGAAGTGGCGAAGCGCGCAAGCGAAGGCGGGATGGGGCGCTTCAAGGAGCAGGCTCTGGCCAACCTGGCCAACGCGTTCGGCAAGCTGCCCGAGAACGGCGCCTGCCGGGGGGCGCTCGCGGCGCTGGCCGCGGAAGTGGCGAAGCGCGCAAGCGAAGGCGGGATGGGCCGCTTCAAGGAACAGGAGCTGGCCAACCTGGCCAACGCGTTTTGGAAGCTGCCCGGGGACGGCGCCTGCCAGGCTGCGCTCGCGGCGCTGGCCGCGGAAGTGGCGAAGCGCGCAAGCGAAGGCGAGATGGGCCGCTTCAATGAACAGGCTCTGGCCAACCTGGCCAACGCGTTTTGCAAG